>JAFDKH010000418.1 GCA_019307065.1 Deltaproteobacteria bacterium
GCGTCGGCCTGGGGTTGTTCGGCCGGCAAATCAGCATCCGCCGTAACTCGATTGTCGATCTCGTTTTTTATTTCCCGGCCGTCAATCTCGTCAGTACTTTCACCGTCGTCATAAGGCTGCTGATCGAGGCTCTGTTGATAAGCCACATCGATTTCCGCAGGCTCCTGCGGCTGGGATTGTCCTTCGGGTGCCGGGATTGTCAGGTCTTGCATCACGACTGTCTTTATTTGAGCCGAGCCGGATTCAAGGGTTTGGGATATTTCGTCGAGCGTGTCCGGACCGGGACGAATCGATTCGACCAGGCGGGCCTCTTCGACCATGGCCCTTTGTTCGGCCTGAATTTTGTCGTGAAACAAGTGGTCCATGAAATCACTGAGCAGGCGCGAACTGGAAAAACGCAAGTTGTTTTCGGTCAGGTAGAGATTCAGGGCATCGATCCAGTCTGCGGCAGTCTGGTAGCGCTGGTCGGGATCCACAGCCAGGGCCTTTAGCAGAATGGCTTCTAAAGCTTCGGGAATATTGGGGTTTATTTTACGAGGTTTTACAAATTCAGCATTGCCGATCTTGCTGAGCAGTTCCATCTGGCCGGCGCCTGAGTACATCGGGGTCAGGGTCAGCAGCTCGTAAAAGCAGATACCCATAGAAAAAATGTCAGTGCGTTTATCGAGCTTCTCGCCCCGGACTTGTTCGGGAGACATGTACTCTTGCTTGCCCTTAATGACTCCCCAGGCAGTGTTGACTGTCGTCTGGCTGGCCTTGGCAATGCCGAAATCAACAATTTTTGCACCGCCCTCATATGAGACCATGATGTTATGGGGCGACATGTCGCGGTGGATCAGATTCAGCGGTTTGCCCGAGCCATCGGTTTTACGATGGGCGTGGTCGAGCCCGGTTAAAGCGTCATCAAAGATATAACAAGCCGCCAGGCAGGGAGCGGGTTGTCCGAGATTCTGGAGGACTTGAATGATATCGGCCAGGTTCCGGCCGTGGACATACTCCATCGATTGATAGAGCAGGTTGTTGATATTGCCGAAATCCAGGATCTGAACGATATTTGTATGGATCAAGTTGGCCGCCAGGCGGGCTTCATTGATGAACATATCGACGTATTGAGGGTCTTTGGAAAGATGCGGTAATATACGTTTTACGGCGACCAGCTTGGAAAATCCCTCTGGACCAATCGCCATTGCTCTGAAAACCTCAGCCATGCCACCCTTGGCAATCAGCTTCAACAGCAGATAGTTTCCGAACCTCGGTTGAAATGTAACTTCGGTACCCATATTCAGTTCCCCAAGAACAACGAAGCTTAGCTCAAACAAGGTAAATATTGTATTTTTTTCTACCCTAGAATCGTTTGAGCATTAAAAGTGCATGGTTTTGTCTTGACCGTAGGGGAGGGCTTCATGCCCTCCCGCATCTGTTGGTGAACTTGCCATTGGGCGCTGATTGACAAATCAAGGCGGGATGTTACAATCCTTTAAGCATCATGGCAGTTAAGTGGTGGCGGGGAGCTTTAATGGGCAAGGGGTGATCAGTGGTTTTGTACTGGTCCGTATTTACCCTTTTGTGGAAAGGGCAGCAGAAGAGAAAAACGTTGCGTCATGGGGGCGTAGATTCAAGATGCCCTGTTGGATTGTTGGCGTATTGTACCGACAAACAGCGACAGTTAGGTTTTATACAGACCAGTAAACTCACTGTTGGGGCTAGAAAAGAAAATGAAACTCACTCAAGATGAATTGTTAGATGTATACAAAACCACAGTGCAGGAAATGCACAACTTCCTCCGCGGACACCAGACGCGCGTTAACTTCTTCATGGGTATTCTCTCAGTCGTCTTCGCCGGCACGGTGGCTGGCGTATTCAAGGCTTCATCGTGGTATCACGTAGCATTTCTCACAATTGGTCCGGTCATAATCATTGCCCTGGCGCAGATTGCCATAAACGGCGTGTTTCGCCTCTACCAACAGTTCCTTGAGATTGTGACTGTTAGAGCTAAGCTTGAGCAGGTACTGGGCTTAACCGAGCCACCAGAGAAGCTGAGTGCAACCATGGACACCTACTGGCAGGGTGAGCCGATCCTTGCCGCACGCCACTTAAAGAGCCGCTGTGAATATCCATCGTCTGAAAAGTGGCTCGATCACCATCGCAATCTTGGATACCACCGCTGGACGCGGCAACTCTTCCGCGGCACACAACTCGTTGGCTGTCTTTTACTGCTCGGCCTCATCGCTCTGGCGTATTTGGCATACACAGGAAAGGTCGTGCTCTCCTCAAGTTGAAGCTAGACCCAAAGAAGACCCAACAACTACTTCAAGTTGACCCAAAACCGCTTTGCTGTTTTGGCAGCTTATGTAAAGCGTTGTGCCACAAGGAAACCGCAGATGAAGACCCAGGAGAGCACATGCCAATGGCCAAAGTAGCGCACTCTGGCGAAGAACAACCAAAGCAGACGGATAGGGAGCTAATG
>JAFDKH010000419.1 GCA_019307065.1 Deltaproteobacteria bacterium
GTGAGTATCCCATAAACCGGGAAGGGTATATCATTCTGCCTATCGTAGGAGATGTTAAAGTTCAGGGATTGACTGAGTACGAGCTGATGCAGACGTTGCAAGAAAAGCTTCAACTTTATCTGCGTAATCCATTTGTCTATGTTCGACCGCTCATCAGACTCACCATGCAAGGTTTTTTTAACAGGCCCGGATCGTATCGTATCGATCCGACCCGTTCATTGTGGGATCTTGTCCAATTGGCAGGTGGACCGGCTCGAAATAGTAATCTTGAAAAGATGCGTGTTGAACGCAGCGGACGGACTGTCTTCAATGAGTTGCTGGTCCAGTTTGAGAGGGGTTTTTCCCTGGAAGAGATTGGTATCGAATCGGGTGATCAGATTATTGTTCCCGAACGAGGTGGTTTGAATCTTCCCCTGGTCATCGGGATTGTCAATCTGGCGGCATCCGTCGCTCTTTTGTATTTGCGCATTCGTTTTGGAAACTTCTAGAAAACATAAGCATCGCGAAGGAATTGTATGACCAAGGAATCACCCATAGAAGAGTTCTTCGAAGAGCCGACAACCGATAGTTCGGGTGTGGACCTTACCCGCTATGTCAGGGGTATTGTTAAGCGTTGGTGGTTGATAGTCGGTATCACGTTAGCGATCGCTGTTCCCTGGACGCTGAATATCCGTAATCAACTCCCTGTTTACCAAGCCGATGCATGGATCACATTCGAAAACCTGGCAGGAGGTGTTTCGGAGCAACTGGTGCAAAACCGGATCCTTCGACTCAGAAGCCGGAGTTTTTCTGAAGAAGTCACAGCAGAGCTGGGATTGACGCTTCAAAATATTAAAACCGATTCAGATGTTGATGTGGCACGGCATGATCTTTTTCGCACGTTCTCGACGAACAAGGATCCTGTATCTGGACATTATTCTTTACGGTTTTATCCGACGGCTCAATGTGCGTTCTATTTTGGTTTGAACCGGCTCGATAGTCTGCGCGTAGCAGATCTTGTCAATGATTCTGTCTCTTACAACGGATTGACCTTCTCGATCCACCCTGCTGCGTCGCAGCAATTCTCACAGGTCCATTTTACTGTAAATGATTTTCGCAGCACAGTGCAGTCGCTGATCTCCAGGGTCGAGATTCAGCCCAACCGGGCAGGAAATACCTTGCGGCTCAATTTTATAGATACTGATCCGGTGATCGCCAGTCGGACTGTCAACATGTTGTCTGGCATTTTTGTTGAGAAAAGCCAACAATTGCGAAAAGACGCCAGCCGGTTTCTCAGGACCTATCTTCAGGAACAGCTTGATGTGGTTAAACAGGATCTGGATCAGGCCGACTCCCAGCTTAAATCGTTCCGTGGAAGTTATCTGATGGGTTTGGATCAGGAAACCCAGGAAACGGTCACACGTCTGGATGCCCTTGAGCGGGAAAAAAACCAGGCAATACTGGTGCGGAATGAACTCAATATGCTGCTGGGCAAGTTGGATCCACAGACGTCTGATTTTGATGCCAGTGTTTCAACCCGATATGTATACCGCCAAATTGCCATGCAACCGGTTTTTGGTGAGGGTGCAGACATGACCATTGCGCGGCAGGAATTGAATGATCTTGATCAATCTCGCTCTGAATTGCTGCGTCGGGGTGTGCCACAGGGCAATCCGACCGTTATAGAATTGAGTGAACGGATTACCCTGATCGAGGATAAAATCTACCAACTGGCCAGAGAAAAGGTTCAGGAATTGAACGGCCAGATCGCAACCATCGAGCAGGGCATTGCCGATGTACAAAAGAAGCTGAACACACTTCCTGAAGAGGAGTTGCGGCTTATACGGCTTCAGCGTGTTCGAAGGGTGAGTGAAGATATTTACAATATGCTGTTAAAGCGACATCAGGAAGCGCAGATCGATGAGGCTGTTGCGTCAGAGAATGTCTCGATTCTCGATCCTGCCATTCCACCGACTGCGCCGATCAGCGGTGATAAGAACAAGAGAATCCTTATGGGGATTTTGTTTGCCTTCGGCTTTGGTATTGGTGCTGCTTTGCTTTGGGAAGTAGCTGACAAGAGTATCAAAACACGCGATGATGTCAAGCGGTATTTGAAAATGCCCATTCTGGGTATTATTCCCCGCGTCAAGTTCGATGATTATGAACTTCAGGATTCGGAGAAAGCCAAAAGCATCAGTTCGCAGATTGTCACACACGACTATTCACCTACGCCAGTTGGCGAGTCATACCGCGCCCTACGAACCGGCCTGCTTTTTTCAAAGAACCTCGGGCCGATCAAATCGCTGGTCATCGGCAGCGTCAGTCCGGGCGAGGGGAAATCATTCACTGCGGCCAACCTGACCATAACACTGGCCCAGCAAAAGTCGCGTACGTTGCTCATTGATGCGGATCTTCGTCGTGGTGTTTTGCACAACACCTTCAATTGTACCAAAAAGCCAGGATTGACCAATTACTTGACTGGTGTTG
>JAFDKH010000420.1 GCA_019307065.1 Deltaproteobacteria bacterium
CGACACATCCAGTTCGAGCCTGACCAAAACGCGGCAACGCATCTGGGACGCCCAAAGTCGCGGGGCCGATCTGATCGCGGTGGACATCATGCAAACAGGCGCGGAGGTCTTCATTTCTCACGAAGACAACGGAGCAACCAACGGGGCCCATTTTCAAGATGTGCTGGCAGACGAGGCCTTGTCGCAGGGTGATCAGATTCTGTTCATCGAAATGAAGGAGCAAGCACCCAACCCGTCTTTTCTGCGAAACGTTTTGTCCGCCATCCAACAGCATGGTTACGCAAGCCTAGGTCGACCGGTCGTACTGAGGTCATTCTACGACCAGAAAGAGAACCTGCTGTTTGCCCGTGACCTGCTGGCAACCGGCGAATATGAAGCCCTGCGTCCCCACATACGCCTGCACGTACTGCATGGCGGAAACCAGGGAGGCACTACGGCCGGCAGCCAAGACCTCATGCTTGAATCCCGCGCCAATGGATTCCACGGAATCGAGATCAACTACCACGACCGAAATCTATTTGGAAAAATCGTCTTTGCCCGCAGTTTGGGCATGGGAACCAACATCTGGACAATACCCGCTCTGACTGGTGAGGTGTTCGTAGCGGCTTTGCGTGAGGAAGTGGACGCGCTGACTGTCGAATATCCGGTCGACAAGACTCGCTACGTCGTTCAAGACCAAAACCTGCTGGCCTACTTGAACGTCTGGAACCAAGGTGATTCAACTGACACTGTGAGCTATCACAGAACGGGGACAGAGACGTTTGAAGCAGAAATCAACGTAGCGGGCGCGCCGAGTATGGAGAATCTTGGAGCCGGGCACAATCGCTTCGGCGGTAGTCTCGTGTTTGATTCCTCGCAGCAGCAATCTCTGGGATTATACGACGCTGACAACTTCCCCAACGAAGGGTTTCTCGTGACAGCTGTGGTCGACTTCGATGATTTGTCTCTGAGTGAGGGAGAGACCAACGCGATCTTGAATAAAGCTGACTCCGGCGCGTTTGCCCTGGAGCTATTCAATCCCTCCGACGGACCGACTGTGCTTCGATTCGGTGTTTTCGTTAATGGATATCGCTACGCAACACTTCCGGCGTCTTTACTCAATGGTGAAGACACCTACCTGATTATCGGAGCCTATGACGGCGATGGCTCTGTCCGTCTCTGGGTGGACAACAAGCCAGACTCGGTCGTGACCAGTTCCGCCAGCGGGGGGGTCGCTCAAAACGACAGCCCGGTGGTTCTGGGTGCCGACCCACAGGGCGCAACCGGGCGGAACTACTTCTTCAGCGGGAAAATCCAACAAGCAATGGTTTTATCTTGGGGCGGCTACGGCCATTGATACATAGAATGAAGAATCACTAAGCGCTTAGGCAACTTTCGCCTCAGGTTTGTCCTCGAGGGGAAGGACTTTCTTGAAGGCGAAGATCGTGATCGCCCCGGCCACATACATCCATAGACCGAAAATACCAGAAGCGAAGAACATCGAACTGGAAAAATCTCCGATCTGATCTTGTAAGAGCAATGCGATGGTCATAGCCAAAGAGGCATTTCGCAGGCCAACCTCGAGCGATATAGCCCGAGTTTGAAAGTTGTTGATCCGCACCAGTTTTGAGATCAGAGCGGCGAAAACCATTCCGGCCAATGTGAGACCGAAGATGATCGAATAAAAGGCGAAACCGTACCGATCGGTGTCGGCAAACTTGTCCAGGTTGCTCCACACGCCAACGACTATCAGGAGTAACAAGGCAAACACGCCCAGGATGGCGAAAGGCTTTTCTGCTTTCTTGGCAAATTTCTCTGCTTTCCATCTGATCAGCATGCCTACGAAAAGCGGGATGATGACCAGAACCAACATTGTTTTGACTACTTCCATGACGGGTATATTGAAGTCGGGAATGTTGGAGACATATAGAGTGATCATCAGCGGGGTGAAGAACAGCGAGAGCACGGTGCAGACTGCGGTCAGGGAAACCGAGAGGGCGACGTCGCCCTTGCCCAGGTAAGTCATCAGGTTGGATGTGACTCCGCCGGGGCTGGAAGCCACCAGGATCAACCCCAGGAAAATGAACGGGTAGTTGTCATAGAACCCGGCCAGCCTCCCCAGTATCATCGCAATCAGCGGCAGGAAGCCGAACTGAAGTAATGGTCCGATGATCATGGCCAGTGGCTTCTTGAAGACCAACGCGAAATCGGCCATGGTCAGAGTCAAGCCCATCCCGACCATGGTCAAGAAAATCAACAACACGATAGCTATGAAGAACAACCTGTCCAGCAGCAGGCGTTGCGGAGGATCAACGAGTTTGATGAAGTTGTAATGGACTCCCTCGACGACCCCTGCCGCAACTTGAACCTTGAACTCCAACTTGTGCTTGGCCTTGCCGCTCAAGTCGGCATAAGCTGAGTCGGCTCCCGCTTTCAAATCAGACGGATCGGCCGGCAGTGCCAGAACATAGACATCGCC
>JAFDKH010000421.1 GCA_019307065.1 Deltaproteobacteria bacterium
CCAGCAGGCCGAGTAGCGTGGTCAGGAACACGAACTTCATGACAGGTAATGCTTGTCCATTAAGTCGGCCAGCCCGGGAATGGCTTCAGCAACGTTGTTGATTGCCGAGGGGCGCATTTTTTTGTACATCTTTGCCAGGCCCTTGTGCTTGCTGTTTTTGGCCTTGCGATCGGTCACTTGAACCAGGGCCTCGGCTACCTCGCTGATGCGCCCTTTGATCGACTGCCCGAATGTCCCGCTGGCCTTTTTTTCGAAATCAGTATGGAACGGTTCGAGAGCCTGTAAAAAATCGTCGAGTAAACCGTTGACCGCCTCGCGCACGGCCCCGGGCTTAATCGCCTTGAGAACCTTATAACCGCCTTTGACCAGAAGACCTTTCAAGCCTGTTTTCTTTTTTACTTCCGAATCTAAAAGCGAGCAGCAATCGCTGACAATTTCTTGGCGTTTGTCGGTCAAGGGAAGTTTTTCGATCAAGCTAGCCATGAATTTCCTCCTGATTCTCTACACTTTTACCCGAAGCCGGCCGTGGTTGCAACTACGATGTCAAGCCGCCCGCTCTGATGAAACTGCTGATCAAGGTAAAAAAGAGCAAGAAAAAGGGCAAGAAGTAGGGCTTCCTTCAGAAAGCTAATACGCAGCTAGATAGCGGTCTACCTCCCAGTCGTGCACCAGGGCGATATACTCCGACCACTCTTTCTTTTTGGCTTCGACATAATTTGTAAAGATGTGATCGCCTAAGGTTTCGCGGATAAATTTACTCTTGGACATAATCGACACGGCCTGTCCCAGGTTGTCGGGCAACGAGTCGATCTTGTGCCGGCGGCGCTCGCGCTGGCTCATGGTGAAGATGTTCTTGTTGACCGGCGGGCCGGGGTCGAGCTTGTTTTTGACGCCGTCGAGCCCGGAGGCCAGCATGACCGCCATGGCCAGATATGGGTTGCAGGCCGGATCGGGCATGCGTAACTCAATCCGGGTACCGGTACCGCGCCGGGCGGGCACCCGGGCTAAAGGGCTGCGATTGCGTTCCGACCAGGCAATATGGGTCGGCGCCTCGTAGCCGGGTACCAGTCGCTTGTAGCTGTTAACCAGCGGATTGGTAATCGCGCAGAAATCTTTTGCGTGGCGCAGCAGCCCGGCGATGTATCCACGGGCGATCTTTGACAGTCCGTCCGGGGCCGACTTCGAAAAAAAAGTATTCGTGCCATTTTTAAAAAGCGACTGGTGAACATGCATGCCGCTGCCGCTGATGCCGAAAATCGGCTTGGGCATGAAGGTCGCATGCAGGCCGAAATCGAGGGCGACCTTGCGGACGATGAAGCGAAAAGTGGCGATCTTATCGGCCGTCTCGATGGCCGGACGATGACGGAAGTCGATCTCGTGTTGGGCCGGGGCGACTTCATGGTGGGCGGCCTCGACGGCAAAGCCGGTGGCTTCGAGAGCAACGACGATCGCGCGCCGGGCGTCCTCGCCGCGATCGATCGGCGCCAGATCGAAATAACCGCCCTTGTCGTGAGTATTGACGGTCGGCTCGCCGGTTTCGCTGCGCAAGAACAAAAAGAACTCGGGTTCGGGCCCGGCCTGCATGGTGTAACCTAGCTTGGCCGCCCGATTGCAAATACGCTTGAGCGTCATGCGCGGACAACCGGCGAAAGGCTCGCCCTCGGGCGTGAAGATATCGCAGATCAAGCGGGCCACTCTGCCGGTTTGTTCTTCCCAGGGATAGAGCACGTAGGTAGACAGGTCGGGCTTGAGCAGCATGTCCGACTCTTCGATCCGCGCAAAACCCTCGACCGAAGAACCGTCAAAAAGGATTTGTCCGTCGATAGCTTTTTCGAATTCGCCCTGGGGCAACTCGACATTCTTGTTGGCCCCCATGATGTCGGTAAACTGCAGGCGCAAGAAGCGAACTTTGTCTTTCTTGAGCCGCTCGACTACCGCCGCCTTGGTCGACTTTTTCATGCTGTTCTCCTTTTTGGGTCAATTATGCAAATATCACAAGACATCTGGCGCAAGAATAGACCGTTTGTACACTTTGTCAACCCATAAATGCACAAATGAACCTAATTTTATGTCATTTAGAAAACGAGCCCGCTGGACTAGCCGTCCCAGATGACATTCTTGGGCATGACAACCTTGAAGAAGATCTCGACCCGTTTTTCGGCACCGGCTGTTAAGACTAAGTCCCAGCTAATCAGGCCCTGGTCGTCTTTTTTGAAACCGGGGGTGGTTTTCTTTTGGTCGATCTCAATTTCGACTTGTTTGATCTCGGAGACCGGCACTCTTTCGGTAAGCTGCAGGCTGCATTCCTGACCGCTGAAGTTGGCCAGATAAACCACGACTTTGTAATCGTAGTGTTTGCGCTTACGCAAGCCGGTTTGATCGTATTCGCGAGAAACATCCCGAAGGACGGTCAAGCCGTCTTCGGAGCCCCAAGAAAGTG
>JAFDKH010000422.1 GCA_019307065.1 Deltaproteobacteria bacterium
GGTGTAAGCAAATTGCCCATCAATGATGACCATCTTGAGGTGTACTCTCGGGCACAGAATTCGCTCCATTGCGGTTATCAGGTTTGGGTACCTGTCGAAATCTCGTCGAAAGGCAGGTCCCGGCTCCTTCGCATGCAGCAGCCTTATCTCTATGTGTCTGGCTGCCAGGTCGGAGAGGATTTCAAGAAACGGCACCATCCTGCCGGCCTTGTCAACGTGGAGGTCCTTGATATCCGCAGTAGCTATCCAGAGGAACTTTTCGGCAGTTTCCACTCGCTCGCAAAGCACCTTGTCGTATATCTCTCTGTCGGTGATAAGTTCAATCATTTCGACGAGCCTCATACTAAAGTTTGTGACAAACGCCGATTACAACACAAGCTTCTTGCCGGCTTTGTATGCTTTTATAAACGCACGGTTGCTCAAGTTCTGGTCTTTGTCACCGGCAGCCAGTCCAACGTAAAGCTGCCTGACGACTTTGGCTCCCACACATTTAGATGCCGCCTTGAGGACAGCCAGGGCGTTGGGCATTAGAATCCTTCCGATAAAAGCCGGCGCCGCACTCGATGTAATAATGACGGCCTTGCGGACAGGCTCAGTCAACCTGAACTTTGGCTCAGGCGTGCTCCACGGCCAATAGGCATAAACAACCAACCGCTCGGTAAACCGCTTCATCAGGGCAGTTACCGTAGAGAAGTTAATCGGCGAACCGAGCACGACACCATCTGCGGTTTCAATTTCGGTTAGTATCGCGTCCATATCGTCATCGTGAATGCATTTGCCGCGCGGCCCATGCTCCTGTGTGCAGGTTCTGCAATTTGTACAAAATTCGATGTTCTTGTCACTGAGGTATATCTTTGTTGTTTCGGCGCCAGTGTCCCTGGCGGCTTTTAGCACCGCCGAAACGGCACTATCAATAATATGACCCTTGCGATAACTTCCCACGATACCAACGACTTTCTTCTTCATAACCATATCTCTTAAAGGACAACGAGTAAGAGCGGCTCAGTCTTCTCTGAGTACAAACTGAAACACCTCAGGTAAACATTGCAGGTGATTCTACAGGCAAGGCCCCTGTTTAGGCCAGTGGTTTTTCGGGTATTGTGACTTCGACCTGGCACCTGGGACATCGTCCCGTCCTGCCGGCTAACTTCGCGGGCACCTTGATTTTCTTGCCGCATGCGCAGGCAAAGCGAATAAGGTCGTCTGCCGTTTGTTGGGCTGGCGGCTCGGCCTGGGATTGCTGCGGCACCTTAAACCTTGCCGAACAGGCAGGACATCTGCCGCTTTTTCCGGCGTGTATTCCCGGGACCTTGATTTTCTTACCACAGGTGCAATAGAAACGAATAAACTCTTCGGTTACGATAGGCTCTAAGAATATCGGTTCAGGCTCAAATCGCTTTTGATCAAAGGGTATGGTAGCAGGTGCTGCTGTAGGCACATTAGCCGAAGCAAGCTTCTGCGCCCAGAAGTCCTCATTACTATGTCCCTGGTCTGATGGCCCGCTCGCTGCCGCCTTCGGCGACGAAAACGCCAAAATAGGAAAGAATATCACAGGCAAGAAGAACAATCCAAGCCCGAACCAGACGCTTCTTTCGAAACTCTTCGCAACACCAATCATTATCATCAGATAAGCAATGAAGCTAATCAGTCCACCAACAATTGGAATAAACCCACCAAGTGCGGCGAGAATGGCCAGCCACAGAGGCTTTTCGCCCACCCTGGCCATGACGATAGTACTGTATATGGGGACCAGAACCGCCCAGCCTGGTTCACCGGCCTGCTCGAAGACGCTCCAAACGGCACACAGAACGACTAACCCCAGGATCGCAAAGACGATCCATAGCCACATGAATACTTTAATAAAGCCTATGGGAAAGAATTCGGCTTCTCCATCGTAGTCAATAAGCTCGCTGATCTGCTGGCTGAGTTTGAGCGAGTCTCCCTCGCCGACCTGAGCTGCTCGAGAGTCCGTCGGTCCCATTAAAGAGATACCGACGACCCGAATATCATCTTCGATTTCCGTTATGCCGATTGTTCCGCCAATCATTGCATCATCACGAGTTATCATCACACCAAAAACGTAGCCGTTGCCCTTTTCAGCTTCCATAACTCGTATAGGCAGAAGTGTAATGTTATCAATTTGTTCACTGCCAACAGCTTCTACCAAATTGTCGAAATCGTTCGGGTCCACGGATTCGGCAAGAGACTGGTGAAGCAGTTCTTTGGCTTGCTGCTTATCTGCCTGCCTGAGAATATCAATGTACTCCCTGGCAAATTCCTCAATGTGGTCGGGAACAGTGAAGTCTGGGAGATCTATGCATCCGGGCAATAGAACGATCAGGGCGGACAATAGAAGGACAAGAATGCTGTTTTTCAAACCTTCGCGAGATGAGAACTTGCGCATTCGGTTGGAACCGGATTGCTTATGGCCGACCT
>JAFDKH010000058.1 GCA_019307065.1 Deltaproteobacteria bacterium
TAACCGGTTACTATTTGTCCGATCGGGCCGATTATTACAACGTCGTTATTCAGGACAATTCCGGTGCCAGTGATTTTATTGCCAGGTTTCCTCCCGGGACCGTAATAGGGGCCCATCAGGTTCTGACAGTTGCCCTGGATAGCACCGGTTTCAGTGCGACCTACGCAATTGCCCCTGATTTCGACATTCAGGACCCCGCCATGGAACCCTGGGACGGAGCCGTAGGCGGCAGCGCCGGTCTGACCAATGGCACCGAGACCCTGGTCCTGTTTTACTGGGACTCTAGCGCCGATCTGGTTCAAGACAGTGATTACATATTCTGGGGGGCATTCAGTGTCACTAATCCGGCAGTAGATAAAACCGGCCTGGCGCTCGATGGTCCCGATGCGGATGACATCACAAGCGCCTACCAGGACGAGATTCCTGAGGCCTCCCAGGCCGGACCCCCGCCGCCGGATACGGACGGGGAATGCATCGTCAGGCTGGACGACACCGAAGGAACCGAGATTTCAGGAGCTGGCAACGGGATCACTGGGCATGATGAGACCTCCGAAAATCTGCATGTAACCTGGGTAGTTCTCAACGCTCCCGGGCCCGGTTGCCAGGCAGGTGAGGGGCTTTGCGGCGGGAGCTGTATCGACATCCTGGCAGACGCCAGTAATTGCGGAGCCTGTGACAATATTTGTTCTGTCCCGGAAGTTTGCTGTTTGGCAAGTTGCAGTGACCTGATGACCGATCCGTCCAATTGTGGGGCCTGTTTTGTTGTTTGTGGCGGGGGGGAAGAATGCTCTTTAGGTATGTGTTGCCCGAGTAGCCAAACGAATTGTTCCGCTAGCTGTGTCGATTTAATGACCGATGATGCCAATTGCGGAACTTGTTCGAACGTATGTGACGTCGCTGATGATTGCTCATTGGGGATCTGTTGCCCGATTGGCCAGGAGAATTGTTCCGGCGCATGTGCTGATTTGCAAAGCGATGCTGCCAACTGTGGGGCCTGTTCAAATGCCTGTGAAGCAGGCGAGTCATGCTCACTGAGTATCTGTTGCCCGACGGGACAATCCAATTGCTCGGATACATGTGTTGACATGCAAAATGACATCACCAACTGCGGTGGCTGTGATGTTACCTGTGATGCCGGCCAAAATTGCTGTGCCGGAGGTTGTAGCGATCCTCTGACCGATGAGAACAACTGCGGTAGTTGTTCAGTTGTCTGCGGGGTTGGCGAGGAATGTCTGACAGGCATCTGCTGTCTAAGCGGACAGGCAAACTGTTCGGGTAGCTGCGTAGATCTGCAAAGCGATGCGGCCAATTGTGGAACATGCGGAAATAATTGCGATGTCGGTCAAGTCTGCAACCAGGGAGACTGCGCACTAGACTGCGGGGAGTTGACTATGTGTGGAGACTCCTGCGTAGACACCCAGACGAATCCGTCCCATTGCGGGGTCTGTGACCTGGCTTGTGAGTACTCGCAGGCTGCCGGTATTTGTCAGGCGGGTAGCTGTCAGATGGGGGCCTGTGACAACTTGTTTGGTGATTGTAATGGGAACCCGGTTGACGGTTGTGAAGTCGACCTGGCGGGTGATATCGGACATTGTGGCGATTGCGATACTGTTTGTTCGTATGCGAATGCCGTGGCGACATGTGCTGTGGGAACTTGCCAGATGGGTGCCTGCATTCAGGGATATGACGACTGTGACACAAATGACAGCAACGGCTGTGAAGCCGATCTGACGACTCCGGCGACTTGCGGTAGTTGCTTCAACGTATGCAATTACGCCCACGCTAGCGGGTCTTGTGACCAGGCAATTTGTTCTATTGGTACCTGTGACACCGGTTATGGAGATTGTAATGCTAACGAGTCGGATGGTTGTGAAACTGATCTGCGCGACAACCTTACTGACTGCGGTGCCTGTGATAATGCTTGTACTGGTGCACAAATATGTTTCGAGGGTAGCTGTATCGACGAGTGTCCCGCCGGAGAGACTATGTGCGGCCTCAATTGCGCTGATCTGCAAACTGATGCAACCAATTGCGGCAGTTGTGATCACTCTTGTCAGCCCGGTGAGCTATGCATTGGAGCAAATTGTGTGGTGCCTTCCTATTCTGTGACCGGGACTGTGCGCGACAAGCAGACGCAGCAAGAACTCTCAGGTGTTCAATTGAGTCTGGGTGTTGACAAAGATACTATTAGTGCAATTGACGGCACTTATGCCTTCAGGGATGTAGAAGCTGGTTCCTATCAGCTGGTGGTCGTGGTGGCCGGATATGCATCGTTTACCCTGGGTGTCACTGTAGCTGATGCCGATCTGGTCCAGGATATCGAGCTCGAGGCTGACACAAGCTCGGGTTGTGGATGCCAAGCAGGTGCTAATCCGCAATCACCACTCTGGTTTTCTTTGTTGTTGCTAGTTGTTGTAGTCCTAAGGCTACGCTCAGGTACTATCTGAGGCCGATAACATTTGACTTGATCAAGGTATGGAACGTCTTTAGCGCTTCGACTTCTTTAAGCGGGCTAACCATGATTATCGATCGCAAAGTTCGATGCCCGTCTATCCGGGACAGGATATAGCGTTGGGCCGGAGTCCAGTAACTGCCGGCTTGCAGAATATTGTCTTGTTGAAGATAAGGTACGCGTTTATCAGAAAGCATCTCGGTTTTTAGAAGATCAGTCAGGCCTTTTTCTGCCAGTTCAAGCGCTTCGCACAAATCAGGGTCATAGGGATACTCGTCTAGTCCCTTTTTCAAGATGGCAATAGCTTTATCGAAATCGCGCTCCCTCATCGCATTTTGAGTTGCTAAGAGGTATTGGTCCGGCCCGCCATGGCTGGCCTCAGCCTCCGGAGGCGGTAAGACAACATCCGGTTCAGGAATTTCGATTGCCAGACGAGTTTGAGCCTGGTCGGCGACTGTCAGCCAACCGCGCTTGATCAAGTCATAGAGATTCTTCAGTATTGGAAAATCCAACGAGTGAAAACGAAGAATGATATCTGCGGCCGAGACACCCTGGTGGGCCATCTGGGTCATGACTCCGTCTGCTGAGCGTGGATCGAGATCTTTCGGAATCGCCTGTTCGTTGCACAGAAAACAACAGGTATTGCTTTTAATTACGTTGCGTAACTCGCAATGCAACTTGCGACGCTTAACCCCCTCATTATGTAGGTCTGACAGATCGACCGAAACCTCGACAATCGAGGGATCGTCTAGCAATAAACCGTCTTGAAATTCGAAGAGACCTTGATCCCATAGAAAAACATCCAGAGTAGTCTCACGAATTTTCAGCTCGAGCATTCGATGGACCTGCTCTTCACTGACAACGCCGGTCATCACCAGTATTTTGCCAATCAAGACCTTTGTTTCTTGCTGGGTCTCAAAAGCTTTCTGAAGTTGATCTTCAGTAACTAACCCAAAGTTAATCAGGAATTGTCCGAAATACTCACGCGGATCGGTCGAGGCGGCATTAATTATCAATCCTTCTTCAAGGGTCAGGATCTTAGAAATGTCCGCATTTTTAAAAGTCAGGATACCGGTAGCTTTTTTGCCCGACAGCCAACCGAAAAGTTCGGTCACCGTCATCGTATCCAGTGTGCCCTGCAGCCCCACGTTTCCTCCTGAATTTACGGTGAAAACATTACCACCCCGCCCGGAATACTGTCAACGAAGTGTGAGTACCACCCAAAAAACTGTTCGCCCGGGCCAATGATTGGTGTTGAAAAACGTGTGCATGGCTAGGATGCTCTCAGCGCTAGCACCTGTTGATAGACCGCATCGTATTGGCGGGCGGCCAGAGACCAGGAGAAATCCTGAGACATTGCATATTCCATTACGCGCCGCCAGCTGACTTTGTCTTGATACTCCGCGAGAGCTCGGCGGATAGTTGCCACTAAATCCTGCGCCTTAGTTCCTGCAAATTTAAACCCGTTGCCGTCACCCTCACTGACATCTTCGATAGTATCGTCGAGACCGCCAACCGCCCGTACGATCGGGATAGTGCCGTAGCGTAGGGCGTACATCTGATTCAGGCCGCAGGGCTCGTATTTTGAAGGCATCAAGAAAATATCAGCCCCAGCCTGAATTTGATGAGCGAGCTTCTCTTCGTGGCTTGTGCGCTTCGCCAACTTGGAAGGATGGCTTTCAGATAAATCATTTAGAGCCTGTTCCATTTCGGGATCGCCAGTACCCAAGAAAACCCACTGGCAATCGAGCTCGAGTAGTTCTTCAGCTGCTTGCAGGAAGAGGTTCAGGCCCTTTTGTGTCGTCAATCTGGACACGCAACCGATTAGTGGCAAATCGGGCTCAACCGGCAGACCCATGCTTTGCTGCAGATCGGTCTTGCAGGCCACTTTGCCCGCAAGATTGTCGAACGAATAGGTAGTCGAAATAGCGGTATCGTGCTGGGGGTCCCAAGTAGCGTAGTCGACCCCGTTGAGGATGCCTCTCAAATCGGCAGAACGTTCAGACAACAGGCCTTCAAGGCCAAAGCCGAAGGCTGAATCTTGAATCTCTTTCGCGTACTTCTTGCTGACGGTTGTCAGCTTGTCGGCAAAAACCAGGCCGGCCTTGAGATAGCTGACTTTCCCGGAGTTCGACCCGATCACGATATTCGAATTGCAGCAAAGCTGGGATTGGCCCTGTTTGCCAATCGTTACAGTGTATAATATCAGGTGTCAGGCCGGTCACTCGACAGGCTTCGAGCACGGCCCGTGAGAAGAAGGCAAAGCGTTCGTCGTTGTCGGGAAAGTCTTTACCGTCGGTCCCATAAAGGCCATCTCGGTCAAAGTAGCTGGGTTGATCAACGAAAAGTACTTCGACTCCAGACTTTGTTCGGCCTTCAAAAAGACTGCCCTGAATTGATTTTCCCTTGACCAGGATGTTCAGGCGGGTGCGCCTCCGTCTGAGATCGAAAGAAGCGATATCGATTGACTTATAGCGCGGAGTGATAATTGTGACATCGTGACCTCTACTGGCTATTGCTTCCGGCAGAGCCCCGGCGACATCTGCAAGACCGCCAGTTTTGGAATAAGGTACAACTTCCGAGGAGGCGAACAATATCTTCATGAGGTCAATTTCTCCTGTAAGAGAGTGCTTATAGCGAGTCCTGATCTTGAGTGAGTTCAGGTGTCGGAACAACGGCGTCTTCAAAAACCGGTTGAATCTCAAGCCTAATAGAGATGTTGTGAAGAGAGTTTGCCGGGATGCTTAATTTCCAACTCGGAATAATAGCCGAGCCTTGATATATCAGTTCAAATCCTTCTTCCGATTGCGAGACGGTCTCGACCGGGTGACGCCAAAGTGTGCCCGGTGGCTCGAATTCCAGACGGAGTCTGAAGCGCTGGTGAAGATCAGCCAACGCGAACCATGAAGCTTCTTCTATTTCGCCGGAGGTGCGCATCCTGGGTCCGGGGCCGATGACTCCTTCAAATTCGTATAAACGTTTTCCATCATCCGGAGCAAGCAAGGTCAGGTTCAGCTCGGGGCAAAAGAGCAAATCGAGCACCTGATCGGCTGGGTTGCGTAACGAGTACTCGACACGTATTTCGGCACGATCGGCCGGAACAGAAATATGTTTTTCGATGATTAGCGGAAGTTTCTGGCCGTCGCGTGTCAGATGGCCGGCCCGAGTCAGTTGTATATTAAAATCACAGTCGCCTTCCTCGTCGATGCCGACTCGCTCTACATGGTAACAAGCGCCAAGAAAATCACCCTCTTCTACGTAGGTTGCTCGCTGAAGATCTTCGAGGGAAGTTTGCCTAGCCGGAAAACGATCAATAAAGCTGCGCCTGATATCGCTATCTGAAATTACTTTCTCTTGCAGGCCCGGTTGTTTGGCCCGAGTGATCTCGTGAATAGTAGTAGGCGCATCTTCAGTCGCTGGACTGTCTTGGTCAGACACGTTTTTAAGAAGCTGTCGGTGATAGCCTTCGACCCGGCGGGATAGGGTGTTGGTCAGGCAGAAATCGGCCGGACGGTAATCCAATTCGGTAATGCAACCACCCTTGTGGGGATCGATGTAGACGTTGACCAGCGCGTTTTCTACGATAACTTCCTCATTCAAGTCACAATCGAAATCCAGAAGATCAAAGGAAATCCAGTCTTCGTCCCCCTGGGCGAGCTGATCGAGGATTTTCTCGGCCTGAATCAGTTGCCTGTAAATTGCGTCGCGCAGATGGGGCAGATATAGCCCCCCGAACAATCCGTGCCAATAAGCACAGTTACATTGACCCCGGTAAAGGGCTCGCCTGGCCTTCTCCCAGTCTTGGTCCGACAGTTCCTCGTCCTCAATAGCTTCGGCAAATTTGCGGCTGACGTGCAGCATCTTCTTGTGCATATGGTTTGCTTCGTCATACTTGACCATGAAGTTCTGCCAGAGTCCTCCCCGGATGAAAGGCCTGGCTTCTTCGAGTAGGCCGGCCTTCTCGAGGTCTTGTTTCAAATCTTCATAGCGATGGATAGCAGTGGCCGGCATGGCCCAGGTCAGCATTTCTTCATAGGAGGCGGTCGGCAGATATATTCTCGATGAAGGAGAATATTGTTCAAGGTAATCGCCCGGAGGCAGGACGGAGATTAGGTCAGTTTCTTCCAGAGCCTCGAAGAAGTTTTCCAGCCAGCCTTTTGAAAAGACCCAGTCGTAAGTACCCGGCCAGATGCCAAATTTTTCACCGTCGTCTCCATAGATCACCCCGCGTGGATCTTCTGAAGCCTCTTTGCTCAACTCCTGAATTACCTGTTCAACGGGTCTGAATGGAATCGAATAGCGCATGTGCTTGTCAATAGCAAAAATAGCCATAGTATCGCCGGCTTTTTCAGTCACGTGATATCCGAATAAGCGTCTTGGTTCTACTCCGGCATAATAAAAATGGGTGTCATCGACCATGGTATAAAGCACATCAGCTTCGACCAGTAGACTGGCCATTTCGGGCTCCCAAACCCGTTCGGTCAGCCAGATACCCTTAGCTTTTGCACCGAATCGTTTCTCGAGATACTCGTTCATCAGGCCTAACTGTCCGAGGGCATCGGCTCGTGGCAATGCCGATAGCATCGGTTCGTAGAAGCCACCGCCCAATAGCTCAACTTGTCCGCGCGCGTGAAGCCGCCCGAGTTTGTCGAGGAATTCTGGCCGGTTTGATTCGAGCCATTCGTACAATGGTCCGCTATAGTGCAAAGCTACCCGCACGCCGGGATGGTGTTCAAGAACCTTTAAAAACGGCGAGTAGCAGCGTTCCACGGCTTCTTCGAATACCGAGTCAAAATTGCCGACAGGTTGGTGGCTATGGATTGCCATGACAAGCTGTACGTTCTTCATCGGTAGCCTCCTGAAACAAGAATCGTACAGACAATCTTGAGAGGTTTGCAATGGATTTCTAATAGCTCTTTTTTCGTTGTAGAGACTCCAATTATTCAATAGGATGTTTTCATGGGTGGCAATGATAGTAATGACGATGGCTCTCGCCGGTCGGGCGAGCGCTTGCCGATGTCAGCAATGGTTACCTATCGGCTAGACGGCCAAGAATACGGAAATCTGGCGGCGGATATCTCGCCGGATGGAATATTCATCCGGACTTTTATACCGCCGCCTGTTGGAACTCGCCTGGACTTAACAGTTCAACTGCCTGACGAAATGGGCGGTTTGTGTATTGACTTAGAAGGTGAAGTTGTTCGAGTGGTAGATGGGCAAGACCCGCGCCATAACGGTATGGGAATTCATTTTACAGCAATACATTCCTCGGATTCAGATACGGTTCGCTATCTGGTCTCACGAATCTTCAAATTCGATGTTCTAGAGCGCAGCAAGTCTACCCTGGAAGACTCCGAAGATTGAAATAGGGCTCTCCGGGTCCGACCGAGACTACTCAGCTTCGTCACTTTTTGGTTTCTGATTATCTGGTGGTTTTTCCTGCTCTTTTGTTGCAGGCTGCGTGATGGGTTGGGCAACTCGACCTGTCAGAACGCCGGCATGTGTGTCGTCAACCACCTGTAACGGCGGGCGCTGGTTTTCTTTCTTTTGACAGGGGTACATTACGCGAACGTGGAACTGGGCCTGTAAAAACTTAATCAAGCTGATCCCGGTCTGCTTCAGATCACCAGTCGTCAGCCCAGAACCGTCCAGATATCCATGCAGGAGTTTTGAAAAAGTAATCCGCCTGACGAGGTTTTCAATATCGTCCTGGCTGGGTTCTTTAAGGGTCCGCGAGGCTGCCTCAACAGAATCCACAATCATGAGAATTGCAGTCTCCCGGCTGGTCGGGTTCCGGCCGTTATAGCGAAACTTTTCTTGGGCGGGCACTTTCTGGGTGAGTTGAAAGGCCTTGTCCATAAAATATTCCATGGTCGAACAACCGTGATGTTCAACAATAAAATCTATGATTCGTTCAGGAAGGTCGGCACCCTTGGCAATGGTTACGCCGGCCTCGACATGTGAACGTAATTTTTCTACGCTCTCTTCTGGCGATATGCAGTCATGCGGATTGTCGCCTTGCTGATTTTCGCTAAAGAAATCCGGAAGGTGCATTTTGCCAATATCATGGTAGTAGGCACCGGCCCTGACAAGCTCGGCGTTAGCACCGATATCGTCGGCGACTTTTTCGGCCATGTTGGCCATTGCCAGTGAATGCTGAAAAGTCCCGGGAGCCTTGTCGGAAAGATCTTTCAGAAGTGGATGATCCATTTCAAGCATTTTACGTAGCATGGCCGGAGGAACGGCTCCGAAAAGTCTGGTAGCCGGATAGGTCAACAGACCTGCCAACAGGCCCGAGACTAGAGTTGCGCCAATTACGCCGACCAGGTCGCCTTCGAGCTGAAGGCTGAAGTCGATTCCTTGTGGAACAAACAAGTCGAGGCCGATCAGAAACAGGCCTCCCACCAGGGCACCGGCTGCTGCCGCCAACAGCATCCGCACTGGACCGCTTTCGCGGTTTAGCAGCAAGATTGCCGTCCAGCCACTAACTAAAGGCACCAAAACCGCACCACGAGTGACACCAATCATTGGAGCGATCAGTGCCAGGGCCAGCAGGTGCACAATAAAGGCTATGTTCTGTGAGATTAGGGGAGCGAACAAGATGGCGGTCAACATTACCGGTGCGGCATATAGGCTGACCAATGAGTAGTTGAGCAATAAGCGTGTAGCCAGCACACTTATCAAAAGGGCCAGATAGACAGACAGGACGGACCTAAAGCGCATCAGTAGATGTTGCCGGGATCGGCGTAGGATCAAGTTGAAGAAGGTCAAGGCCAAGAAATAAAAAGCCAAGACGCCTCCGGCACGTTTTGGATCTATTTGATCTCGATCAGGGACCAGATGTTTGAGATCTTCAAGATCTGCCTCGTTCACAATCTCGCCGCGCTGAATAATGAAACGCTGGTAGGCAGGCTCTTTACCGTCCAGGACGGAGATTAATTCATCGGCGGCCGAGGTACGAGTTGCTTCCGAGCGGTAGGTTGTCGGTGCAGGCTCGCCAACAACCCATTCGCTGACTGGAGCGATGATAACATCCAGGAAACTAATCGCAGCCAGACCGCAAGCGAATACCAGATTGACCAGACTGGCCATCCAGAAATTGCCAAAAAATGGTTTGGTTTGAATTCTCGCCACGCCCGGATTATAGGAAGGCAGGCCACTAAGAACAACAAGAAAAAGCCTGCGTAAAAGATTCGACTAAATCTCAGAACCTTAAACTATAGGCAACACTGAAACCATCGTCGCCGGGGTTGAACACCAACGACCATTTATCCAGAGTGTCGTTGCGGCGAACCGCCTCCATGGTTGCGTCGAAAATGCAAAACAGGTGGATACCTGCTGCTAGGGCCAAGAGCAGGGCAGATTCGGAGTTCAGCGTATTTGATTTGCTCGGATCGAGCAGCCCGGCATAAGCGGCCGCAGCAATATATAAGCCGGTCTCGATACCCAATACTAAGCCACCAACAAGATAATCTTCGTTGTAAATCTGTCCCAGGCCGGGGACAATCGAAAGAGTTCCAGCCAGCCATGGGCTTTTTCGAGTATAGGAAAAATTGTGGGCCGGTTTGGTCCCTTCTGGTGCCGGGGCGACTTCGCTGCCGCTTTCCTGGGCCACCGCCGGTAATGTGAAGGACAACATACTCGAGCAAATCAGGATTGCCAGTGATTTTTTCATACTAACTCCAAACACATAGTTTTATTACTGCAATAGACAACAAGATAACAACCGACTGTTTAAGTTGTCAAAAGAAATTCAACAGCCGATTTGTCTTGAAATCACGATTCGTTGCACTTCGCTGGTGCCTTCTCCTATTTCGAGCAATTTGGCGTCACGATAGAATCTTTCCACGTCGTACTCTTTCATCAAACCATAGCCGCCGTGTATTTGAACTGCCTGAGTAGCAACCCGCCGGGCCACTTCGGAGCAATACAGTTTGCCCATCGCGGCTTCTTTTCCGAAAGGGCGTTTTTGTTCGCGTAGCCAGCCAGCCTTGTAGAGCAAGTTGCGGGCTAGTTCGATCTCCATGGCCATGTCAGCCAGTTTGAATGCAATAGCCTGGAACTTGCAAATTGGTTTTCCAAATTGTTGTCTTTCCTGTGCGTAGGCGATGGCCAGATCAAAAGCGCCCTGAGCGCAACCTAGACCCATCGCACCGATTGATAACCGGCCACCGTCCAGGATTGACAGCATTTGATGAAACCCATCACCTTGCTGACCAAGTAGGTTCTCTTTTGGAACTCGGCAGTCTTCAAAATAAAGCTCGGAGGTGTTGGATGAGCGCCACATGAGTTTGCCGTGCATTTCCTTGGACTCGAACCCGCGTGTGCCGTTCTCAACCAGCAAGCAGGAAATTTCCGGCCTGCCGTCCGGCCGTTTGCCGGTCACAACTTGAACAGTCACACCCATACTTATCGGCGTAGAGGCATTGGTAATGAAGATCTTCGATCCATTGATAACCCATTCGTTGCCGTCCAGGGTTGCGGTCGTCCTGGAACCGCCGGCATCAGACCCGGCATCCGGTTCGGTCAGGCCGAAGCCCCACAGGGCTTCACCACTACACAGTTTCGGCAAGTATTTCTTTTTCTGCTCGGCGTTGCCGAAGTAGTTGATTGGGCCGATGCCCAGCGAGTTTCCGGCGGCTACCGTGGCAGCGTGCGAACCGTCAATCCGGGCGATTTCTTCGGTGGCGATGATATAGGAAATGTATTCGAGGCCCTGGCCTTGGTATTCGGGAGAAACGAATACGCCGAAGAGTCCCATTTCCGCCATACGGCTCATTGTATCAAGTGAAAACTCTTCTTTTTCGTCCAGCTCGCGGGCGACGGGTTTAATGACATTCTCAGCGAACTTACGCACACTTTCTCTCAGTATTTGCTGGTCTTCGGTCAGATCATAGTTCAGTGCCATGTTCATTCCTCCGTATTCTCTGCTGCCCCCGAAATGTCTCAAGGCCATTATGCCGCTGAGGCTGGGGAGGTCAAGGGGTTTTGGCTGGGGCCAGATTTTAGACAGTACTTGCAACCGGGCCCGTTTTTCGATAGGCAAGTGACGAATGTGTCATTGACTAGATGTTTCCGGAGGATTCAATGAGTTCAGTGAAAAAAATTTCTTGCCTGGTTGCCATTATTATCCTCGTGACTGCCACTGGTTGTCTGACTCCGCTACTGATGTCGCCAGCCACGACTCCCATTGATGGTCGCGCCTATCAAGTTACCGGTCAGGCCCAGGGAGAAAGTTGTATAGAGAGTATAATGTTCATTCCGTTTTCTACGGATGCTTCTTTGCTTGCGGCCATGCAAGATGCCAAACAAAAGGTCAATGCTGAGGCTTTGATTAATGTCGTAGTGGATCAAAAGAGCTTGTATACTTTTTTTTACAATCGTGTTTGTACAGTAGTACACGCCACTGGAATCAGGTTTACTGGTCAAAAGGCACCGTTTATCGAGCCGGGACCGGTGGTTCCACTGGTGCCGGCCAAGGTTCCTCAGACAACTGAAGCACCGACGCCGTCGGCTGAAGTGAAGCCGGTTGTACCCGCTCCGGTGGTTGAGCCGGCTAAACCTGCACCGAAGGGCACCGCAAAAAGCGCGGTCAAACCGAAGAAGGAGACTCCCAAAGCGCGCAGAGCCCGCCTGGCTAAAGAGCGCAAGGAAAAAGCAGCCGAGAAGAAACGCCTGGCTGCTGAGAAAAAGAAGATCGCGGCTGACAAGAAAAAGGCGGCCGCCGATAAGAAAAAGGCCAAAGCTGCGGCCAAACAAAAAGCAGAAGATGAAAAGAAGAAACTGGCATTGGCCAAGCGTATGGCAGCCGACGACAAGAAACCGATTCCCGATCAGTATAAGATCTTCTGCAAGTATAAAAAGGGCGATCCGGTCAGGGTCGAAACCAAGGGTAAAGTAATCGAGGCCGAATTCGTCAAGTGTGTTTATTTCGGCGTGCGCATCAAAAAGGCTGACGGTCAAGAGGGAGCAATTCCCTTCGAGCAGATCTGGATGGTCAGCAAACGCAAGCCGGTCAAGGAAGCGGCTCCTGAGGCCAAACCCGAGAAACCGGCACCCGAGAAGGGCACACCGAAAGGTGCTAAGCCGGCAAAGGACAAATCAAAAGCCAAACCGGCCAAGCCCGCCGGACCGCGTTCTCCGGCCAAACCGGCAAAACCATAGTAAAGTAGATGTTCTAGCAGGGATAGGTCCTGCGGCTTGTGGCCAGATGCGTGCTCATGCTAGTATTTTCCAACCTGTATTCCATTGGAGGATAAGCGATGTCGCGTACGAGCCGTAAGAAGGTTGTTTTTTGCTTGTTGGCGCTACTTCTAATGGTGGCCTGTTCCGATACAAGTTGCGGCGGCTGTGTAACTCCACTGCCGGAGCCGTTTTCGATGCAAGACCGTGTCTACGACGCTGTCCAGATGAGAGTCAACCGATCCGGTTTCGACTTCATCCAGAACAATCTGACAGAAATTCTGGGCAGCCTGATGGAGGACGGTCTCCAATTTGATATTCCCAATCAGAATATTGATTTACTTGTTACTGATGTCGACTTGTGTCAGACACCTTGTCCTTTAACCATTGAGATTGCCCAATCCGTTCTGTCCCTGGTCCCCAACGATACGATTGGATTCGACGGGGCCGTCAACGTCAATGGAAACCTGACCCTGGATACGACCATACTTTTTGTGCCTATTCACTGTGATTTTCCGCTAGAGATCAGTGACAAACCCTTCTCGGCCGATATAATATTAAAGGCCGACCCCGACTCGCACTTGTTTTATTTCGAGATTGCCAACTTAGAGCTGACTCTCGAAGAAGACGATTACGACATCGTATGTCCAATAGGGTTTGACGAGATCATGGAAGCCCTCAAGCCTGCCATGACGACAATTCTCAACCTGGCCTTGCAGACGCAACTCGATAGCGCGATCGGCGACTTGATTGCCGCACAGAGTTGCTTGAACTGTGATTTCTACAGCAACAATTGCCCGACAGGTTCGACATGTAATGCTGACGACTTTTGCGAGAGCGGCGGCGATTGTCTGATTAAACCCCTCGGTCTGGTCGGCACCCTGGAAATTGGCGAGCAGCTTTCGAGTGTTGATCCAACCAACGATGCGGCCGTAGATCTCCTGCTGGCTCTGGGACAAGCCCAACAGCCCAGCCAGCGGCCGTTTATTCGCAACAATGGTTTGGAGGTCAGGCTGATCGGCGGGACATATTCAGACCTGGATGAATGTCTGCCAGAACCTGACCCGCAGGACATTCCCTCGCCGGGCCTGGCCCCGGCCATGAATTTCGGTAATGTCATACCCGGAACGGGCGACCCTTACATGATGGGCGTGGCAATAACCGACAAATACCTAGACTACTTCTTCTATCAGCTCTGGCGCAGCGGTTTCTTGTGTCTGGCAATCGACAGCTATGGAATAGATCAGATATCGTCCGCCACCTTGGGGTTGTTCATTCCCTCGATCAATCTGCTGGCCGACCAGGGTAACTGGCCGGTTCGGCTCGAACTGCGCCCCCAGGGTGTTCCTCATATGGAGATCGGCAAAGGGACCTTCTTGCCGGATGGCTCGATTGACGAACCAATCCTATATCTGTTCTTGCCCGAATTGCGTATGGATTTCTGGATGAAACTCCACGGTAGCTGGTTTATGTTCCTGTCTCTGGTTCAAGATGTTCGCGTGGATTTGGCGATTGATTTCACCGATGACAACCAGGTCATTCCGATTATCGACGAGAACAGCGTAGTCGTCGATAACGTATTCGTCTCGAGCTATGAGTTGCTGGCTGAAGACGAAGAAACGTTGAAAAGCGTGGTTCCTCAGTTGATCGGCATGTTTTTACCAATGTTGACAGGTGGACTGGGCGAAATTGCCATTCCCGACCTACAGGGGTTTATCCTGGAAGTAAAATCGGTTGAGGGCAATCTCGAACGCGGTAGCAGCGGCTATCATGAATTCATGTCGATCTACGCTGATTTGAGTTTTGAAGCGCCGCCTGCGCCAGTTGCCACTCAAGTTGAGATTGAAAGCAACGGCCCCGAGGGGATCAAGCTCAGGGTCATAGACCCGGCTACTGAAATCCAGTTCCGTATAGATGGCGGTATGTGGTCGCCTTTCAAATCGGGTCCGCTTGTAAAAGTAACCAGACGATTGTTGCCCGGCGATCATTACATGGAGGCGCGTGCTCGCAGGAAAGGAGAATACCGCAGCCTAGACCCCGATCCGCAGGTGCTGTTTTTTGAAACCAGCTTGGCGCAGGTTCCGCGGCCAACGACTATTAAAAAATCTGCAACCCTGCAGGCAGCCGATATAAGTCCGAAAAGCATCTCGCAAGCCCAGACCGAGCAAGAACCACGCGCAGGTTGTGCGACCGCGGCTTCCGGGGCCGGGCTAGTGGGCCTCTTGGTGATGTTGGTTTTGGGATTGCGCCGCCGAAAATAGGTTCTCAATATATCAAATTCCGTAGGGGTGTCCGGAATCCGGACACCCCTTTGTTGTTCAGAGCATTTCTTTAAATACCTGATCCGTTCAAGTCCGGCTAGTTAGACATATCGGACCGTGTTGGCACAAGGTCTGCAAGCAGACGCTCAAGAATTGTTTATGTACTGGAGGGATTCATGGGAAAAACAATAACGTTAGGGATCTGCCTGCTGCTTGTGCCTGGAAGTGGATGGACCCGGGACAAAACGAGCAGCGCGGTCAAGGCATCGGATGTCCAACCGCAGGTTGTTACTCTAAAGAGTAAACCAGTTTGCTTAGCTGACGAACCAGACATTAATCAAATAGTCGAGCAGGCCTGGTCTCAAGCCGGACTGTCAAAGGCCCAGGACGATTCGCGTAAGACGAGAGTACGCTTTTCGGGCTGGCTGCCTAAAATTACCGGCGGAGTCTCCCAAGACATCGGCGGGCGTTGGGACTACAAGTATGCGGCCGGTAGTACGCCGGTCGATCAATTTCATTATAGCGACGGTCTGAGGTGGGATGTCGGACTGAGTTGGGATCTGGCCAAGATTGTCTTTCGATCCGAAGAGCTGCAAGTGGCCCGGGAAACATCCAGACGTGCCCTGGAGCGAATGGAAATTGCATCAATGGTAATCGGGCTTTATTTTACCAGGTTCCGGCTGACATTGCAGGGCCTGCCGGAACCCGGCTCGGATCGAGCAATCAAGTTTCTCGAAGCGACCGCTACTCTGGATGCCTGGACCGGAGGTAAATTCAAGAAAAGTTGGTGCGAGGTAAAACCATGAAAGCTAATATTGGAACATTGGCCCTATTACTTATGACGAGCTGCCTTGACCTGCAACCGCCCGAAGCAGATCTGATTCCACCGTCGGTTGTGGAGTTTCTCCCGCAGGGCGAAGATGTCAATGTCGATACCCGCATGACCGTACTGTTTTCGGAAATTGTGGCAATCAGCCCGGGTGATGACAGCCTGGTAGTCGTGTTGCCGGCCGATCAGCTGGACGGAGAGTTCCTAGACGATTTGAACAAGCCGCCCTTGTCATCCAAGCACTCAATGCTGACAGTCGCCTGCCGAGTAGAGCGGGATCTGGAGGGCATGCGGATTGAGCTCGAGCCGGACCAGGCGCTCGAAGAAGGCCAGGCATACAATCTAGTTGTATCGGCGGCCGTGACCGACCTGTCAGGTAACAGCCTGGTTGACGAACTTCGCTATGACGAAAACGGACGACTGACCGGGACCCGGACTCATATCTTGCACAGTTTCAGTACCTTAGCGGGCGGAATTCTAATGACCGAAGTTCTGGCCAATCCGGAAGGTCCGGAAAGCGAAGGTGAGTATCTCGAGATCTTTAATCGCTCAAGAATGCCAATCGATCTGACTGACTGGCGCCTGGATGACGAAGGTGGAGCGGGCCAGGGTGACTTGCTGGGAGCTTGCTCTAGCGGGCAAGTACCGGTGATAGGTTCTGGAGCTGTGGCTCTACTGGTTGGACAATCGTTCATTCGACCGGTCGATCTGGCGCCTGACACGCTTCTGATTTGTAGCGACCATGCCAGCCTGACACCTCGAGGCCTGCGAAATACAGGCGATGAAGTCTTGGTGCTCAAAGACGCGAACGGCGCCGAAATTGATCGCTATGGCGGCTGGGTCGACATGTCCAACCAGGCCGGTTGTGCGGCAACTCGTTTGAGCTTGAGCGAACCGGATAGCCAGTCAAACTGGGCGATTCCGGAAAGTGATCCTTGTCGAACTCCGGGCTGGATCGAGTAAGAGTTTGTTGATTGCATTGTGGTATTGACAATGGTATTCTAAATGTTAATACCAGGAGGAGCCATGCCAGCCCACAAGACTTCCATTGCAATCGATGACGACTTGCTAAAGAAGATCGATCGAGCGGCCCGGGAGCGGGGAGAATCGCGCAACCGCTTTGTCGTCAAGGTGCTGTCTCAAGCCGTACGGGCTCGGAGGGATGTTCAGATTACCAAGCGCCTCAACGAGCTTTTTGCTGACGAGGAGTTGCAACAGGAGCAACTCAAGGTTGCCGAGGAACTGGGCACTGCTTCGTCTTACGGGACGGATGATCAATGGTGATCTCACAGGGTGATGTTTTCTGGCTGACCCTCGCGGGGGTCGGCTCTGAGCCGCGAGGACGCCGTCCCGTGGTCGTGGTTCAGCATGATCGTTACAATCGCAGCGCAATCTCCACAACCGTCGTCGTCGCCGTCACATCGAATCTGCGCCTGGCGGCCATGCCGGGAAATGTACGCCTCTCGAAAGGAGAAGGCGGACTGCCCCGCGCCAGCGTCATCAACGTCACCCAGTTGGTCACTCTGGACAAATCCCGCCTGACCGAACAAGGCGGTAAACTGGCCCCCCGCAGGGTTCAGAGTATCCTGGATGGCCTGGGTTTGGTTTTCGGCATCGAGCCGGAATAAACACTCGAGATACCAGGTAATTGGAGACGGGAATTAACTAAACCCTGTAGATCGCTCCGTCATATGCGGCTTCGGTGACTACTCCCATTTTATTGCAGATAGCCAGCGCGTTTTCTACGTCGGCTGTCGGTGGAAAGTGGGACAGGACGAGTTTTTTGCAACCGGATTGCAGGGCAATCTGGCCGGCGTCTTCGGGCGAAAGATGGTGTCTGGAGTTTTGGCCGGAGGCCAAAGTGCATTCCAGGATCAGCAAGTCGGCTGCTTTGGCCAGTAAAACGACTTTCTCAGAAGGACCGCAGTCGCCCGGGTATACAATTGTCTGATTGCCGGCTGTAATTCGTAATCCGACACTCTGGCTGACATGCGGCACGGCGACTGACTCTATCAGAAAAGAACCGGCTTGCCTTTTACCGGGCAGCACCAGCCGATCGATCTGGAAAGACAGACTGGCCGGTTTATCTCTGCCCCAGGTCAAATGGAAATTGATCAGATCGTCGAGAATCTCAGGCCCCGCCAACAACAGAGGTTCTGACCGCCGGCGGGAACGTTCCTGATCGATTATCAGTCTGAATTCGGATGTATGATCCGGGTGCCGATGAGTTATACAGATTCCGAATAGGTCTGCCGGACTATAACCGGCCTTGACCAGGGCTCGAGAAGATCCCGGACCGGCGTCCAGTAAGAGATGACATTCTTTGTCCGATAGGAGATAGGCTGCTCCCCCGCGCTGGGGGTCGGGACTGATTCCACCCGAGCCTAAGACTGTCAGGATCAATTATTGCCTCAGTCAACAGACACAAATCAGGCTGATACATCCAGAAGAACACGTACTCGATCGGCCAGGTCTTCGAAAGTAAATGGTTTATCGAGGAAATCGTCGGCCCCAACCAAGGGCGAGGTCGCTTCATTGACCTGTTGCCCGATACCGGTCAGCATCAGTATTTTGATGGACTTTAGTTGACTGTGTTCCCGGATATATTTGGCGACTTCCCAGCCGGATAGCTTTGGCATCATTACATCGAGGATCACTAGATTTGGTTTTTCGACAAGGAGCATTTCCAGGGCCTGCTCGCCATCATCGGCAATGATTATTTCTGCCCCGACAGCTTGTAAGGCAGCTTTAACCATCTTCTGGATCTCGAGATCGTCATCGGCGACTAGAATCTTCGGCAAACTCGATTCATGCATTTGTAAATTTCCTCCTCGTGCTGACCAACATAACGTAGCGGTCTGGACCTGTCAATCCAGTCAGAATATCAAATACATAGTGTTTACAATATTGGCTATGATATTATTATTGGAACATGCCGAGTACTCTTGCAGACAAATTGATCCTGATCGTCGAAGATGAAGAATGTCTGCTGCGTGGTATGCAGGTCTGGTTGCGCGATAGTGCAGCCGGTTACGCAGTCATGAATGCGGCCGATGGAACCAGGGCACTCGAGCTTATCGAACGCTACAAACCCGATTTGGTAATCTCCGACGTGAGACTGCCCGGCGCCAGCGGCCTCGAGATCTTACTTGCCTGCCGGCGAAAATTCCCTTCGGTACGGTTTATACTGACGAGCGCCTACGGCACCAAAGAGCTGGAAGAAGAGTCGCTCAAATATGGGGCCCTGCGGTTTTTGAGTAAACCGGTTGATATGTTTCAGCTCGAAAAGACAATTTTACAGGTCATGAGCACCGACGCGCCCATTGATAAATCGGGCTTTTTGGACGGAATCTCGGTGCCGGGTTTTGCCCAGTTGGTATCCACCGAGCGCCAGACGATGATACTCAACCTGACTTCTAATGATGGGCGGAGTGGTTCACTGCATTTTAATCAGGGCGAGCTGGTTCACGCCAGTCTGGATAAGTTATCTTCAGAAGAAGCCGCAATCGAGCTGCTTGGCTGGGAAGAAGCTCAAATGCACATCATCCGTGAGCCCGAACAGCCCTCCCGGACAATCAAAAAATCTTTGACATATCTGGTAATGGAGTCGATGCGAGTGAAAGATGAAGCCAGGCGGGGTTAGAACTTCGGGACAGCCTTCAAAATTGCCTTTCCCTTCTTGATTACAACCTTGAACTCAACGGTTTTGCATTTGTACTGCTTAATGATTGCCGGGACTTGCTTGCGTAGCGAAGATGCGATCGCGTCTTGAGTCAGCCCCTTGGTAGTTTCTTTACAGCGTCGTTTGGCCAGCAAGTAAGCGTCATGAATGGCTTTGACCTTGTCGTCGCTCAAACCGGTCGCAGCGGCCGGCCGCTTGCCTGCCGCCGGAACCTTGGAATCTCGGCCGGGTACCGGTTTGGTCTCAGCGGCCGGCTGGGTCGCCTGGGCTTCTTCTTTTAGTTTCGAGCGGTAGCGTGCCTTGAAAACATCCCGGTGGTAGGTGCCCTCTTCGATTTGCCGCGCAATGCGAGACCAGTAGTTTTCGTAGGTGTTCATCCTGGCAACCAACTGGTGGATGCGGAACTTCAAAGCAGTATTGCGGATTTTTGTTTTACGCAAATCCATAAGAACGATCTTCAAGGCAGTCCGTTCCATGGATGGTTGGATTCGCTCGATTCCCTGAAAATACTGCTCGTAGAGAGACTTGAGCCTATCGATCCGTTTCTCGGTCGTGTCGACTAATTGCTCGAGTTCTTTCGCGGCTTTGTCAAGCTGAGCCATGTATAATTTGTATCAGACCAGGATATTGTCGGCAAGTCGTGAATGCTTTTCTGTCAGAACCCGACGCCCAGACCGATTTGCACCGAGGGCGGGTAGAATTTGCCCAGGTTGGTATCCACGTCAGCCGGAAACATGGGAATGTAGCCGGCCACGAACAAATCGCAGTCGAAATCATAAAATCTCAAAAAACGTACTCCGGCCCGTAGGTGAAAAGTGGGCCCGAAGTCATTGCGAGTTTCCAGACTGCTTGGATCGGCCGGGTTCAAGCGTCCCTCAAACCTGAGATACTGCAAACCCAGACCACTGCTGGCATAGAAAGTAATGTTAGATCTCGCGCTGAACTCATAGGTCAGGCCGACGTCCGCCCCGGTATTGATGCGCAACACTCGATCATCGTTGACGGCATTGGCCGGCCAGCCGCTGAAATAGATCCGCGTGTAGACTTGCCAGTGATCGGCCCCGCGAGTGATGCTGATTGCCCCCCCGGGCGCGAAAGCGACGTTGTTGCCGCCATTGGCAATTCCCTGAAACAGTTCCAGCCGCCAGTAGTTGTTACCGCGTTTGAGAATGCTATGGACCGCCCGCTGGAGCGCCGAATAATGGGTTATGTCGTCGGCCAGATATACGGGGTCATGCGCCAGGACCTGACCGATCGCATCAGAAATTTCATCGGCTAGTCCTTCCATGTCTTCGATGTTGTGTCTGACCGGAACCTCCTGATTGACTCGAACCGTCAGGTGGACCAGGCCTCTCAACTCAAAGAGCTCGACTGTCAACTGAGACTGGCAGTCAGACTCGACAATCTCGTGAGTCGGGTGGTGGGCCAGCTCGTCCAAAACCAGCTTGTTTAGGCTTGCAAGATCATCTTCACCGGCCGCAACTGTGACACACAACCGGGTAGTCGCAGCAGAACTAGTCGTCAGCCAGATTATAACAAGGCCCGCAAGCCAGGCAGTTGATCGAGGGATTTTCACTGTTTGCTCCGGGTTGACTCCTGTTAGAAGACAATGCCCAGCTTGACCGACATGCCCGGGAACCAGGTATGAATCCCGCCCCAGTCGTCTTCGTTTTCTATCACGTAGGCCGGTAGATTGAGTTCGGCTTGCAGGAAGAACTGAACGCTACTGGCGCGCATGAACTCCCAGCCACACAGCAGATCCATGTTCAGGCCGCCGCCCAGCAGGGTACTCCGGGGGTCGTCGCCGTGAAAGGCGGCTCCTTTGATGGCCGAAAACCAGAGCAACTCGAAATTGGCGCCGGCGCCCAGATAGAACGAGTTGAGGCCGCGCGGGTTGAGATAACCCAGAAAATGCAGTGCCAGACTGAAATCGCCGCCGAAATCGATGTGACCGCCGCCGCTGTTCTTGGCTGCGGCTGTCTTGGATGTGCCGATTCCCAATTGGGCCAGGGCCTCGATGCCCCAGTTTTCGAACTTGCCGCGGTAGCCGGTCGATATAGTCATCGGAGAAAAAATCCGGATAGACTCACTGGCCAGGCCGGTGCTGGTATCGGTCGAGGCAAAATTGCCGCCGCGGATCTGAGTGCCCAGGCCGATAATGAAATGGTGAGTACCCCGGATGCGTTGAGCGGATTTCATCGAATCAGATCGTAAGACAGTATCGCGCTTAATCGTGGCGCTGATCGGCACATCACTGAGCAGGGCGGTAATGGCTCGCTCGGCAAACTGCGATAGCTCGGTCGGGAAGAGCTGATCAATCCTTTCTTCACGCCCATTGCCGCTATAGCGGGCGAACAGAGTCCAGCCTTCCGCCAGGGGATAAAGCTCTACGCGAATACGTTCATCACAACCTTCACTGACTGCGATATAGCCTTTTTCATGAGTCAGAAAGTGTTCCAGCAGGCGTTTGAGATAGACAACCGGTGTTTGCCCGATTGGCAAGTAGGTACCTACGCCTGCCCGGACCAGATTCTCGAGTCTTTTCATTTTCGCTTGTTGCCAGGGATATTTGCCGCTTTGCTTGTTGCCTGGATCCTCACCGTCCTCGGTGACGGCTGGAGTCTCAGATTCCGAGGTTGCATCGATTTCTTGCAGGACCACTTCCACGCAGACCTTCTTGTCGGCGGCCCGAACCGGGCTCACTTGACACACGACTAAGGCTACAAACACAAAGAGAAAAGCAACAGGCCATTTTTCATTTTTCATGGACTCCTCCTTAGATAATGGACATACTTGTCCAACTGCGGTGCAGGACCGATTAGTAAAATTGTTGAATGGGTGCCGTCTCGCTCGACAGCTGATTACTTACAAATGGCATGCCAAAAGCGTCAGATAACGGGCCTCATAGTAATGTCTTGAAATGACTTGCAATCCGGGCAAGCCGCCAAATGTCTGGTTCGAGGACAGATCGTTGGGTAGAAACGGATTTGTCACAGGTGTGGATCAGTTTCACACTTGAGACGACTCAATCCACACATTGACTCCAGATCTGATAGTCCGTTATATTCGTGGACCACAAACAGGAGGCGTTCAATGAGTCGGTCGTTTCGTTTGACTATAGGCCTGTTATTGATATTTGGAATTTGTCCGGCGGTCTGGGCGCAGACAATAAAAAAGTCGGCCTGTTCGGGATGGATCGCGGTGGAGTCTGTTCCGGTTGACGGCGCCGCAGTTACTCTCGACGGCAAAGACACCGGTCTGCAAACTCCGGCAACGCTCAAAAATGTGCCCTGCGGGACCCATACAATCAGCGTATCAAAACTGCTTTATGTGGGTGGCAAGAAAAAACTGAAAGTCAGTAATCAAGAAGTCGTCAAAGCCAGGTTGGCCTTGAAGCCAAACTTTGCTTCTGTCGAGATTACTACCAGGCCGGTTGGGGCACATCTTGTTCTGGACGGCAAGTCTATGGGTGATTCGCCGCTGAAGATTCAACAGCTTGAGGCCGGTCAGCATGAAGTCAAGGCCAGCTTTCCTGACCATCAGGATGTAGTCAGGAAGTTCGTTGTAAAAAAAGGCAAAAGGCTGATCTTGAAGATCCGGATGAAGGCCTCCTTTGGCAAAGTCGTTATCAAAGCCAAGCCCGAATCGGAGGCAAGTGTTTTTGTTGATGGGGACGAGTTGGGCAGTACTCCGCTCACATTGAAGCGCGTCCTGGCGGGTACCCATACCATAGAAGTAACCAAGGATATGTATCGTCCTTATAAAACTAAAATTAAAGTCGTGCGCGGCAAAACGACAATTATCGTTGCCAAACTCAAACCCAATTACGGCACCTTGTTCTTGAGTTCGAAGCCGTCAGGTGCCTTAGTGACGGTTGACGGCAGACAACGCGGAAAAACCCCGCTCAGCCTGCGCGTCAAAGCCGGTCAACACAAGATCGCTTTCCAAACAGGCACTGCCGCCTATGGCAAGGTCGAGAAGAAAGTCAAAGTAGTCCTAGGCAAAAAGATAAAGCTGGCAGTCAGGCTGCCGGTTCGCACAGGCAGTCTGATGATAGATACGGTTCCATTTGCGGCCAAGATCGAACTGGATGGCAAGCTGCGTGGAACTGCCCCGCTTTCGTTGAAAAAGATTCCTGTGGGAGTTCACGTGATCGTCGCCAGAGGAAAAGGCCAAGAATCCCTGACCGGCCGGATCGAAGTGCTTGAAGGTAAGACCGCTGTGGCGGAAATCAACCTGGCAGATCCGGACAAGTCTGTCTACAGCTCGGGTGGAAAGCCAAGCGCGTCTCGAAGGCCCGATTCTGCGACTGTCGCCAAAGCCACGTCCAAGTCGGCCCCGGCAAAAGAAAAAAAACCGGACAGTTCGTCCGATTTCGAGCCGATGACCAAATCTTCATCGAAGAAAACAACAGGACCCAAGACTGAAACAAAACCCGTGAAGGAAACCTCGCAACCCAAGTCGAGTAAAACGAAAAAGATCAGCAAGGCTGTCCCGCCGCCCGAGAGAAAAGACCTGCATACGCCGCCTGTAACGGTCGCAGCCGGTCGGCCGATGTCGACCTGGCGCCTTCTGGCCTGGGTGTCGACCGGCACGGCCGGCGCAACCGCCGTGACTTCAATTATATTGTTTGCAGTTGGAGCCTCCAAGCAGTCGGAAGCCGATGATGCCTGGGCCAACGCCGAGTCGGCGACCGATCCCGGCCGAAAGCAACGTTTCATAGATCTCAGCAAAGATTTGGACGAGCAAGCCGCTGGCATGTCTACCGGTGGCTGGGTGATGGCCGGGTTGACCTTGGCGGCCGGCGGAGCAGCTTTATATTTCTTTCTGACCGAGCTTGAGACCGAAACTCAGGCGGCCTTGCAGTTCAATCCGTTACCCGGGGGAGGCTGGGTCGGTATTGGGGGAAGATTTTAGGTGAGCGTTCATACAGATTGATGAAGGAGGATGCCGATGTTTAGATGGTCGATTTGTTTGGGTTTGTCTGTAGTCTTCGGCTTGGTTTTGTGGGGTTGTAGCCCCAAAAGTCGCACCGAGTCGTGCAGCACTGATCAAGAGTGTCCTGACGGCCAGGTTTGCGATATTACTTCGGGGAAATGTGTTGATTGCCTGCCCGATTGCAAGGGTAAATGTTGCGGTGATGACGGATGCGGCGCCAGCTGTCCAGATCGTTGCAGTGACACCGGACAGACCTGCAATACCGTCAGCTGCGAGTGCGAAGGTGAATGTGTCCCGAATTGCACCGGCAAAGATTGCGGGCCGGATGGGTGCCTCGGTGAATGCGAACCGGGCTGCGATGATACTGAGTTTTGTAACGCGGGGACATGCCAGTTGCTTGGTTGCAGTTCCAACGCTGACTGTCAGGCCCCGACCCCGTTTTGCCAGACGGCCAGCCGCACCTGTGTCGAGTGCCTCGAAGACAACCACTGCGCGGGCGGCTTGATTTGTAGCGGTGGAGTGTGTGCCGATCGACCCGTTTGTGAGACAGATGGTCAGTGCGAAATCGGCGAAATTTGTGTGGAGGGTGATTGCCTGACTGGTTGTCGCAGCAACCGGGACTGCCCGGGTGAACAACGCTGTGTGGAAGAAATTGGTCCCAACGGAACCTGTGTCGAGTGCGAGTTGACCGAAGAATGTCCGCCAGGTACGATTTGCCAGGACTATCATTGCGTGTCCCACTGTACAGAGCATGCCCACTGTACCCCCCGATTCTGTAATACGACTACCAACGAGTGTGTTGATTGCACTGAGGATGCTCATTGCGATGATGATTCAGGATTGATTTGCGAAGCTGACCTTTGTATCGAAGGTTGCCGGACAGACGATGACTGTCCCGGGGGCACCTGCGATCAGATTGCTCACCAATGTATTGAATGTGAAGCCAAAGACGATTGCCCCCTGGGTAACCTGTGTATCGAGCACCAGTGTGTCCAGGGTTGTGAAGACAACCGGGATTGCCCCGGTGAACTACTTTGTGACAACGATATGGGCGAACATGGCGCCTGCGTCGAATGCGAGCAAGACAACGACTGTGACGACCTTAGCTACGTTTGTCTCGAAGGCTTGTGCGTTTTTTTCTGCCAATCGGACGACGATTGTTTTGATCCGCAGCCGGCCTGTGACACGCTGGGCGGTGTCTGCGTTGCCTGCGTTACCAACGACCACTGCAGCGCGGGTACCATTTGTGTGGATCTGGCCTGTGTGCCCGGCTGTCAGATCGATGATGACTGCCCGACCGGGATGGTTTGTGATACCGAGTTGGGTTTGCACGGCGGCTGTGTGGACTGCAAAGTCAATTCAGATTGTCCGAATGGATTCATCTGTGAAAACAATAGTTGCGTTATCGAAGGCAGTCAGATGATTCGGATTCCGGGCGGGACTTTTGTGATGGGTAGCGATAGCGACGAAGGCGACACTGACGAGAGACCCGAGCGGATTGTCAGTTTGCCGACCTATTATATTGACACGACCGAAGTATCCAACGAGCACTACCGGGCCTGTGTCCAGGCCCATGCCTGTACCGAACCTGCCGATCTGACCGCCTACAATAGTCCCGACAAAGCCGACCACCCGGTTGTTTATGTCAACTGGGATCAGGCCTATGACTTTTGTTCCTGGATGGGCAAATCACTGCCGACTGAGGCTCGCTGGGAAAGGGCTGCCCGTGGTCCGCAGCCCGACGAGCGTACCTACCCCTGGGGAAATAGCGAGCCAAATTGTTCACGGGCCAACTTCTCGGGTTGCCTGGGGGATACAGCGGAGGTAGGCAGCTATCCGCAAGGGGCTGCGCCAAGCGGCGCCCTGGATATGGCCGGCAATGTATACGAATGGGTTTACGACCGCTACGACTCCAGCTATTACAGCGCCCAGGATAATACCGACGATCCATTCGGCCCAAGCGAGGGAGATAACCGTTCGAGGCGCGGGGGCGGTTGGGACAGCCTGCCGGAATATATTCGCTGTGCCAATCGGGCCTACAAAGCCCAGACTGATGCCTCGGCAAATGTCGGATTCCGTTGTGCCATGCGCGGAAGCCCGAGCGCGTCTTTCACTGTCGCTCCGGAAGAAGGGCCGTATGCCACTACTAATTTCTCGGTGGATGCTTCCGGTTCGACAGACCCAAATCACCCGCAAGACTCGCTCGAAGTTCACTGGGACTGGGAAGACGACGGGGTCTACGATACAAGCTGGACTACGGCCAAGACAGACGTCCATCGCTATGCTTTTCACGGTATCTTTCGGATAAAGTTACAGGTGCGTGATCCGGACGGTAATACGAGTAGTACGACCGATAAAGTTGCTGCGATTGGATCTACGGGTTGGGACGGTGACAGTTGCGAATCAAATCAAGAGTGCGCTTACGGGTTTGCCTGTATTGCGCACGGCTACTTGCCGACCGAGTATTTCTGTCGCGAAGAATGCATTCCGTTTTTGGAGACCTGTTGGTTCAGCGGCCAGACATGCTCGATTGCGTTCGACATTGACAGTCAACTGTATTTTGCCTGCAAACCGGAATAGTCGAGGGCCGGAGCTGAACAGCTCACTTCTTGTTTAACTCAACGAAGAATGTGTGAACCTTGTTTGCTTCGATGCGAATCCGGATACGCTTGGAAATACCCAGGGCGTCATTTTTCAGAGTCAGGGTGTGACTGCCGACCGGCAGCTTGACATTCATTTGGGGAGTCGGCCCGATCCGCCGCTTGCCCAGGAAGATGACCGAGAAAGGTTCAGAGTTGATTCGCAGTGTGCCAGTTTGTTTGGGCTGCCTGGTGACAGCAACTTTCTTGGTAATTTTCTTTCTCTTCTTTCTCTTCTTTCTCTTCTTTTTCTTAGGCTCGGGTTTTTTTTCGACTTTCGGCTTCTTGGCCACAGCCGGCTTTGTTATTTCTTTAGGTTTTTTATCCGGTTTTTTGATTGGATGCTTTTTAGCGACCGACCCATCAGTCTTTACGGCGGTTTTATCGAGGTCCCCGGCGGTTTCGGCCGATTTGGGATCAACGACAGCGACTTTGGTACCGGCGTCGAGGCCGGCTCGATCGTCACGATCGGCCGCTCCTGGGCTTGTTGCAACCGTACCAGCATCGCTTGAAGGAAGCTCGGGCTTGGTGGCAGGCTTTGCCGGATCAACCGCGGCCGTAACCGGCTTGATCGGTTCATCTGCCGTCGAGCCGGGGTCGTCACCGCTGGATGACGAATATTTCGCGATCAGCCAGACGGCTGCGACAATGAAGATTATTCCGGCTGCCAACGCAGCAATCATGATGCCGGTCTTGCGCTTGGGGAAGGCGGCTGCCGTGATGCTGGCCGAGTCGCCCGATGCTGCTTCCGCGGCCTTTTCTTCCATCCATGAGTCTTCGACTTGTAGGCTGGGGGCCGAGGGCTTCGCCTCGGGCTGGGCATCGAGCATTCTGGTTTCGGCCGAGAGTAACTCGGGATCGTAAGGGGTCGAGCCGGATTTCTGTTCAGCCGGTTCGCTCTGAGCTTGCAACAAGCGTGTTTCGGCAGCCAGCAAGTCCTGATTGGCCGCGGACGGCTGCGGAGCCGGCTGTTCTTGGGAACCGGATTGTGGCAACAATGCCGTCTCGGATGAGTGAATGGCAGTCGGCGATTCTGCTACTGCCTCACGCAAGGGATCGGTCGGCCGGGTTGAATCGGCCGGCTCGGCCGGGTTTTCATAACTAGGCAGGTTGAGCATACTGAAAGACACGGCTTCAGGTTTTTTATCTGATTCGATTACTGCAGGTGGCGAGGCTGTTTGGACTGGCTGGGCCCCCGGGCTGGTCAGGACATCGGTACCTGATCGAGCCGGCTGAGCGTCTGTTTTTCGCCGAATGGCGCGAATCGGTGTCGGTTGGATGGTTCGCGGTCTGACGTCGGGCAAACGTTGCGAAACGAACTCAGCCAAGGTAGTCGCATCTGGATAGAGGCCAGCCCGGTGAAGGTAGCTTGAAAGATCAGCAGCCATCTCACCAGCGGTTAGATAACGTTTCTTGGGATTTCTCTCAAGGGACTTGCGCACAACGGCCGAGAGTTTTTTGTCTACTTTTTTATTACGTTTATGTGGTTTTTCATAGGCTCCGCGAGTGATCAGGGCCATGGTTTCTTGAGGTGTCGAGCCCTCGAAGGGACGGCTATTGGTCAGCATTTCGTAAAGAAAAATACCGGCTGAATATACATCGGCGCGTCTGTCAACAATTTCTCCGGCAATCTGCTCGGGACTCATGTAGGCCAGTTTGCCTTTGACCACGCCGGCTTGAGTTGAAGTGATCCGGCTGGCTGCCCGGGCGATACCGAAATCAACGATTTTAACTTCACCCTCGAAGGAAATCAGAATGTTCTGAGGGCTGATATCGCGATGAACGATTAATAGGGGGTTTCCGTCCGCACCCACTTTACGATGGGCGTAATCCAGACCTCGGCAAACCTGTAAAGCAATGTAGCCGGCGATAGACGACGGGATCGGGCTGGACATCTCTTGTGATTTCTTGATGACACTTTGAAGATCGACTCCATCGACGAACTCCATGACCAGATAGTAGTCGCCGTCCATCTCTCCAAAGTCGAGCACCGAGACGATATTGCCATGGCTCAGTGTGACGGTGATCATGGCCTCGTCCATAAACATCTGTACAAAAGCATCATCCGTGGCCAGTTGCGGCAGGACTTTCTTGATTGCCAGGTCTTTTTCGAATCCTCCGGCCCCATACAACTTGGCCCGGAAAAGTTCAGCCATACCACCGGTGGCAACCCACTCGATCAAATAGTACTTGCCGAATTCACGCGGCAAATTATCGGAATTGTTGATCACTGCTACTCACTCC
>JAFDKH010000059.1 GCA_019307065.1 Deltaproteobacteria bacterium
GACCAGCAAAAGACAAGTAGCCGCCGACTTCTATGTAGTTGTATATTCGAATTGGATCGACCTTGTCGTTTTGCCCCATGATGGTTCGAGCTTGCATTTTGAAAAAGGGAATATCCTTAGCTTTCTCAATGTGTTTACCGGTGTTCGAATCGGTATACAAAAGATCGTCAAGAACCTCGTCTTCGGCCACGGCTTCTACGATCCGGGCCATGTCTTTCATATTGACCGTAGGATAAAAAGTGCCGCGCGGTTCAATCAGCACGTTCGGCTCCATTTGACAGAATCCGTGACAGCCTGTGACACGCAGTTGAATTTTTTCAGTCAGTTTCTTTTTCAGGATTTCCTTTTTAGCAACGCGGATAATGTCGTTGGCGCCACTCGCTTGAGCACAGGTGCTTGCGGGAATAACGATCGTAGAGATTTTGGGGTCAGTATCTTCAATCAGCCGATTATGAAGCAACTCGAGATCATCTATGGAGTGAAGAAGTTCCATGCCTATTCTCCTAAATATTCACACCATTCAAATCCAACCTGTGTTCATTGCATCCGTGCCTCGTACAGATTTGAACCATGCCGCCGCCATCGACAAGCATGGGTACCATCGGAGCATCACAGCGCGAGCAACGGGTTGCCCCGGTCAATTCCATATGGCAATGAGGGCAAAAGAAGTTGACTATTGCATCGGCCGGAACGACGTATTCAGATTCCACAGAATAACTTCCATACAGGCATGACATCCGTATCCAGCCATGCTTTCTACCAAACGAAGCCGTCATTCGGACTGCCGGGTATCCGTCAATCTGGTAGTCGGAGTCCATTAAGGCATGGTTACAGCGTGGGCATTTGACGGTCATCGGGAAAATCCTGTGATCACCTTTGATCTCGACAACATCGAGACCCTGGCGGGTCTTCTTCAGGATTTGCTTGACCTTGGCCGAGCTGACTTTTGAAAAGTAATGCCCGTCCACCACTACAATCGGCCCCAGGGCGCAGGCCCCTAAGCAATTGACTGTTTCCAGTGAGAATTGCTTGTCAGAAGTAGTCTCGCCGGCCTTAATCTTTAGTTGACGCTCGAATTCTTCGGCAATCTGAGGGGCACCTCGAACGTGACAAGCTGTTCCCAGGCACACAGACACAAGATGTCTCCCGCGCGGCGTCAAGGTGAAAGACTTGTAAAATGTCGCCACTCCATAAATGTCGACCAGGGAATGACCGGTCAATTGAGAGACTTCCTCAAGGGCTTGGGTAGGAAGGTAATGATATTTGTCCTGGATATCCTGCAAGATGGAGATAAGGCTCCCACGTTTGCCTTTATGCTTGTTCGCGACTTGTGACACTTCGATTGTCATACTCTTTTTTCTCCAATACCCTTGGCTATGATGTTAATTCAGGCAAGTACGGAACTTGCTTGATTCACTCGTACTCTTCGCAGCGCCAAACTCCTCCTTCGGGTTTGGGAAATGTGCATTCGGCTCGATTCTTACAGTTGACACATAGTCCTTTATATTTAGTGGTATCCACTTCTTGCAGAGGGGTTACCGAGCAAGCTCCGAGATGCTTTGAGCTATCAGCCGCAACAATTTTTCGTGTAACCGGTGGAAAGCATTCAAACTCTTCACACTGGATGACTGGACATTCTGCGTTTTTTAAAAAAACACAATGGACGGCATTTTTACAGGTAGCGCAGATGCCTTCGTATTCCAATTTCTTTGGCATGACGGGTTCTCCCTTTTTTCTAAAAGCTGAAGTAAAGAAAGGAAAGCAAGCAGCATGCCAGAGTAGAAAATGGAAATATCTTTTTAAATCATGTAGATCTGCTGATGGGTAATTACGATCAAGCGGGGAATTTTGAACCAGTGGAGAGAATCTCCCCGCTTTATATTGGGAAAACTGAAGTACTCGGCTTGTTCAGAAATGGATTAGCGCTTCAACTTCTCACGCAGGGTCTTACGATCAATCCCAAGAATCTGGGCCGCTTTTGTTTTATTGCCGTTGACATTTAGGAGCACCAGGCGGATATGTTCCGCTTCAACCTCGGCCAGGGTTCGACTCGTGACGGCATGTTTCGAAGCAGAGAAGCGCATCGGGGCAGGCAGATCCGTAACGCTTATCTCATCGCCATCGGTCATGACCATGACTCTTTGAACCAGGTTTTCGAGTTCCCTTACGTTTCCCGGCCATGAATAGCTACCCAGCACACGCAAGCTGCTATCGGAGAATCGGGGAAGATCGTCTCCATATTCTTTTGTGAACTTGTCTGTGAAATAGCTGATCAATTGAAAGATATCTTCGGCGCGGTCCCTCAGAGGAGGTACTTCGATTGTAATTACGTTGAGACGGTAGAAAAGGTCTTCGCGAAAACCGCTCTTTTTGACGAGTCTATGTAGATCTTTGTTGGTAGCCGCAATGATCCGCACGTCAACTTTTCTCGTGCGATTTGCCCCAACCATGCAGACTTCTTTATCCTGAAGAACGCGTAGAAGCTTTACCTGCATAGACAGGCTGGTTTCGCTGATCTCGTCCAGGAATATCGTACCCCCATCAGCAGTTTGAAAGAACCCGGCCCGAGAATCTGAAGCTCCCGTGAAAGCCCCCTTGACGTATCCAAAGAGCTCACTTTCCAAAAGGTTTTCCGGAATTCCACCACAATTGACGGGCACAAAAGGTGCCGTGGCGCGATTACTCTGGTAGTGAATCGCACGCGCAACAAGTTCCTTTCCGGTACCACTCTCGCCGGTTATCAGAACCGTGGCGGAGGTTTTCGAGGCCTTGATAACATCCTCCAGTACCTTTGCGATAGCTTTGGACTCCCCGATGATGCCGTGAGAAGCTTGCATTGAAGGAGTCGAGTAAGTCTGGGCTCTTCTCGTGTAGAGCTTCTCTAGAACTCTTTTGACTGCCGAGAGTAACTCTTCATCGGTAAAAGGCTTGGTAAGATACTCCTCTGCTCCTGTTTTTACAGCCTCGACTGCACCCTCTACCGTGGCGTAGCCGGTTATCATCATCACTTCAGTATCAGAGAAATTGTTTCTTACATGCCGCACAAGTTCCATGCCGCTTACCTTCGGCATTTTCAAGTCAGTGATAACCAGATCGATCGTTTCAGAATCGAGTAGACGTACCGCATCGGGGACATTGGAGGAGGTAAAAACACTGTATCCATTGCTGGACAGGTTACGGCTCAGAATCTCGAGCGTATCTGGCGCGTCGTCAACAACAAGGATACGGGCCTTGGGATCAGACATGGTCACTTCCTTCTTCTATTGATTCCGGCTTCGAGTAGATCGGCAGGCGAACGACAAAACGAGTGCCTTTTCCTGGTTGACTTTGGATTTCAATATCTCCGCCATGGGCGGTGACAATTCCGTGTACGACAGGCAGACCCAGGCCAGTGCCTTCACCTACATCCTTGGTGGTGAAAAAGGGAATGAATATTTTCTTTTGTATCTCTGTCGACATGCCGCTGCCCGTGTCTGCAACTGCCATACAAACGAACTTCTCATCGCAGAAAGTATCAACGGATAGCTTGCCGCCTTTTTCCATGGCCTGGATGGCATTGACTATGAGATTGACGAGAATTTGATTGATTTGTGAGGGGTCGGCAGTGATTTCGGGCAGGTTGGCGGTCAATCCACGATTCAGATCGATGCCTGCCTTGGCACAGCGAGATTCCAGGAAATACAATCCATTCTCGATTAGATCGTTGAGGTTGACTTTCTTTTTGCTCGGCGGCGCCTGACGGGCAAAGAGCATCAGCTTTCTGATTACCTCACGGGCATGTAACGTAGCCGACTCGATCTTTCCCAAGTCCTTTTCGACTTGCTCCGGCAGATCGGCGTGCTTTGATGCAAGCTGGGCGAACCCAAGGATACTTCCAAGTGGTTCGTTGAGCTCGTGAGCCACACCGGCAGCCAGTTGCCCGATAGTTGCCAATCTGTCCGCGTGAAGAAGCTGCTCTTGCAGCCTCTCGCGGTCTTCTTCGGCTTGCTTTCGTTCTACGATGGCGGCAATCTCCCGAGCTATGGTGTCGATCAGCCTTCGTTCTTCCAGGAGAAAAGGCCCTTCATCCAGTTCCGGTTTGTCTTCTTTATAAACAACTTCTACAAAACCTCGCTTGACACCGTCGATAACAACATCTGCTTTTTGCAAGTGCCTGGCCACTGCGTTTTCTTCTGTGGCGTAGACACTGTCGGCCAACACTATTCGGCCAATCGTAACTTCTGGATATTGCCAAGCGGGTGGAAGAAAGGCGACGATTTGAGAAAGGATTTGATCGACACTCAATTGCTGCTGGCTTGCGATCCGTGCAATTTCATACAGGCAGGTCAGCTCTTTTACGCGTTCACGTTGCTCAAGTTGCACTCTATGGTAGGTCACCGCAATAGCGCCGGTTTGAGAGACATAATGGCAAAGTTGCTTCAGATCCGAAGAGAAAGAACCTGGTTGGTTGCGCTTGAACAGTAGCAATCCGATGGGTTCTTTATCCGCCACAAGCGGTACGCAGGCGATGGATTTATCGCCCTCCTCGATGAAGGTCAATCCTTGCTTAATCCTGGCATCCAGTGCCTCATATGTCGCATTTTCCACTCGGTAAAATCTACGTGGGTTTGTGGTTGCTTCCCACCTTGCACAGTTACCTCTTTCTTTTATCCACAGCTCTAATACGTCGGTCTCAAAAAATGACGCGAGAATATCGCTGAGTTCGATTAGGAATTCCACAGAGGGGCGCCCACGGCCGGCGCAGAGTAGTATTCGTTGCGAAATGTCTAGAAACCCCCCAGAATTCACTGGGTCCAACTCAGATACCTCCATTATAGTTTTCTTGTCTTTCTTCATATCTTCAGATTTTTGTAAACATAGTAAACTGACACTCTATTTTCCTACTTGGAGTTGAATTGATCGGCCTTGTCGGCGAAGAGCACATTGAAGGTGGTCAGCGACCCGTAGCACTTGGAGATGTAGCTCTGCAGCTCAACTTTGTCCTGCTCGCTCAACTCGGCGTGACTGTTGAGTTTGGCCTCCAATACCCGCCGCCTGTCGCGGAGCATGACAATCTTGTGAAAGAATGACTCCATGGATACTTCCTTGGGCTGGTTGGCTGAATCGGCCGGCTTGAGCACCAGGCTGCCTGACTGCCAACGGGCAGCCATCTCCGGGTAGCCGTAAAGAGTCTCTTCTGCCAATATTTCGCGCAGCACTTGTTTCAGTCCGTCTCTGTCCATGTCCAGGTCTCCAAATGTGCCTGAGGTGTCACCGCGGGTGGGGTTTTCCATTGTGGGCCGCAGCGGTCGGCTCCGTTGTTTAGGGGCTGAGCGCCGACCCGTGCCCCGGCGGCTCTTGGGCGGACCCTTGGGAATGTCGACCTTGCCCTGGCGGGAAGCCCGCAGACTCAGCAAACCGCAGGCGGTCAAGGCGCCCGTGATCATACCCATCTCGGGTCGCAATTTGCAGGGGCCTCGCCCGCGCACGGCCTTGTCGTCGGTCTGTTTGATGAAACCGATGCAGTCTGCGCATTGGGCCTCGGGCAGTAGATCGCTCATGCGACGAAGCTTAGCCCAATCATGGGCTTATGGGAATCGGATTATTTTTTACTTCGGCCGTCTGTATCTGACACTTCAATTTTCAATGACTTGATCTTGCGATAGAGGGTGCTTTTGTTGATGCCCAATTCTTTTGCAGCCCGAGAACGATTGCCATTATGCTTTCGAAGAGACTCGCCGATTAGAATTTTCTCCATGGATTTGAGGCTCGCCCTTCCCACTCCAGCTAGCCGGCCATGCTCCAGTTTGCCTTTCAGGTATGGCGGCAAATGGTGGAATTCTATGAGTCCACCAGAGCAGAGCACAAAGGCGTGTTCAATGATGTTCTGAAGCTCCCGAACGTTGCCGGGATAGTCGTGTTCCATGAGAATGGCCAGGACTCCCTGCGATGGCCCGACTATATCTTTTGCTTGCAACCGGTTGAACCTGGCAACGAAGTGCTCGACCAGCAACGGAATATCCTCTCGGCGATCGCGCAACCTGGGCAACTCGATGTGGACGACATGAATACGATAAAAAAGGTCACTACGAAATTTTCCGTTTTTGACAAGCTTTCTAAGGCCTTTATTAGTTGCCGCGATCACCCTTATATTGGCGCGTACAGGTTCAACAGAACCTAGTGGTTCAAATGTCTTCTCCTGCAACACCCTCAGTAGACGCACTTGCATTGCCGGTGAAATGTCGCCAATCTCATCTAGAAATATCGTGCCACCTTCTGCCAAACTGAATCGTCCCGGCTTGTTTCTTTTGGCATCAGTGAAGGCACCCGCCTTGTAACCAAATAGCTCCGATTCCAATAATGTATCCGGGAGTGCTCCGCAATTGACCGCCACAAACTGCTTTTTCTTCCTGCGCGAAAGGTTGTGAATGGCATGGGCAAAAAGCTCCTTACCCGTCCCGCTGGCTCCCTCGATCAAAACAGTGCTCTCGCTGTCTGCGATCTGGGGAAGCAGATCGAAAAGCTGCGTGATGGCAGGACCTTTTCCAATAATGTCGGCAAAAGTATGTTTCTCCTGTAACTTCTTGCGCAGTTCTTCGATTTGTCGCAGATCCTGAAATGTTTCCACACCGCCGATAACCTTACCTTTGGGGTCATGAAGGACAGCTACGGAAATCTTGATCGGAATCTGGGTACCTCTGGCATTGACTATGTAAACGGTCTTGTCTACTGCAGGTTCGCTAGTGGACAAAGTTTTTTTCAAAGCACAGTCGTTCTCACAGATGTTGGCCCTAAAGACCTCGTTGCATTGATGACCAATGGCGTCTTGGCGCTTGACGCCGGTTATTTTTTCTGCGGCCCGGTTGAAAGAGGTAATTTGCCAGTTGAGGTCAACCGTGAAAACACCTTCATTGATTGAATCAAGGATATCGTCTCTGTATTGGGCAAGTTCCATTCTGTTGGGCATATCCGTAAACAATGCAAATTGCAAGTATTCACTGGCTGCTACTATTGCAATATGCAAAGATATGAAAGATCATTCTATTTAGTTCTTACCTTAACAACTTATAAAATCAGTCTTTTTTGCGATATCAAATCTTGGCACATGTAATGCTTGTATTCCATCTGTAATGCTAGTTGTTATTCCTACACTCAACAACAGGATCGCACCGCTCCTCGATGTTTCGGGGCACTTCTTGCTAGTAGACATCCAGAAAGGTCAGGAGCTTGGACGTCAAGAGATAGAAATAAAGAAAGCGGAACCCGTCGAAAGAGCCAGGCAAATCTTGGAGCTTGGAGTAGATGTATTGATCTGCGGTGCGATTTCCAAGCCACTCGAGGAAATACTGGTCTTAGCCGGAACGTGGGTGATTTTGAACACATGTGGGGCGGTGGAAGAGGTGCTGAGTGCGTTTGTCTCGGGGCAATTAACCGAGCAAGCGTTCTTGATGCCTGGTTGCAGCGGCCAGCGGCGACGTTCTAAAAAGCGGACTCGAGATGATCACTGACTGTGGCAGCAATCGAAAGTTAAATAAGAATGATTAGGCAATGCTCTATCCTGATAAGTATCGCAATACTTTTCGCAATGCCGGCCCTGGCTGACCAGATTCGATGTGAGCTCGAATGTAAGGGCGATCCTGCCTGTGAAATCGCAATGGCCGACTGCTTTATCGAAAAGGATCGTGTACGTGATGCAATAATACGTTTGAAGGTATTGGTTCAAGAAAACCCTGATGTGCAGGTATTCGCTCGAATGCTTGCCAAAGCCTATCTGGCCGACAACAACTACTTCTGGGCACAGCGAACTCTGGTTAAATCCCTTTTACGAGATCCAGACAATTGCATCAGCCGATCCTGGTTGGCCTGGATTCATGTGACCCAGGGAGATCTTGACCTGGCCAAAGAAGTCCTGGGGCAGACTGGCTGTCCCGGGCCCGGGCCAGAAAGTGCCCGCTGGTCTTTACTGAGAGCCTTTATCGACCAGACCGCCGACAAGCCCTTGAAGGCCTCAGAGGCGCTAGAGTTAGCACTGAAGGCAGGCGCACTATTTCCCGAAGACGAGGGGCTGTGGCTGTTCCTGCGCTCGGCCCATCAGCCCGGCTGGATCGAACCAATCAATCTGCGTCTGGAAATGAGTGCCGGCTACACATCCAACGCCAAGGCGGGCTCTCCTACCGACCCAGGCACCTCGGGCCCTTCTAGCGCCCTCGGGCGGCTTTCTGTGTTTGGCCGGTTTGTGTGGCCAACGCTGCAGGCCATACGCCCGGTCTTGGAAGTTGGCTTCAAGGGTCACGGTATAACGGCCGACGCCGCCAGTGATCTGAGTTATATGGAGATGTCCGCCCGACCCGGCATCCTGTTAAGAAGAAATTTCCCGCGGGTTCTTGTGGCTTACAAGGCAGATCTACTGCTGCTCAACCAAGAGGACAAACAACTTTTTTATGAGGGTCACCGGGCTGAAGTAGAGCTTGATACCGGTGATACGATGTTCTTTGCCGGAGCCGGCCGACGGATTTTTACCCAGAGCGGACGGACGAGGTGGGAGTTTGACGGAGGCCTTGGGGGATCTCTGAGCTCGGGGCCTGTCCGAATACTTCTGGCCACTTCGCTAAGGTATTACAAAGCAAGCGGAGGCCCCTATGACCTTATCGGAGGAACGGGCCTGGGTGTTGCCCGGCTGGGCCTTGGGGCCGGATTATCCATACGACTTGGAGCTACTGTCGGGCTGGATTATTACCTGAATTCGGGTGCTGAACGAGGCGAGCTAGCCTACGGAACCAAAGACAAGCGATTGGATGTGCTGACCAAGCTATCGATGGGATTATGGGGCCCCACCTGGGCGGGGTTCCGTATCGGAATCGACTACGAGTTTTCGTGGAGGGAATCTACGGCTGATATAAGTACTGACAACTACGATTATCAAGAGCATCGCTTGCTTTTCAAGACTCGCTTTGCCTTCGACCTCAATCCCTGGGCGCCTGAGATAGTAACACCAAAGGACCATATTGAGCTTGGCTATGGTATCGAGGCTCGCAGCAATGCCGACCTCGACAATGAGCGAATTCAGGATCTGCTGCGCCAGGACGAGGCAGCCAAACGAGGTTCGTCATGTGTAGAGTGAAAAGAAATAACATGGGACGTTTTTCTTTTATTTTTCTTTTTATATCTTTTGCTTTCAGTGGCTGTTTAATCGAAGAACGCTGTTACAACGACGTTGATTGCCCTTCTGGTGAGATCTGTAAGGAAGGCGGCTGTGTCTTCGAATGTAACGTGGACAGCGACTGTGATGACAAGTTTGGCATTGAATTTGTTTGCGATGCTAACCACTGCCGGTACCCGAATGAGTGCATTACCTGTTCTTTCCCGAATGCTTACCCCGCCTGCTTTCACGGACAATGCAGCATGGGAGATTGTAAGGCTGGTTTCTTCGACCTGAATGAAAATACGATCGATGGCTGCGAGTACGCCTGCATGCTCACTAATAATGGTGTCGAGATTTGTGACGAAAAGGACAACAACTGTGATGGAGTGACCGACGAAGGCTTTGATCTTGACCGGGATCTTGCAAACTGCGGAAAGTGCGGCAACGTTTGTCCGCTTGTCCCTCATTCGGATCCAATGTGCTTATCCGGCAACTGTATTTTCGTTTGCCACGAAGGTTGGTACGACAGCAACAAGCTTGCAGACGATGGCTGTGAGGCAGTTGAGTGTCTTCCCCAAGAGGAAGTTTGTGACGGGTTTGACAATGATTGCGACTGCCCCGGCGACACAAACGGCGACAATATCAGTTGCGGGCCGGGAGATGAAGGTGTCGACGAAGGCTTCGACAAAACTCTTCCTCAGAGCTGTGGACCCTATTGTGAAAAATGCGAGTACAACCATGCCGAGCCTTTGTGTATAGATGGTGAATGCCACCGGGGTGACTGTGACGCGGGTTGGTACAACGCAGATAGAAACGACGATAACGGATGCGAGTGCGCAAAAACAAACGGGGGAGTAGAAATTTGCGATCAGATCGACAATGATTGCAACGGGATGGTGGATGAGGGAGACGTCTGTGGTTTGGACTGTCCGGCAGACATGGTACCAGTCGGTGTAGACTTCTGCATCGACATCTACGAGGCGTCTAGATCCAACGCGACCTCACAAGAACCGGGTACGAACGAACTTGTGGCAACTAGCCGGCCGAATGTCTTACCCTGGATAGTAAATCCGATGACTTACGATCACTTTCTCACTTTCCAGGCAGCCTGTCAGGCAGTCGACAAGCATCTGTGCACCAAGGAAGAATGGTTTTCGGCCTGCCGCGGACCTGCGCCGGGCACAAGCTATGTTTTCGGTAATAGCTTCGACAAGGAAACCTGTAATTGCGTGGATACGTTTTGCGACGACTACTGTGAAGCCAACGGTATTCTACCAGCTGATTGCAATACTTCGGCGAACTGCGGATATGCATACTACTGCTTTCATGAAGTCCCGACCGGAGTGTTCCCAGCCTGTACCAACGAGTACGGCACTTTTGATATCAATGGGAATGCATGGGAGATCGTGCCATCGGATACAGATACGCGCGGTTATGAAGTTCGCGGAGGCGCCTATAATTGCGCCTCTGCTTCGGCAAGGCTCCAATGCACATACAACGCCGGTTGGACCGCTCTCTACGCCGGGTTTCGGTGTTGCAAGAAATAAGTCACGGATTGGAGGATTATATGGCGGAATATGAGTGTGCATCATGTGAAGATCGTGTGTGCCGGGAAGGCGTTGATTGCTACGACGCAGCCGAGCGAGTCAAACAGCTGTATATCGAAGCCGATCCAGAATGTATTCAGCTTTTGCAAACGGCAGCCAAGGTCGAAGCCGAAGGTTACATGCGCTGGCCTCGTGCTCTTGAGATTATTCGTTTTGCACAAAAGGCCGGCTTTACACACTTGGGAGTTGCCTTTTGCATCGGCCTTGCCGAAGAAGCACGTACTTATGTTGACTTACTTACAAAGACTTTCGAGGTCTCCTCGGTCTGCTGCAAGGTCTGCGGGGTTTTCAAAGAGGAGTTCAAGCTTGCCAAGCTTCGCCCCGATGGACCAAATGAAACAATGTGCTCGCCTCTGGGCCAGGCAGCCCTGCTCAATGAAGCCGGCACGCAACTCAACATCGTAATGGGACTTTGCGTCGGGCACGATGCGCTTTTTGCCAGGCAATCCAAAGCCCCGGTGACGACCTTGATTGCCAAGGACAGGGTATTAGCCCACAACCCGAGTGGGGCTCTTTACTCGCGCTACTGGAGAAAAGTGCTCAGGGAAAAGGTGTTCACTCGATGAAGAAGCTTGGTATTGAGTTGCCAAATAATCAACAAACATAGTTGCATATTTGCAATCAAGTTGTTGCATTTTTGCACTAATGCAGCATTTTCTTTTTTATTGAGAAGTTCTCCTTATAGCAATTACATCAATATTGCTAACAGGTTACCTCAGATTTGGGCAGACCCAGTCCTTTGGCACATCTGATGCAACTCATTCGGTCAGGAGAATAAGTGTGATGCTGGTTGCAATTCCATTTTGGCAGGGCCGTGTTTCTCCGGTGTTTGATAGCGCCCGGAAACTTGCCCTGGTGCAGATCGAAAATGGCACTATCGTCGGCAGAAACGAAGTTTTACTGGAGGGCACATTACCTCCGCATCGGGTTGATCAGTTGGTGAACCTTGGAGTTGAGATTCTAGTCTGTGGAGCTATATCTCGTACGCTTACCACCATGTGCCGCTATTCCGGCATAACTATATTTGCCTGGGTTTCCGGGCCATTGGAAGAAGTCATCCAGGCCTACATAGCAGGCACTTTTCCAAATCCAGCGTACACCATGCCCGGTTGTCGCGGCAGAAGATTTAGAGCACGCCGAAGACGGGGGCGAGGGCGAAATAGAGACGCTGCTCAGCAACCCTCGGGTTTTGGGGGTGGTCAAGGAAGGCAAAACAAAAAGAAAAATAAATAAAATTTTCGTAAATCTTGATGTAACTAGTAACTACTAATAATACAAGGAGGTATATCATGCCAGGCGGAGACAGAACAGGACCTATGGGTGCAGGACCTATGACAGGTAGAGCAGCCGGACCATGTGCCGGGAATCAAGCTACCGACAACTCTTACCCTGCAGGTCGATTTGGATGGGGCTTTGGGCGCGGCCGAGGTGGAGGCCAGGGTCGAGGGATGGGTTTCAGAGGAGGCCGAGGTGGAGGCCGGGGTCAAGGTATGGGCTTCAGAGGAGGCTATGGGGGAGGTTGGGGAGGCCCCTACGCTTGGGAATATCCCGGTTCTTTCGGCGGCCCGGCTCCTTCGATTGATGTGGCCAACAAGGACATAGAACTGGACATGCTGAAGCAACATGCTTCTCAGATGGAAGCTACCCTAAACAACATCAGGAAACGCATGGACGAGTTGGAGCAAGATCAATCGGAGAAAGAGTAAACCATCAATGCCCCAGGGAGAATTGCCAGGCTCACAAGCAACTATTGCTTCCAGAATCATCGCAATTCTATCCGACAGCAATCCGGAAGCGGAAGTCTTGGAGGTCCGGATTGGGCTCGGGTATACCGCGGTCAGATTAACTGACAACAGGTTGGGCGTGGCTTTTACATTTCATAAAGAAGCGCTGGGTGGATGCTCGGTGTTTCATGGGTTGCGCCCCCTTTCGGGACGGAAGGCTTGTGAGCTAGTGGCTCTATTGGATTCGACCGATCCGATCGAGGCCGGCGTGGGCCTGGCATGTGTGAATGCTTTGGTAAACCAACCGACCAAAGAGTTTCTTGAGGGAGATATACTTGACCAACTCTTACTAAAACCTCAAGACCAGGTTGGTATGGTGGGCTACTTTGGTCCGCTGGTAGAACCACTCCGAAAACGGGTAGGCTCGTTGACCGTCTTTGAAAGAATAAAAGAGCCAAATGGTTTCTTGCGACCGGTAGACGAGGCTAATGAGCTGTTGCCCGAGTGTCAAGTTGCCCTGATCACGGCGACCTCTATCATCAACCATAGCATAGACGATTTATTGAAGGTCTGCCGAAATTGTCGTGAGGTAGCGATATTAGGTGCCTCAGCTCCCCTACTTCCTAAGGTATTTGAAGACACACCGGTAAGTTTTCTCTCTGGAGTTGTAGTGACTAATCCAGCAAAAATTCTTCAAATTGTGTCGGAAGGTGGCGGTATGCGTTTTTTTAAACCCCATATAAATAAAGTGAACCTCAATCTCTTGAATAACTAAAGGTGATGAAATGAAAATAGCCATACCCATAGCCCAGGGCACACTCAGCCTGCACTTCGGTCACTGTGAACAGTTTGCTCTTTTCAGTGTCGACCCCGACAGCGGGCAGATCAGCGAAAAACAAATGCTCAATCCTCCAGGCCATGAGCCTGGGGTTTTACCGCGCTGGCTGCACGAACAGGGCGCCAACATCATTATCTCGGGCGGAATGGGGGCTCGGGCTCAGGACTTGTTTACCCAAAATAATATTCAAGTAGTGCTTGGCGCCTCTGCTCAAGATCCAGATCTGGTAGTCAAGGCATATCTCGATGGCAGCCTGAAATCAGGTCCCAACGCCTGCGACCATTAAAGATCACGGCATCTCTCGATTCGGAGGTGAAAGCAGATGTACAACTTTGATCTTCTACCCAAGAAGCTACAAGAGCAGATTATCGAACAAGCTCGCAGTCAATACTCAGATACATTAGTCGACCACTGGCTGCACCCGAGGCATCTTGGTCGTCTAGAAGACCCGGACAGCCACGCCAGGCAATCCGGGTCGTGCGGCGATGCCATGGAAATTTTCATCCGTGCCAAAAATGACAAGATCACAGAAGCCAGTTTTTGGACTGACGGATGCATTACCACAATTGCATCTGGAAGCATGGCAGTTGAGATGGCAACCGGTAAGAGCGTTGAAAATGCCAGTACAATTTCTCAAGCAGACATCCTTGAGGGACTCGGCGGGCTGCCTGAGGAAAGCCAGCATTGTGCACTCCTGGCTGCCAACACGCTTCGGGTGGCAATTGGCCAACTATGAAGTCATTGGTAATTGACCGATGAGGAGGTTATCGATGGAACGTTTATTCGAACAGTTCTCCTTAGGTTCGCTCAATATGGAAAACCGGTTCTTCTTCCCGCCCATAAAACTGGGTTATGGCTCTCCGGATGGCAAGGTGACGGGCCGCCAGATTCGTTTTTATAAACAGATCGCCAAAAACGGCCCGGCGGTTGTGATCCTGGAGCCGGTCTCGGTCACTCCAGATGGCAGGGAGCATCCGAAACAGCTTTGTGTACACCTTTCTAAAAGTGTAACGGAGCTGAGGATGATCGTCGAGGTGATACACAAGCAGGACCGCCTGGCCTGTCTTCACCTCAATCATGCCGGCGCGGCAGCTAATCCCAAAGTCACCGGTGCCAGACCCAAGGCACCTTCCATTATGACTTGCGCGAGGAGCGCTGAGGAATCTGAGCCGCTCAGCAGTGATGAAATCGCGGCGATTCTCGAAGGCTACAAGACCGCAGCTCAAAAAGCTGAAGAGGCGGGATTTGACCTGATTGAAATCCAGGCAGGTCATGGCTACCTTGTTTCGCAGTTCCTCAACAGAAAAATAAACAAGAGGAACGATTCTTACGGACAAGACAGACTCCTCTTTGCCAAAGAGGTTTTCTCGAGCGTAAAAAAGGGAACCCGCCAGGTACCCTTTATTGTCAGGGTCTCAGGTAACGAAATGTCTCCCGAGTTTGGAATCGGCCAAGAAGACCTGTTGCCTTTTTTGAAGTTGGCCGAAGAGGCTGGGGCGTTGGCCATTCACGTTGGTATGGGGAATACCTGTTTCAGTCCTGCCTGGTATTTCCACCAAGGCAGCCTTCCGGAAAAACCTCAGAAGGAGGCGTTGGCCTGGCTTCGCGAAAACACCTCACTTCCTCTGATCGTGGCGGGTAAGATGGGAAGAAAGAAAAAGATCAAGGAAGTCTTTGAAAATGGGCTGGCCGATCTGATTGCTCTCGGGAGGCCGTTAATTGCCGATCCGGGCCTGATTGAAAAGTGGCGTAAGGGGCAAGAAGAAAGCGTGGTGTATTGCGGCTACTGCCTTCAGGGTTGCCTGCATCGCGTCCAAAGCGGCAAACCGCTGGGATGCAACCTGAACCCGGAGATAGGTTTACCGCCGCTGGAACAGACCTCTAATCCCTTGAATGTACTGGTCGTCGGAGGAGGCCCGGCGGGTATGAGTGCAACACTATACATGACCAGGCGAGGTCACCGGGTCACCCTGGTCGAGAAAAATGATCACCTTGGAGGACAATTCAGCCTTGCCTGGCAGGCCCCGGGCAAACAAGTCATGAAAGACGGTTTGGACGGGCTGTGCTGCGCTGTAGAGAAATGCGGGGCCAAGATCCTTCAGAACAACACCTCGTACAAGGATATCAGCAAGGAGATCCGGCCGGACGTCATCGTTTGGGCGACGGGTGCGTTGACAAAGAAACTCGAGACCCCGGGGCTCGACAAGCAGTATGCCATTACGGCCCTGGAATATATCAATGGGGAAAAAGAGCTGCGCGGCCCGAGAGTGCTAGTGATCGGTGCCGGAAGAGTCGGCCTCGAAGTAGCCGAGATGCTGGGCAAGGAAGGCTATCAGGTTGTCGCCACAAAACGGACGGATCCCATTGGTGGCATGATGGTGATGATCAACAAGAAGCTGGCACTTATGAGAATTGGTCAACTGCCGAATGTGACCTTGATGCCCCACACAACCGTCAATGCTTTCACCGGAGAAAAAGTGGAGGTAGAGCAAGACGGCCAGATGCTCTCTCTCGAACCGTTTCAGACAGTCGTCCTGGCAGCCGGCATGCAATCAGCGCCGGAGCCTGATCAGGAAATTAAAAGCAGCATCTCGAAGATTGAGATAATCGGCGACGCAAAAGAAGTACAGGATATCTATACTGCTGTGCAGGCCGGCTACCAGTTGGCCCTAAACCATTGATGGCTGGATATTTGAGGAGGGCAACGTGGAGCATAAGGACTTTATTTTTACATCTGAGTCGGTGACAGAAGGCCATCCGGACAAGATCGCTGATCAGATCTCAGATGCTGTGCTTGACACGGTAATGGAACAGGACTCAGCTTGTCGGGTAGCTTGTGAGACTCTAGTAAAAACGGGTATGGTTATCATCTCTGGCGAGATTACTACTTCTGGTTATGCTCATTTACCTGAAGTAGCCCGTCAAGTCGTCAGAGATATTGGCTACAGCAACTCATCCATGGGTTTTGACTGGGAAACTTGTGCAGTGCTCTCTGCCATCTACCACCAGTCTGGTGACATCTCACAAGGAGTCAGCAAAGGCGAAGGTCTTTGCAAGGAACAAGGCGCAGGCGATCAAGGCATGATGTTTGGCTATGCCACGGATGAAACCGAAGAGCTTATGCCCACTCCCATCACTCTTGCTCAGCGGATTACGCAACGCCTGACTAAATTGAGGCACCAGGGCAGACTTTCTTTTCTTCGACCAGACGGCAAGAGCCAAGTGAGTGTCCGTTACCAAAACGGAGAACCAAAGGAAGTAACTGCTGTGGTTGTCTCCACCCAGCACACTCCTGACATAAAATATGAGACCCTTCGGGAAGCCGTTATCGAAGAGGTAGTCAAGCCGGTTATCCCGGAGTCTCTCCTCACGGGTGAGACTGTGTATCACGTCAACCCAACAGGCCGATTTGTAATCGGCGGACCAGCTGGCGACTGCGGGCTGACTGGTCGGAAGATCATTGTCGATACCTACGGTGGTTGGGCTCGACACGGAGGTGGGTGTTTCTCAGGCAAGGACCCCAGCAAGGTTGATCGTAGCGCGGCCTATGCTGCCCGGTACATTGCCAAAAATATTGTAGCGGCTGGCCTTGCCAGACAGGCCGAGGTCCAGTTAGCCTACGCAATCGGAGTTGCCGAACCGATTTCTTTGATGATCACAACCTTCGGGACCGGCAGGCTGCCGGATGACAAGATAGCTGAGTTGGTCAGAAAACATTTTCCGCTGAAACCAGCCGAGATCATCGAAAAGCTAGACTTGCTACGGCCGATCTATCGAGAGACTGCTGTTGGTGGACATTTCGGACGTTCGGAGCCGACGTTCACCTGGGAACGAACGGACATAGCCGAAACCCTCAAGGAGGATTCAGGCTTTTGAACTACTGGCGCCGGTCCATGGCTAGTTGGCAATCTGGAGATAAACCCGATGAAAAAATCAAAACTTAAATTCATGATTGATAGTGCGCTGTTTTTACTGATGCTCTCTATAATAAGCACAGGCTTTATCCTTCGATATACACTTCCTCGAGGCAGCGGCGGTTATGGTGGGGGGCGAGCCCTGAACTTATGGGGGATGAATCGACACGACTGGGGGGAAGTGCATTTTTGGATGACTATTTTTCTTATTGGATTGTTAGTTGTGCACTTGTTTCTGGATTGGGCATGGGTTTGCGGTACGGTCCGAGGCTGGCTAGGCAGCAATCGTGGGGCTTCCGGCAGGACTTCCCGGGCGACCCTGATGACATCCGGTGCAGGAATTTTCCTGCTGAGCGTTATTTTGGTCGGGGGCTTCCTTTGGCTATCAGAGTCGAGTGTCGAGGCAACTATGCCACGCGATGGATATACTCATCGGGAAGTCATAGCGCAATCCAATAAGCAAGAAACACTGATTGCGGACCAGTCATTAAAGAAGAAAACTGACCAACCACAAGAGATTAGAGGTTCGGGCAAAGAAAACAGCCGCAAAGTACAACCCTTGGGCCGCGGGCAAGGGGGGCCTGGCCATGGCAAGGGTCTGGGCAGTGGCAAGGGTCTTGGCAGTGGCAAGGGTCTGGGCAGTGGCAAGGGTCTGGGAATAGGCAAAAAAGGAGTTGGCCGCCGAAACCAAGGCGCAGGTTTACGACAAGGCAAAGAGGATCATTCTCAACACAAAAGTGAAGGCCACGCTGAGAGCAGCTACGAGAATATCAGAGGGTACATGACTTTAAAGGAGGTCGCTAAAAAGGCTGGCCTACCGGTAAACAAATTAAAAAGTTTGATTGGCTTGCCAAATAGTGTATCGCAGGATGAGCGCCTTGGACGACTCAAGCGCCGTTACGGGTTTGACCTAGACGAAGTGCGAGCACGGATAACGAAATTAAAGTCTGGCAAGGCAGATGTCCCGGCCGGCAATGTCCGTTAGTAGATCTTTATCTGGCTTATCATCAGGAGAAAATATGAAAGTTGCCGTATCAGCCACAGGTGGTTCGATCCAAAGTGAGGTAGAACCGCGTTTTGGTCGAGCTCCCTACTATGTTGTTGTAGACACCAGCAACATGAAAATCGAGTTGGTCTTCAACTCCAATACTCTCAATGAGCACGGTGTCGGCCCGCTGACTGCAAAACTAATCGCCGATACAGGAGCAGAAGTAGTTCTCACCGGCAAGGTGGGACCCAATGCTAAACAAGTATTGCAAGCTGGAGGTATTCGGGTCGTAGAGGATGTGACTGGTACGGTTCGTGCGGCTGTGGATGACTTCCTGCAAAGAGAAGGGACCAATAAAACATAAAGTCTGATCGCCGAGATTCGTTCCCGAGATTCCCATCCACGCCTTTACATTCAGGCAACCGTCCCCAGATTGTTAGATGTCATGAGGAACTTACTTAGCTATCTAGCGGTATTCCTGTTTCTTGCAGGAGGTTTGGCCATGGCCAATGAGCCTAAAACCGATACGGCCACGTTCGCCGGCGGTTGCTTCTGGTGCATGGAGCCGCCGTTCGAAAAACTCAACGGGGTAATCTCGGTCACACCCGGCTACACGGGAGGCGAGCAGGAGAACCCGACCTACGAGCAGGTCGCCTCGGGAAAAACCAGCCACCTCGAAGCCGTACAGATCGTCTTCGACCCCGAGCAGGTCTCTTTCCGGGAACTACTAGACGTCTTCTGGCGCCAGATCGATCCGACCGACCCGGGCGGCCAATTCGCCGACCGCGGCCCACAGTACCAAACGACCATCCTCTACCACGACGAGAACCAGCGCCAAATGGCTAGGCAATCCAAAAATTCCTGGGCCGAGTCGGGCCTGTTCGATAAGCCGATCGCCACCGCCATCGAAGCCTACACGGTCTTTTACCCGGCCGAGGACTACCACCACGACTACTACAAAAAGAACGCAGTCCGCTATAAAACCTATCGCATAGGCAGCGGTCGCGAGGGATTCATCCAGCAGGTCTGGGAGCGCTTCGACAACGACCTGACCAATCGGCTCACCCCGCTCCAGTACCAGGTAACCCAGAATGACGCCACCGAGCCGGCATTCAAAAACTTGTATTGGAACTTGCACAAAGAGGGCATCTACGTGGACGTGGTCTCCGGCGAGGCGCTCTTCTCCTCGACCGACAAATTCGACTCGGGCTCCGGTTGGCCGTCTTTCACGCGACCGCTAGAGCCCGGAAACGTATTCGAGAAAAAGGACACGAGCCGCGGCATGGCCCGCACCGAAGTGCGCAGCCAGCAAGCCGACAGCCACCTGGGCCACCTCTTCGAAGACGGCCCGGCCCCGACCGGTATGCGCTACTGCATCAACTCCGCGGCCTTGAAGTTCGTACCCAAGGAAACCTTGGAAAAACAAGGTTACAGCCGCTACCTGGAGTTTTTCGACGACTAGCTTTCTGTTGAGTCTGGCCTCCAATACCCGCAGGCTGTCTAGAAACCTGCCAATCTTGTGCAACGACCCCTTGGTGGTATATGAAACAACTTGCCTAAATAGGCAAAAACGAAGGAGGTCGTGGCATGAAACTCAAAGATTTGTTGTGGGCAGCCTGGCTTTTGTCTTTCATATTCTGTGTTTTCGCGGCATCTGCAACGGCCGATGACAAGAAGTCAGACGCGGCCGCCGGGGCCGCAGTGGAATTGCGCTTCGACAAAGACAAGCTCAAAGAGGTTCCACCTGGCGTAACCATCAAAGCAACCAACGCCAAGGGCGAGCCTGCCCGCTGGGAAGTAGTCGCGGCGCCCGATGCGCCGAGCAAACCGAATGCCTTCGGAATCACCGCTAACAAAAACCGCGGCCGGACATACAACCTGGCCCTGGTTACCAAGTCGAGCTTCGAAGACGTAGACATCTCGGTCAAGGTCAAGGCCGTCCGGGGCGTGGTCGATCAGGGCGGCGGGCCGGTCTGGCGGGCCCGAGATGAGAACAACTACTACATCGCGCGTTGGAATCCGCTGGAGGACAACTTCCGGGTCTACTACGTTAAAAACGGGCAGCGCCGGCAGCTCAAGTCCGCCAGGACGAGACTGGATTCGAAAGTCTGGCACACTATCCGGGTGGTGATGCGGAGTGCAAATATCGAGTGTTACCTGGACGGCAAAAAGCTGCTGGTGGTCAGCGACAAGACATTCAAAGAGGCCGGCAAGGTGGGCCTGTGGGTCAAGGCGGACGGTCAGACCCTGTTCGACGATCTCACAGCGGGTCTGCCGAAGTGACCGCAAGGATCCTCCAGATATGTCTAACGGTCTGCGTGCTCTCGCTGGCCGTCGCCGGCTGTAATAAAAAATCTTCGGAAGTGGTGATCTATACCTCGGTCGACCAGGTCTTCGCAGAACCCGTACTCAAGGATTTCGAGAGTGAAACCGGCATCCAGGTTCGCGCGGTCTTCGACACCGAGGAAACCAAATCCACCGGCCTGCTCAATCGCCTCCTGGCCGAGTCGAGCAATCCCCAAGCCGATGTGTTCTGGTCCAATGATCCTGTTCGTTCCCAGGTACTGGTGCGCCGCAATCTCGTAGAGGCCTATGTGCCATCCACGGCGGCCGATATTCCCGCCGCGTTTAAAGATGCCCAGGGCCGCTGGGTTGGCTTCTCGGCCCGAGCGCGGGTGATCTTGATCAACCGTAAGCAAGTTGGACAGGGACCCAAGCCTACGGGTATCGAAGATCTGCTCGATCCTCGCTGGCGTGGACAGGCGGCCATCGCCAATCCAGCCTTCGGCACCACAACCATGCACCTGGCCGCCCTGTTCGATGCTTGGGGCGACGCCAAGGCAAAAAAATTCCTGGCAGGCCTCAGGCACAACCAGGTTCGGGTAGCCAGCTCCAACGGCGAAGTCAAGCGCCTGGTCAGCACCGGCGAAGTGGCCTGGGGGCTGACCGACACCGACGACGCTGCCGTAGCAGTAAAAGCGGGCGCGCCGGTCGAAGTGATCTACCCCGATATGGATGGGATGGGCACCCTGCTGATGCCCACCACTGCGGTGCTGATCCGGGACGGGCCGCATATGGCCGAGGGCAAGCAGCTCCTCGATTACCTGGCATCAAAAGAAACCGAGCGCAAGCTGGCGCATGCCCCCTGTGCGCAGTTGCCGCTCCGCAAGGACGTTTTGGTTCCCGCCCACGTGCGAACAGCGGACACATTTAAAGTCATGAAGGTGGACTACTCGAAAATCGCTAGAGTGATGGAGAGGATTCACCCGCTGCTGCGCGACTGGGCGGAGGGGAAGCCGTTCGAGGCCGCGAACAAAGCAGCAAAATGAGGGTCCGATGAATGTAGGCGTCAGGAACCCGGGGTCCACAGCAGGCCTCGCCGCAGTCTTCGTGACCGGTCTGGTGCTGGTGCTCGTTCCACTAGCTGCCCTGCTGTTCGGCGAAATGGACACAACCAGCGCGGATCCGGAATCCTTGTGGGCTTCTTTCAGCGAACCTCACCTGCGCGGGCTGTTAGTCGGAAGCCTCGGCCTGGCCCTGAGTGTGACTGTCGCGACGATGCTCCTGGGAGTCCCGATCGGTTTACTGCTGGCCTCCAGCCGCAGCCGCACAGTCCGCCTGCTGGCCCTTTTGCACGTATTGCCACTCTGCCTGCCTCCCTACCTCGGCGCACTGGGCTGGGCCGGGCTCGCCGGCCAGACGGGTTCTTTCGGGCAAATGTTTACTGAAGGTGCCGGTATTTGGATGAGCGGCATCCTGTATTCTAAGGCGGGCTTTGTCCTGGTCATGACGATCGCTCTGACTCCGGTGGTAAGCCTGCTCACCTGGGCTTTCGCCAGGAGCATCGATGCGTCCGCTATCGAGGCCGCCCGACTCGGCCGGCCGACTGGGTCCGTTTTGGCCCGGATCGTTTACCCGCTTTGCCTGCCCGGCATCACCCTGGCTGGGCTGTTGGTTTTCGTTCTGGCGCTCGGCGAGGTGGCGGTTGGGCAATTTCTCAGGGTACCGGTCTACGCCAGTACGGTGTTCAATCGGCTGGCGGACCTGTCGTTCTTGCCCTTCGATGCGCTGGCCCGGGCCTGGCCGCTTGTTTTCGTGGCCGTCGCCGTCGCGGCGGTCTGCTACCTGACCGAGCGCCGGGGTCATGCAGCCCTCGGTCTGCGGGACGCAGGCGCCACAAACTGGCTGCAAGGCTCTCAACGTCTCGGAGCTGCGACGTTGCTCGTTTTGGTAGCAACCCTGGGTATGTTACCGATCGGCTCGCTCGTGATCCGGGGTTTCTTCGGCCCAGGCGGCGGGGTTACCGGGATGACGGCCGCCGGGAATGCCCTTGGAAACAGCCTGCTCTACGCAACCCTGGGGGCGACTTGCATGCTCGGCATTGCCGTGCCGGCGGGCTACCTCTGGTCGCGTAACCCTAAGGTTGGGCATTTCGTGAGCCTGCCGTTGTTGGTCGGGCTTACACTTCCTGCGGTGGTGCTCGGGCTGGGACTGGTGATCGCCTGGAACCAACCGGCCACCCAGTGGATCTACCAAGGCATCGGCATTGTGCTCCTGGGCCTGCTGGCCCGCTACCTCTACCCGATCGTGCGAACCGCCAAGTTGGGGTTCGACCGCCTGCCCGACACCTGGCTGGAGGCCGCCCGGATCCACCAGGGATCTCTGTTACGCAGGCTGGTCTTTGTGATCATTCCGGCCAGTCTGCCCATCATCGCCACGGCCTGGACGCTGGGTTTCCTGCTCGTGCAACGCGACATGGACACCACGATCATCTTCTATCCCCCGGGCGGCGAGTGTCTGCCGGTAAGAGCTTTGACCCTGGAGGCTAACGCGCCTGCGGGGCTAACCGCCGCAACGGCCGGCCTGCAGGTAATCGTGACAGCGCTTGCGCTCGGGCTCCTTTCTATGAGCGCGCGGCTTCAAAGGAGGTTTTGTTGAACGAAAATGAAACCGCATCCATCGTGCTCGATGACGTCGGTGTAATCATTGGTTCGAACCGGATCCTGGACTCGATCAGCTTGGAGGTCGGCAGCTCAGAACGAGTGGCCGTCTTAGGAGCCTCGGGCAGCGGCAAGACGACTTTATTGCGCGTGGTGGCCGGGTTAACCGAGAGAGTGGACAAGGGACGCGTCATACTTTCCGGCCGGGTGGCCAGCGAGTCCGACGGTATCAGGCAAAAACCCCACGAGCGCGAGTTGGCCATGGTTTTTCAAGACCTGGCCTTGTGGCCCCACATGAGCGTCCGCCGGCACCTGAGTTTTGTAGCCAAGCCCGGGACAAGCCCAAGTGAGTTGGCCGAGTGGATCGACGCCGTCGGCCTGAAAGGCCGCGAGCGCGCCAGGCCGGCCGAGCTCTCGGGTGGCGAGCGCCAGCGCCTGGCCCTGGCCCGTGCACTGGCCTGCCGGCCGCGCTGCCTGCTCCTTGACGAACCGTTCACCTCTCTTGATCTGCCGCTTAGGCGGGAGATGCTCGACTTGGTGCTTGCCTTCCACGAAAAAATCGGTTTTGCTCTGCTACATGTCACTCACGATCCGCAAGAAGCCAGGCGGGTGGCCGAGCGGGTAATCTTGTTAGAAGGTGGCCGCATCGTCTGGGACGGAAGTGCGGGCGATCTCGAACGCGGCGGTGTTCCGGCCCTCGACCGGCTGGTCGCCGCCCTGGCCTGGTGGCAAAAAGACACCGATAGGGAGAGATAGACATGAGAGCTTTTATTGGGTGCATGATATCTTTGCTTTTTATTTCTTGCAGTTCTTCAAATGGTAACGTTTGCGAGCCGGGACAACGGCGTGAGTGTAATTGTTCTTCAGACTGGCAAGGACTGCAAACCTGCAAGGACGACGGAAGCGGCTGGGAAGAATGCGAGTGTGCTTGTGTCCCTGATTGTGACAACAGAGAGTGTGGCTCCGATGGTTGCAACGGCACCTGCGCCCCGGGCTGCAGCGGCGCTGATACTTGCAACGAAACTAGCGGTCAATGCGAGACGTGCATACCTGAATGCACAGACAAGTGTTGCGGCGATGATGGCTGTCAAGGCCAGTGTCCTGACACCTGCCCCGCGACCAGCCAGATTTGCAACGCAACCAGCTGTCAATGCGAGGGGACCTGCCAACCCAAGGACTGCGCAGATCTCTCCAAAGAATGCGGCGGTCCTTACGACGACGGTTGCGGCAATGACATCTTTTGTGAGGATTGTGGCCTGCTCGAACATTGCACGATCGACGGCCAGTGTGAATCCGATTGCGAGTATGCCGTCTGTAACGAAGTGTGCTGCGCACAAGGCGAGGCGTGCTGCTCCGGGAGTTGCACGCCGGATCGCTGCCTGATAGACGGCGCTTGCTTTGTTGCGGGAACTTTTGATAACGCCGATCACTGTTGGGTTTGTCTCCCGGCTCAAGACACCTCGGCCTGGACTTTTGACAGCCACAACGTGACCTGCAACGTTCCCGCTCACTATTGGGAGGGTGTCTCGC
>JAFDKH010000225.1 GCA_019307065.1 Deltaproteobacteria bacterium
CCCGGCCTCACGAGCCAGGTTGCTGTTGAAGTAACGCATGAAATCTGAAAGCAATTTTACGTTTTGGGTGGTGACAATCAAATGAATATGATTCGAAGCGACCACAACCAGGTGGAGAAGAACGGGGTAGAGAGTCAAGGCACGCCCGAGAATGCCGAGAATGATATCGTTTAGCTCCCTGGATGGGCGTAGAAGCAACCGGCCTTGAATGGCGCGGGTGGTAATTTCGAAGGTCATGTCTGGTTTCGACATGTATCGCAGTGGTCTACCCATGATGTGGAAGATATAAGCAAAAGGTCTGCCAAAAAACTACCGATTCAACCAGTGCAACCCATCTCACTGAAAACAAAGTAATTGTCAGTTAGCAATAGATGACAGATTAGCCAATTAGCCTCGTTTTCGAAAAAGCCGTGTCCGATATCCGGACACCCCTGTTCGAATATCGGACACCCGTACCACGAATCATGTGGCACGTCGATAGGGTTGGTTATGAATACGACCCTCTTTGTCATGAGGGTTGGGGTTAGACACCATCGTCCATTCATAGTAATATGCCCAAGTTGGATGAACGGATAATGGAGAAAGGGGCCATGATCCGAACGTGGATGCTGGTGCTTTCGCTGGCGCTAGGCGCGGCTGGCTGCGCGGGTAACGGTGAGGGAAAGGACGTTCACGAGGCTTGCTGCACACCCGATGCCGAGAACTGCGATCTGGGACAATGCACGGAAGGCCTCACTTGCTACGTCCTACCCTATGGTCCGTATCCCCAGAGCGGCCTCTGCTGCGCCTCGGATACCTGCATTTTTGCCTGCGACCCAAGCGAATGTTCCCAGGGCTGGTGCCAGGCGGGGGAAGCCAGGTGTCCGAAAGAACTCACCTGCCTCAATTCAGGCACCCCTGCGGGCGATGTGTGCCTCCCGTAGCCCGATCGGGAAGAAGGCTCCAAACAGGTGGGCTGTTTTGTATGTTCGATAATATCTGTTCCAGGGAGTTCATATGTCCATAAAACATATCAAGGTGTCGTTTGCCCTCGGAATACTGCTGTTGGCGTTTATAGGCACCTCCTGCGGAGGGGGGACCGTCGGACAGCCCGACGGCGACGGGATGACGGAGCCCGACAGTGACGGGATGACGGAGCCCGACGGCGACGGGATGACCGAGCCCGACGGCGACGGGATGACCGAGTCCGACGGCGATGGAATGCCGGAGTCCGACGGCGATGGAATGCCGGAGTCCGACGGCGATGGAATGCCGGAGTCTGACGGCGATGGAATGCCGGAGTCTGACGACGACGGCTGCGGGGATTACTGTGACGAGTTTTCGATCATCCTGATTCCGGACACCCAGTACTACACGGACAGGATGTCCGACAACGCCGACAATACCTACTACAAGCAGATGCAATGGATAGTAGACAAACAAGACGAATTCAATATCAAGTTCGTGATTCACCTTGGTGATATCACCAATCATAATCTAGTCGCGGAGTGGAACATTGCCGACCAGGCCCATGCTATCCTCGACTCGGCCGATGTTCCCTACAGCGTGGTGCCCGGCAACCATGACTATTTCCCGCAAGATCCTTTTTTGAAAAGCCAGACGAAATTCAACGACTATTTCGGACCGGAAAGGTTCCAGGGAAGGCCATGGTACGGAGGCTCATACGGAAGCCGGAACGACAACAACTACACCCTCTTCGAAATCGGGCCGATGAAGTTCCTGGTGCTCAGCGTCGAGTATGCCCCAAGTAAAAATGCGTTGTGTTGGGCCAACAATCTGATCAGTTCTTTTCCCGATCGGCGGGTAATCATCGCCACCCATTGCTATCTGACCCACAACGGCAACTATGCCATGAGCTGCGCCGACTACTACGACATACCCGGCGGCTCCGGGCTGACGGTTTGGGATGAGTTGGCCAGCAGGCACAGTAACGTTTTCATGGTAGTCTGCGGTCACGTCGGCGACTCGGAATATGTCGTACGACCGGGTAACAACGGCAACAGCGTGCATCAGATGTTGGCCGACTATCAATTCGAGGCCGCCTGCAGTGGCGGTGCCTGCGACAACCATTGCTGGGTGGGAACCAGCACGGGAAACGGCTGGCTGCGCAGGCTGGTCTTCGCTCCCCAGGAGAACAAGATCTACGCCCGGACGCACACGGTCGAGACGGGCAATCAAAGCATCTTCCCGCAAGGGGCCGAGACGCTTTTCTGCAGCCAGGTAAACGTTAATGGCCACAATGAATATGACCAGGATCCCTCCGGGCTAGACCATAATTTTTCCTTCGACTACAACCTGACAGCTCCTCTGGCTCAGTACGAATACGATGACTTGAACAGCAAGAAATTCAACGACCGAACCGTCAACAGCAGGGGCGCCGGCGATCAGCTCAAGCCGTCCGCGGCCATGAACCCGACCGGCGATTTCGTGGTGGTCTGGGAAGACGATTCCGATAGCTCCGATGGTCCCGGAAACTATGACATCGTCGCCAGGGGATTCCAGCCCGGTGGCTGCGAGGGTTTCCATGATATCACCGTGAACGGAAGTGTAACCAGAGGCCAGCAGAACACTCCGTCGGTGGCCATGGATTCCGGCGGAAATTTCGTGGTTGTCTGGCGTGATGACAACGACGAAAACGATATAGGCCAGATCTACGCCCGCGGGTTCGACTCCGCCGGAAGCCAGAACTTCAGCCTGATGACCGTCAACAGCGAAGGCGACGGCCGGCAGCGGAATCCAGCCGTGGCCATGACCCCGGACGGGAGCTTCGTGGTCGTCTGGGAAGACGATTCGGACAGCTCTGACGGAAGCGGTAACTACGATATCTTTGCCCGCGGATTCCATCCCGACGGCACCGAGAAATTTCATGACATAGTCGTCAACGACATTACTGCCGGCCCGCAGAACGCTCCCTCAGTGGCCATGGATTCCAACGGAAATTTCGTGGTTGTCTGGCGTGACGACAACGACGAAAACGAGATAGGCCAAATTTACGCTCGCGGGTTCAACGCAGCCGGAGCCCAGAAATTCGACCGGATGACCGTCAACAGCGTAAGCAGCGGTCGGCAACGAAATCCAGTCGTGGGCATGGCTCCGAACGGGAGCTTCGTGGTTGCCTGGGAGGATGATTCGGACAGCTCCGATGGAAGCGGGAACTACGATATCTTAGCCCGCGGGTTCGATTCAAACGGCCTCGAGAGGTTTACTGATATCACGGTCAACACAATCACCGGCGGTCAGCAGCTGGCTCCGGCAATTTCCCTGAGTTCGAGCGGCGGCTTCGCGGTGACCTGGGAAGATGACATGGACGATAACGGCTGGTTTCAGGTCCTGGCCCGTGGGTTCGGCTCAAACGGGGCCGAGCAGATCCCTTACTTGACTGTGAACGGAGACAGTAATGGCCAGCAACTCAAACCGAACATTGCCATGGATTCCGACGGAAATTTCGTGATCGCCTGGCAGGACGACATGGACAACAATAACTACTATCAGATCCTGGCCCGGGGACTCGATTGGTGAAAAAGCCAAGATAACGGTCTATTAACCGAGCCCTAGTTCTGGTCCATGAAAAACGAAACCAGCAACACGAAAGGTCCCTGGTAGGCGGCCATTGGTTCAGTGATCTCCCAGGCGCAGGCCAAACATTGATTGCCGTCCCAGTCGCAGCTGGTGGAGAAGTCGCGATAGGCGTAAGGCGGGTTCTGCCGGTTGGGAATATCGTAGGAGCAGCCGTAGTAGAAGTTGGGGCCGCCCACTAAAAGCCCGGGGGCCGGGCCATGGGTGCTCAGCGCATCGTCATCCGGATAGTAGGGATACAGCGGCTCTTCGACGCCGCCGGGTTTGCCGTTATAGAGCGGGTTGCCGTTGTCGCCGTCGTTGCCAAAATAGGAGAACCAGGCGTGATAGATCTGGAAGGACGAATGCTCCCCGCCGTAAGCGGCCATGTTGCTCAGGTAAACCATGTTGAGCGGGTTCAGTCCCAGGATGAAGTGCAGATACTTCTGGGCCTGATCGCGCAGTTCCTGCGCGCTGTGTCCGCTCAACAGTCCGAAGTGGGCGCACATCATCAGGTGTGCTCCGTAGGACGACTGGGCCCGGTTCGAGCCCCACGACCAGTCCCAACCGTCGCCCGGTCCACCGAACATACCGCCATAGGCCCCAGCTTGTGTAAAAGCGCGGTCCACATAGACCTGTTGGGCGGCCGCGCCAACTGTATCCTTTAGCGGCTGTGCCACGGCCGGGTTGGCCAACAAGTGCCATGCGCCGGTGCCGATGATCGCCTCTGCAGGGGTGGCATTGAAGGGCAACAGGTCGTCCCAAGAGGCCCAGCCGAAACCTTCGGCGTGTGCCAGGGCGGAGGCCTGGTTGGAGTCCAGCCGGTAGACCGCGGCGGCTGCGGCGGTCTTCAGGCGTCTTTCGCGATCGTCTGAAGTACTGGCATTGTTGAGCCAGGCCCAACCGTCGATGGCGGCCTGGGCATAGGCATCGCCTTTTGTCTGCGCGCCGGCCGCGCGAAAAACTATCGCTGCATGGGCCAACGACAAGATCGCATTTGAGCTGGCGGCCACCAGGGTGACCCCGCCGCCCGACCAACCGTTGCCGCTGGGGGAGGTGCAGTCGAAGTAGACCCTATTTTCGTCCGAGGCCGAGGCGGGCGACATGACGCTTGCGTCACGGCCTTTGACCGAACTCATGAAGTGGCCGTCGGGCCGCTGCAAACGCAGGTAGAAATCCAGCTCCCAGGCCAGTTCGTCCAGCAGGTCGGACAGGCCGTTGCCGGATTCGGGAATGTTGAGTTGATCGTCGGGCCAGGCAGTCGGATTCAGCTCGTAGGCCCAGAGCATTTCAGGCAGTCCCCGGCCCCAAAGTGTCTTTTGATAATCGCCGGCGTCGTGCCAACCGCCGCGCAGATCCAGCTGGCCGAGATCGGTGCTGCCCGGCCCGGGCCCGACCTGCAAGTCTTCTAAGTGACAGGCGCCGTCGACCCACTCGGCTCCCCGGCCTAAATGACCCGCCAGCGCGTCGCCGGCATAAGGTAAAGCGCGATCGTGATTGCAGCGCTGGAAGTAGAACGACTTCATCGCCACCGCGCCGACCAGGTTGTAGACATCGTCGGCGATCCTGAAATCGTAGGAGCGGATGTCCTGGGCGGGCAGAGCCAGGTAGTAGTCGCCCGGCTGGGTATGGGCCGAAAAGTCCACCGTCGAGACTTGATCGTTCGAGTCCTCGTCGCTGGAGAGACCCGAAGACTGATAGCTGGCAACCAGACCGTTATCGCCAGAACTGCGCAGCTCCCAGCTCTGGTTGGGGTATCCCAAAACGATGGCGACTTTGCGGTCCGTCGTTCGCCAGCCGAAGTGGTTCAGGCGGATGACGCCGTCGATCTCAAACGGCGCGGTGTCATCGTCGCCCGCATCTTGACCGGCATCCTGCCCGGCATCGACTCCGCCGTCGTCCCCGGCATCAACTCCAGCGTCGTCCCCGGCGTCGACGCCTTCGTCACCGCCTGCGTCGATCTGAGCGTCCGGCCCCGCGTCGGATTGGTTTATCTCTCCAGAGGAACAACCAGACGCGCCGAGCAGGCAAATTATCAGCATTGAAAACATCGCACCGAGCCAATTGGGAATTCGTTTCATGGAACCATTATTGAACTGCAGGAGTTTTGAAAGCAAACCTAATTATTTTTGTTTGATTTGGCCGGCGGCGGGGTACTTATAAGTATATTGACGATTTTATAAATTTCTTCAGCTAATGGCCAGCGGGCTGGATTCTGTCTGGGTCCGTTCGCGGGCAGAGTTTCTTCTGCGCTTTTTGCGCAGACCTCTCTTTTCGAGAGTCTTGGCGTCTACGTATTCGAGGGCCGCCTTGACTACATCCCGAGCGACGGCCGGATCGCGCCGACTAATCAATTCGACGACCAGGTTGTATGTGCCGCGGGTTTCTTCTAAGTTATCGAACCTGTGCCGGGCGATGTCGGGCCGGGCGCGATAGAACCGATCAACCGAGTTGAACAGCAACTCCATTGGCAGGTTGTCGGCCGCGCGTAAAACCAGCCGGGCAAATTCCAAATCTCGTTTCATGTAATCAATTGTGTCGGTCTCGTCCTCTTGCAAAGCGGCCAGCACGAGCATTTCGTCGATTTGCTCGGTGGTCGCGCGCAGGCAGGCCAAGGCAATCGCTTCGATCGCCACAGCCCGGCGCAACTCGAGGATCTGGGCCAAAATGTCGTTCTGGTGTTCCTTGGGTAGATTGGCAATCATCTCCAGGCCGCCTGACTTGCGATAATCGAGCACCCGAACGCCTTCGCCCTGGCGGGCACGTACCAATCCCTCGGCCTCAAGGTGCGCTAAGGCCGAGCGCAGAGTATGGCGATTGATCTTGAAAATTTCGGCCAGTTTTCTTTCAGAGGGTAGCAACTCGCCGGCCTTGATCTTGCCTTCGAAGATTTGATCGCGTAGCCAGCTAGCCACTAAATCCGCCGTGCGCGGCGCCCGAATAGCTTTCATCTCGACTGCCTCCCGTAATTGGTTGAACCACTGTACCAATCAAGGGGGCCGCTGTCAATTAGAAACCTAGTATCACAAGTGCTTGTTCTTGCTCTAGAATCCCTTCGAATTAAAAATGAAGGGGTAAGTTACCTTGACCGATCCGCCCTTTGGCTTGGGAAAAACCCAGCGCTTTATAGAGCGCGCCACGCAGGCCTCGACCTGCGGGGAGTTCAGCGTACTCGACTTGATCTTGACTTTGCTTACCTTGCCGTTGACACCGATAGTGAATTGGACGACAAACTTGCCACTCAGGTTGGGCTTTTTCAAAAGCTCTTTTTCGTAACAGTACTGAATTTGTTTTATATGTTTTCTGATCACCTTGCGAATTGCCTCGCGGCTGAGTTTACCTACAACTTTTATTTTTTTCTTGGGAGATTTAAACAGCACTTTGCCGATTGGCCTCGCGCCGGCCAGGCCGCCTTTGCCTAAACCACTCGACGGCTGATGTGTCACCAGGCCGCTTACTTTGTAGCGCGCCCCGTTACCAGCTCGCAAGCTATCCGATAACGCACCGCTGCCCAAGCCCCCGCGGCCTCGCGTACCTAAATTGCCCAAGGCACCCATTGTCCCCATTCCGCCGCCCCCGGACCCGCGGCCAGACAAGCCTAAAATTCCACGCCTTCCGACGGCCTTGTTCGAAACATTCATGGGCAGTGGCAAGGGTTGCTTGACTGTTTTCAGATTGCGACCGTCACTGCGGATGGCGGAATCGATCGCCACAAAAGAAGTATAGTCGGTCATCAGCTGATACTTGAGTCCCAGGTTAACGATCTGCTCGATTCTTTCGTCATCCCGTTTCAGTTTGTTCAAATCACTCAGCCAGGTGATTCGCTGGCGGGCCCATAACAGCCTCAGGGCTGAATTATCCCGCGAGCGATCGGCCTCGGCCACATTCAGGCGACCGTGCAGCTTCTCACCCGGCAACTGTCCGTTGACTACAATAGTGCCCTGAGGTTCGCCGCGGTATTTTCCGAACAGGCACAGCGGCCGGCGGGCGAAGAGATCGGGCAGGGTTTGCGGCTCGACGTCGTAGACATCGAAGTTTTCGAAGTCAACCGTGATGTTTTGCATGATCGGGCTCGATACATATTGTCGAAATTTCTCGGCCTTGGCTTTTGCCTCGACCGACTTTAGAACCACGAAAGGTTCGCCCAGCCCGGCCCGGGCCATGCCTTCGATCAGAAAGCGGTTTACCGATCTACCGATTCCAAAGGTGAACAGGTTGGCGTCGCCCAGCTTGCTGCGGATCAATTCGAAGGCCTCTTTCTCGACGCGCACATAGCCGTCTGTGGCAACAACAATGATGCGGGCAACTCCTTCTTTGCGCGGCAAATTCAAAGCGCGCTTTAAAGCCGGCAATAGTTCGGTCCCGCCCCCACCGCGCTGGCGATCAACCATTCTGAGCGCTCGTTTGATATTGGCTTCGCTTACGCTCAGCGACTGTCCGGACAAGACCGAGTTTCCCCCGGCGAATAGCAGCAAGTTGAAATAATCGCCGCTGCCTAAGTCCTCCAGTAATGCACGCATCAACCGTTTACTGGTCTCGATCGGAAACCCACGCATCGAGCCGGAAACATCCATGATAAAAATGTACTCGCGCGGAACAATATCGCGCGGCTCGACCCGCTCGGGCGGCTCCATCATTAGTAAAAAGAAGTTTTCTTCCTGCCCGGGATACAGAAGCAGGCCGGATTCGAT
>JAFDKH010000423.1 GCA_019307065.1 Deltaproteobacteria bacterium
TTGCACGAAGCCGCTACGCGGCAGTTCGGTCATTCGAGTCGGCATTCCTGATGTTTCCAAGCTCCCCCGTGCTCGGTAGTCTTCTCTGATCTAACCAATTCCTCCCTTTTGAACGATCTCCTCAATAGATGGTGTTTTCATTCCAAAACCCCACATCAGAGGAGGTCCATCATGACACCGCTTCGGCAAAAGATGATCAACGACATGAAGGTTCGCGGTTTTTCTGAACGTACGCAGGAGGCCTACGTGTATGCCGTGAAAGGCCTTGCGAAGCATTTGCACCGCTCTCCAGAGCTGATTTCCCAAGAGGAGGTCCAAAGCTATCTGCTGAATCTTCAGGAGAAGAGGCAGCTGGCTTGGAGCACCTGCAACCAGGCGGCCTCGGCCCTCCGGTTTTTTTTCGGGGTTACCTTGGACAACCCGGCGATGGCTTTGTGGATTCCACCAAGAAAGAAGAAGAAACAGCTTCCGGAAATCCTCAGTGCACAGGAACTGGAACGGCTGTTCGCGGTCACCGAGAATCCCAAACATCGCCTCATGCTGATGACAGCCTATGCAGCCGGCCTTCGGGTAAGCGAACTGACCGTGCTGAAAGTGAGCGATATCGACAGTCAGCGGATGATGATTCGGGTTGAACAAGGAAAAGGCAATCGGGATCGCTACACCATTTTGTCCCAACGTCTTCTCAAGGAACTGCGCCAGTATTGGAAGATCGAACGACCCGAACCGTTTCTGTTTCCCGCAACAGGAAAACAAACCCCCATGAGCTCCCGAACCGTACAAAGAGTCTACTGGGTAGCCAAGAAAAAAACCGGCATCAAAAAAGGTAGAGGCATCCATACATTGAGGCATGCCTTTGCCACACACCTTCTTGAAGCCGGCGTCGATCTGCCCACGATCCAGATCCTGCTGGGGCACAGCTCCATCCGATCCACCAGCATCTACTTGCAGGTGAGCCGGAAAAAGCTCTCCCGGACCCAGTCCCCACTGGATCTCCTTCAACTTCCACCCCGGAACTTGCCGCATTGAAGGAGGGATCGCATCATGGAACCTGCATACAACATCGACACAAATGAACATTTGCCCAAACCCCAGTGGGAAGTCGCCGATATCTTGCACCTCTATATCGACGATTACCGACAACGCTACCCCTTGCCCGCCTCACACGAGAAAGTGGTCCGGGACATCATGGCCTGTCGTACCGACGCCCTCGGCGGTCACGTGGAAGAATGCGATTGCTGCGGCGCCCGGCAGAACGCCTACAACTCCTGTCGAAATCGCCACTGCCCGAAATGCCAAACCTCATCCAAACTCCGGTGGCTCGAGGCGCGTAAAGCCGAACTGCTTCCCGTGGGCTACTTTCACAACGTCTTCACCCTGCCACACCTTCTCAACCCCATCGTCCTGTGCAACAAAAAACGCATGTTTGACCTGCTCTTCCACTCCACCGCACACACCCTTCACGAATTCGGCGAGAACAAGAAGAACGGCTTGGAAGGTAAACTCGGGTTCATCGCCGTGCTACACACCTGGAACCAACGCTTGATGGACCATTTTCATCTGCACGTCCTCGTGCCCGCCGGGGCTCTGGCTTCCGATCCGAACCGGTGGGCCCCCTCCCATCCCGGTTTTCTCTTTCCCGTTATGGCCCTGTCCAAGGTCTTCCGGGGTAAATTCATCGAGGCGCTTCAGCAAGACTTCGACAAGGGTCGCCTCCGGTTCCCGGGCAACACCTCAAGCCTGGAAAACCCGGCGGTCTTCAGCGATCTGATCGGTCAATTGTGGAAATCCCCCTGGGTCGTCTTCTCCAAGAAACCCTTCGCAGGCCCCGAACAGGTCCTGGATTATCTGGGCCGATACACACACCGCGTGGCCATCTCAAACACGCGAATCCGAAACGTCGAAAACGGCGCCGTCTCCTTCACGTACAGAGACCGAAGAGATGGAAACAAATCCAAACGCATGACCCTGGAAGCATCCGAGTTCATCCGTCGCTTCCTCTTGCATGTCCTTCCGGAAAACTTCATGCGTATCCGTCATTACGGATTTCTTGCCAATCGTTCTAAAAAACACAACCTCCGTATCTTGCGTCAACTCTTCGACCTACCCCCTCATCCCGTCATCATTCCAGAAACCTCTATACGTGAATTGTTCCTGCGTCTGGCAGACATCGATGTCGCCAGGTGTCCTTTCTGTCGCAAAGGAACCATGCGACCCGTCCCTTTCGAAAATCAGCCGACCCCTGTTTCATCCAACGTCGCCTCAGTCCCCGCTCCCCGGCTTGACTCCTCATGACCTGAGCCACCGCGAGCTCCGGTTGCCCGCTCTCTATGTTGGGCTTGTTCTGTCAACGGTTGTCCCAAACCATACGGCACCGGTCTGCCCGCTCGTCGATTCCATCACAACAGGTGCCATATTCGTACCAAAATACGCCAAACCTCTTTCCAAATACCCCTACCTTTGCCTTCCACACGAACCGCCGACCTTTAGAATCCCCATAGCCCGTCCCCTTCTCTTCGGCTCTTGCCCGCCGCTTCGTGCAATCAACTTTTAACGGCAATGCCTCTCGGCACTTCCGTTAAAATCCTATTCATTATAGGATATAAAAATCTACCAATAGTCTACCCTTTTCATACCGTACCATCCGTACCATGCGTAAGTATGCGATATCATTCATATCATACACAGCATGCGGATTACGGCAGGAAAAAAGATAGATCAGAAATGCGCTTTATTTCCGGTGGGTTAGGCAGGTGTG
>JAFDKH010000424.1 GCA_019307065.1 Deltaproteobacteria bacterium
GTCATCTTTCGTTCCAAAATCCAGCTCGACTACCAGCTCCGCCACTTTCGCAGGCACAATTTAACGCTGCAATATACAGTTTTGGAATCTCCCGGACAAGCCTCTTGCAGACACACGTTAATGACGTCGAGGGGGACCATGGTTCCAAAATCAAGGTGCGGGACTGAAAGCGGGGAGTGGGAATATCGGATGTTTTGGCAGGTCTCGGAAAGTGTATAGTATCATGAGATAGTTTACAGGTTGTTTCATGACATCCTTTACACCGGAGGTATATCTTGACACCGTACACTCGGAAAGACCTGCCAAACTTTACTGGTGGAGAGAAGGAGGATCAAGAATCGAACGATGAAACAGAGGAAACAAGAATACCCAAAATCAATTGCCAAAAGACAAGCTGTGTCTTAACTTTCAACACAACCTGTCCACTTTGTCTGAAGACGTACAATCGTATTCTCCTGACCTGACGAACTCCCAAAGTGCTTTCACAAAATCATCAGTTTGGGCCTCTACGATTAAGACAATGTCCAAATCTGACGTAGCCCGAAAAGCAATGCCCGCCTCGGCCATGGCCAGCGAGCGCGCCACTCCGCCAAACTTAACAGAAGGGGCCTCGCCCCCTATTCCGAACGAAGTGCTTTTATCGGATTCGATCGAGCCGCTCTGAGAGTCTGCGATCCGACCGTTACGGTTGCCACCACGATAGCAATCATAGTCGGGAGCAAAAACAGCCAGCCATTCAGTTCAACGCGGTACGCGAAATTTTCCAACCATCCAGTCAGAAAATAATAGGCCAGCGGCCAGGCAACCAGACTGGACAGAGCCACTAGAATCACAAACTCCCGGGTCATCAAAAAGACCAATTGCCGGACAGAGGCACCGATCACTTTGCGAACGCCTATTTCCTTGGTTCGCCTCTCAGCCGCAAAAGCGGACAACCCCAAAAGACCCAGGCAGGCAATGAACACACCCACTGCGGAGAAGACGGAAAACAAATACATCAACTTGCGAAAATCATCATAACGCTCGGCAATCAGGTTATCGAGATACTTCGCGTCAGGCGCCTTTTCTGAGAATACTTCTTCGTACACTGAAGCAATTTGTGACTTCATTTGTGCTTGATTCTCGTCTGGCAATTCCAGGGCCAACACCCGCCCTTTTTCACTTCGATAGAGAATCACTGTTGGCTGTATCTCGTAGGTGAGAGGGTGCGCGTGAAAGTCCTTCACCACACCAATCACCGTGTAGTTGTTAGTGGAACTCATTAGCTGGAATCCAATCGGCTCCTTGATACCCATTCTTTTAACCGCGGTTTCGTTGATCAAGACCATGTTGGCGTCGTCTGAATACACTTCGCTATCCCATGACTCTCCGGTAACGAGTTCTAGTTTAAGCGTTTTGACGTAATCTTTGTCTCCACCAAAATAATTAAACATTACTTTCTTGTCTTCGTCGTAGCTCTCAGGATGAAGTGACCGCAGGTTTGTCCTATTCTCGCCGGGGACCGCCGAGGCCAGAGTAAGGTTGGAAAGCCCATGACGGCTGAGTTCATTTTTGAACAGGACTTTTTTCTCATTGGATGCTTTGTCGGGGAATTCATACAAAAGGATATTCTCGTGACTAAATCCCAGGTCAGCCGCCCCTGCAAATTCAATCTGCTCGTTGATGCCAAAAGTGAGACACATGAGGATGATCGCGCAAGTTGCCTGAAACGCAACCAGTACACGCCTTAGATTAAATCGACCGGTTGACGCGATAGCCCTGTTTTTTAAGACCTCCTGGGGATGAAGTCGGGAAAGTACAATTGCCGGGTAGCTTCCTGATATCAGACCTACCAAAAGAATCAAACTCGGTCCGGCCAGCCAGACTATCGGACTTTCCATAAGACCGATTGAGAGAGATCGGCCAGCAAACTGTTCAAGAGCCGGGACAGTTAATTCAAAAAACACCAATCCAGCCGCCATAGCCATAGTGACCATAATGACGGACTCAGCTAAAAATTGATGCGCCAACTGCCATCTTCCGGCCCCAAACATTTTGCGAATCCCAACCTCTTTGGTTCGATGAGCCATACGAGCAGTAGTGAGATTGATATAGTTCATGCAGGCTATTACCAAAAGCAACATGGCGATGCCTGAGAAAATATATATCGTCTCCATTGAACCTCTGGGGTCAAGTTCGTTGCTTAGGTCTGGATTCAAGTAAATCGACTGCAAAGGTTGTAGTTCCAGTTTATATTCCTCAGCCTTGTCTCCCAGATGAACCGTAAGCAAATCCGGAATCTTAGCTTCAATAGATGCCAGATCGACGTCTTCAGGCAAAAGCAAGTAGGTGTAAGCTTTAGCCCACCAACCTTGCCAGGTGGTAATATCCTCTCCCATAGTCTCAAGGGTTGCATAGGA
>JAFDKH010000226.1 GCA_019307065.1 Deltaproteobacteria bacterium
CGTAACGATTCTTCTTTCGGATAGCGATTGATCAAATCGCGATATACCTCGATGGCCTTGTCATGCAACTCCAATCTGAAGTAGATCAAGCCGAGTAGATTCTGACATTTCGAGTTTTGGGGTAAGAGCTCAATGGCTGCCTCAAGGTGTTCACGGGCGCCTGTCAGATTGCCCATGTTGAGCATTTCGCCACCTTGCTGAAAATGGAAAAGGAAATCTTCGTTGATTTCCTCGGCTAGGTCATCCGGGTCCCAGGCCCCGTAGGTCGGCTCGTCGCTCATGACTACTTACTTTCTTCTGAGGAAGTCGCGAAGGTTTGCCCGGCTTGCTTCTTGTAGAAGTAATAAAGCCGCAATACACGCCTGACATAGCGTTGGGTTTCTGCAAAGGGAGGAATATCCATGTGCCGGTTAACCGCCTTCTGTCCGGCATTATAAGCCGCCAAGGTCAATACCAGATCTCCTTCAAAGGAATTGGCCAGGTGTCTCAGATATCTGGTGCCGCCGAGGATGTTCTGTCGAGGATTGAAAGAGTCATCGACTCCCATTTGTTTTGCGGTGGGCGGCATCAATTGCATCAACCCCTGGGCCCCGGCACACGAGACCGCCTTGGGGTTGAAATTGCTTTCAATTGCAATAACCGCCCGAACCAACGGGTTAGGAATATTGTATCTCTGGGCCGCCTCCTTGATGATGCGATCGTATTCAGTCACCTTGGGCGGAATGCTGACCTTCGATTTTCGCCGAGATGTCTTTTTCTTGCGCTTTTGGGCTTTTCCATCAGGTCCTACACGCTGATAACGTTTATCGTCGGTCGGTATATTAGTGAAATGAACGACCCCATCTTTATCAACGAAACGGTAAATCTCTGCCGACACCTTTGAACCTGAAAAAAGAAAAAGGCTTGCAATAGAAATGCTGATTATTGTTCGAATAGTCATTCTGCCAGTGCCTAAACCGTTGACGTCAAGACGAAATGTTATCACGGGCCGTCGTAATAGAGCAAATATCCGGCACTTACCTGATTATTCGATTTGACGAAGTTCAACTTGGCCGCTATGGTGTCCGGGCGATGTCCGAGCAACACTAGGAGGTCTTCTTTGTCTGAACATGCTGATTTTCTTGTCATCGGCGGAGGGTTGGCCGGTCTCACTTTTGCCCTGACCGCCGCCCGATCCGGAAAGGTGCTTGTCCTGACGAAGGGCTCGAGCATCGAATCCGCTTCCGATAAAGCCCAGGGCGGTATCGCTTCGGTTGTGTCAGATGACGATTCGTTCGAGTTTCATGAAAAAGATACTCTTAAAGCAGGAGCCGGCCTGTGCAATGTCGAAGTCGTCAAGACCTGTATTCAAGCCGGCCCGGAATGTGTATCCGAACTCATTCGACAAGGGGTTGTCTTTTCAAGAGTCAATCACGATGTCAACGGCGCTTTCGACCTCGGCAAGGAAGGCGGCCACTCGCGCCGGCGTGTACTACACGCCGGCGATTTTACCGGCCACGAGATCATGCAAGCTCTCATCAAGGCGGCTTCGGACGAACCAAATATCCACCTGGTCGAGAACAAGCTGGCGGTAAACCTGATTGTCGACACCCCGCCCAGTGGCCGACCCGAAAGACTATGTCGCGGGGTGTTTGCGCTTGATCGTCGAGATGGTTCGATCGACGCCATTCTGAGCCGGTCTACCGTTTTAGCCACTGGCGGCGCCGGTAAAGTGTATGTCTACACATCCAATCCGGATGTCGCCACTGGAGACGGAATGGCCATGGCCAGCCGCGCCAGGGCCCAGATGGCTAATATGGAGTTCGTCCAGTTTCATCCGACTTGCCTTTATCACCCCCATGCAAAATCATTTTTGCTCTCAGAGGCCATGCGCGGTGAAGGCGGCAAGCTTCAGTTGGCTGACGGAAGTGAATTTTTGACCGCCTACGATGAGCGCGGCTCATTGGCAACTCGAGATATTGTCGCCCGGGCGATTGACTTCGAACTCAAGAAACGCGGCGACGATTTTGCATTATTGGATATGACCTCACTCGATCCTGACTTCCTGCGCAGGCGTTTTCCAAACATTCATGAAAGCTGTTTAAAATTGGGGCTCGACATGGCCAAGGTGCCTCTACCGGTTGTACCTGCCGCTCACTACTTCTGCGGCGGGGTGCGGACCGACCAGCAGGGGCGCTCGAGCGTACCGGGCCTGTATGCCATCGGCGAGGTGGCCTGTACCGGATTTCATGGCGCCAATCGACTGGCATCCAATTCGCTGCTCGAGGCCGTTGTTTTCGGGCGCCTGGCAGCAAAAGATGCCATCGACTGGATTCAACGAACACCCAGCGACCCACCGACAGCACCGCTTTGGGACGTCGGCAACGCAATAGATTCAGATGAGAGTGTCGTGGTATCGCAGAATTGGGACGAAATTCGCAGACTTATGTGGAACTATGTCGGCATCGTCCGGTCCAACAAGCGCCTGCAGCGTGCCAAGCGTCGAATTGAGATGATTCAGGAAGAAATCAAGGAATACTACTGGAATTTCCTGCTATCTCCAGATCTAGTCGAACTTCGGAACATCGCTTCGGTTGCAGAACTGGTAATTCACTCGGCCGGCAGGCGGGCCGAAAGCCGCGGACTACACTATAATATCGACCACCCCGATAAAGATGATCAAAACTTCAAATCCGATACAGTCATTCGACGAACAGCTAGCGGCGGCCTGGAAACTGTCGAACAGGATCTGCCTTATAGTTGGTGAGTAAACCCATTTAAAAAACCACGTCATCCCGGCATGCCTAAGGCCGGGATCCAGTCTTCGCTATATGGATTCCGGCTAGAAACCTGCCGGAATGACGGATTTTATTGCAATATTGAGGTAAAGAAAGATGGCCTACTTTTCTGGTGCCAACTTGTAGGTTTTTAACACCATGTAGCTTTGTGTAATAGCCTTCGTGCCTTCATATAGAAGCGCCCGAATCTCGACAATTCCAATATCGGGTGCGAAAGTCATTCGATTCACCATTGACCGATTCTCTTTAATCTTGACTTCCATGTTGACGACTACACAGTCGTTAAAGACACCCGCCGGTGTTTTAATTTTTCGTGCAACCTCCGCAATCTCAAAGTGTTCGACCGTTCGAATGTCCGCCACACTCATCCATTTGCTGCCTTTTTTCAACGGTGCCTTTAGCAAGTAGCGAATATTGCCGTCCCGTATTCCGGATGCATCTATATGTAAGCGACTGGGTCTTGGACGATCGTCTACAAAAAAACCCTTGTCTTTCTTGATTATTTTAACCGTCAGATCCGGCTGGGACTGATCCTGGAAGGATGTCTGGAAAGTCCAGCTGTTGCCGACCGCCAGGGGAAAGTATTTTTCGATTTTGTATCGGGCGGTTTCCCCATCATCTTTCCCGGTGCCCTGTCCGCCAACATGTGCACAACCAGAGCTTGAGATCCCGATCAACATTACTGCCAGGTAGAGCCAAGAGTTTTTTCTCATAAGATACCTCATTTAGCTGGATTTTTGTCTTTGGGCTGCTGCTGTCGAGGAAAGGCAACCGCTTTTCCCTCGGGTTTTTTCGTATCAGTCTTTTGCTGTTGCTCAAATCGCTTTAGAACCGTAGAAGCCTGTTTCCTGATTTCGGCGGAATCATGTCCAGCAGCTAAAGTAAATAAATATCCTCTAGCGACCGGACCGCGGATTTCGCTAAGGGCTGTAATGATTTGAAGAAGAAATATCGGGTCGCGACCCTGAGCCATCCGAATCAAACCAGGTACTGCGCGCTGGTCTTTTTGAGCCACTAGAACACCAACCGCCTCCATGGCCACTTCAGTGTCGGAATCAAAAAGCATTTCAACTACGTTCGGAACTAACTTGGGTTCATGACGATCTCTGAGAGTCCTGAGCACATACAAGCGGTCCTCTGCCCTTTCGCTTTTGAGAAGTTGCTTAAGACGCTCGCCGGGTAGCCTGCGGGTTTCGAACTGCAAATCAACCAGCTCAACAGCCTGCTTTATGGCCAGTAAAAGAACTTGCTCGAATCCTTCCTGTCGTTCAACCTCTTTGGGATCCTGAACCAGAAAAGCCTTGCCCTGAGCCGTCAACTTCTCTTTCTCGTGGTCACTCAGCCACTTGAACAAGGTCAGATCGACTTGAACTGCACGATAGACACCGGTCTCGTCAGGGTGCGTTGATTCTCGCTCGGATGCCAAAGTAATAATCATCTCGACCCGAAATGCATCCTGGTTTTCCTGATCGACAAGCTCCAACTGCCTGCTTTCTGTGATGGCATCTTTCAACACACTCTGGGTCTGCTCGATGTCGAACTTAACTCCTTTATGAGCACTAGATGCACGATCTTCAAGTCCAAAGATAATCACTTGCTGGCTTTTAGTTTTTTGGGTCTGGTTACAAGCAACTGTGGCAACCAGCCCCAGCAAGACCAACAATCTTAAGGCTTTTCTAGCTAATTGCAGAAATAACCGTATCATCCGCAGCTTCCTCAAAAATATCTTCGGCGCAGATAAAACATTCGCCAGCCAGACCGAAAGTTTCGACAGTCAGGCTGGCAATCTCACGGGCCGCCTGAGCCATTTCGGGAAGTTTCTTGGTATGTTCATACATTGATGTGACTTGTCTGTGGCGCAGTCCACAGGGAATGATTGTATTGAACAAGGAAAGGTCAGGGTTAATATTAAGTGCAAATCCGTGAGTCGAAATTCCTCGTGAGATATGAAATCCGAGAGCAGCGATTTTCTTATCGTCGATCCAGACTCCCGGGTGAACATCAGACCAGACGGCGGCAATCTCGTGCTTGTATAAAAATCTCTCGATCACTCGGGCCTGGCCCCTGACCCAGGCCGGGACCGGGTATTTTAATTCCCGGAGATTGGCTATCGGGTAGCCCACAAGCTGGCCGCGACAATGCAAGCTAACATCCCCGCCGCGTAAGACATTGAAAACACCAATTCCTCTTTTTTTATATTCGGTCTCACTAAGGTTGAGATTGCCAGGATCGGCTTGTCGACCGAGTGTTATACTGGGTGGGTGTTCCAATAAAAGCAAAACCGGGTCGGCACCCCGGGCGACTTTGCTTGCCAACCTGTATTGCAGCTGCAAGGCCTGGAGATATGGAATCTCCCCAAGAAATGTCCAGTTCAATCTGGGCATTAAACCCCCAGAAACAAGCGCTTGCCGAAGTTGACAGCCAAATTGGCTTCGAAGATCTTTTTGGCGGCGGCCTCGACGTTGTACTCGACTCGGTGGTATTCGAAAATAGTTGTCTTGGTGTCAAATACCGTGCAACAAGCCCGGCTATCGTAGTCTCTGGGCTGACCAATGGAGCCATCGGTAATTATGTACTTACGATGTTTACGCAGTCCAAAACGGCGCGCAACCACTTCATTGACTTCACCGGGTGACAAAGCAAAAGATTTGGTCAGGTGTGAATGGCCAATGAAGTTGACCCGGGATAAATCGTTCAAACGAGGAAGTAGTTCGACTGCTTGATCAATTGTGAATATGTACTCAAAATCCTCCGGACACAAGGGACTACCATGGCTGAAACACAGGTCTTCAATTTTGTGCAAATATGGCAGACTCTTCAGCCAGGCAATGTTTTCAGTGCTTAATTGCTCGGTACACCAATCGAGAGCTTCACGAGCTGCGTCATAATAATAACTATATTCCATCCGGCCGGCTACGGCTGCATCGTGATTTCCCAAGACAACTACAGACGCTATTTCTTTAACGATATCGCAGCATTCGTTAGGACTGGCACCGTAACCTACCACATCTCCAAGGCAAATATACTTGTCAATGGCCAGCTCTTTATAGAACTTGAGTGTTGCTTCTAGTGCTTCTAAGTTGGAATGAACATCGGAGAAAATGCCCAGACGCATAAAATTTTGCCTCCAATAGGCTCTATAAACCCGACGTAAAATATCATGGGAAATCCCATAGATGCAAGGGAATCCTTTGAAAAATGGAACAAAAACCGAAACCCAAGGTTTTTGTTATTGGATTGTAACCGCTTGGAACACTAGCCGCCTAATCTGAGCGGCAAGCGTGGAATTGGGATTGAAGGGCCACTAAATTTGGGGAATTTCATGCTCTTTATTAGGAATGTAATACAACCGGCTACAAAGGTGTCTTTATGTGCCGCAGATATTATACGGACATCGCTGACTTTACCGCTTCCCACAATAACAAAAGAGACCAACATGGTTCCGGTTACAGATGGATCCCTATTCTGCTGCTGCTTGACACATTTGCGCATGGCGGTCACGTATTTTTTCATCGTCGCGCTAATCTTATTCTTGCTGAGTGTCTTGGGCAGGTTACTGGTATCTTCTACAGGCTTCGTGACTTCCCTATCGGGCTTCTTGTCTCTGGGATCCTTTGTCTTTGTAAAACTAATTACTTTTCTCTTCCTTTTCTTTTTGCGTTTTTTAGTAATCTTTTTGCGTCCAGTTTTATCTGGCGGCTTGGTATCTGGTTTCTTGTTGAGATCCGTGCCGGCTTTCTTAACCACGATTTCGTCTTTATTCTCTTTATCGCCCTTTGAGCCGCTGTTATTGCTGGCACCTGATTTTCCTCCGTCAGTGGCCGGTTTGGCAGTACCGTCAGTTTTCCCTTTTGGATCAGTACCACTTTTACCGTCAGCTACGAGCTTGCCGCCATCCGGGCGTTCAAGCGGCTGAACTTTTCCCGGATCAGCATCAGGCTCACCCGAACTCATCTTTATTATTGCAAACGCAGAGACAACCACAACTACGACGCAAACGGCAATAATTACAATCAACTTCTTGGACGATCCGCCTCCCGAGCTTGTTGACAGATAGGCCGGACGGGAAAAACCGCTTCTCTTTTTTATGACGGATCCGGAATCCGTTGTCGGCTGATCTAGAGTTGAGTCGAAGAAACTTTCCGAGGGCCGAGCAACCTCTCCTGAGACAACATCTTCTTTTTCCCAGGGAGGCAAAGCTTCATCCAGGCCGGCCTGTTCGTCTCCATCCATGTCCAGCTCATCATCTTCAGGCGGCGGGGCACTTTCGACAGCCTGGATCTCCTCTTCAACCAGAGACGCCAGTGCTGATCCTCCTGACGTGTCCCAACCAGACGACCCTGCCGCAGGCTTCGCACTATCGGAACCCGCAGCCTCAACCGACGCGGGAACTTCTTCTTTTTTCAGAGTACCCAACAGGTAGCGCAACTTTGGAATATCCTTGACGGGTTTCCAATCCTCCATGCCCGGGTGCCAGGCCAGAGAATCCGGGCTGATTTGGCCCGATTCCCAGCGGTTCTCGACTTCTGCCAAGCCCAGGGGGCCCACCTGTTCATCTTCAATTGCGCAATACCATTCCTCACGTGCCTGGCCATCCGGATCATCGGGCTTGTTGACATCGGTTCTCTCCGCCTCGGAAAAAACCTGATCAATCTTGGACTGGTCGTCCTGCAAAAGCCCCTTATCGCTTCGTAGGCGGTGTAGTTCATCCATGCTGAATATCTCAGTAGCTCCGTCTTCATCTTCATCATCGTCATCGTCACCGACGTCAATACCCCCGCTCAAGAGCTGATCAAAAGCTTGACCCAGTTCGTCTTGTTCTCCGCTGGGTTCACCAGCATCAGAATCTCCGGGCAAGGGAGCCCCTTCTACGTCTGTTTCGGCAGAGTAGTCCGTTCCCCGGTCAGTCGCTCCCGAATCTGACTGGCCGCGAGGCTTGTTGGGGCGAACGATGATAATGTTACCACACCGCTTACAACGCACCTTGGCGCCCTTCGGGCCAACCTTCTCGTCCGAGATAAGGTACTGTGTTCCGCAATCGTCACAAACAAACTTCATGTTTTCTTCCTATTGGCTGCCTTTTTCTTTAACGAGTCATCTACCCGAAAGATCTACGAAACCCACCTATGCTATCCAGGTTACTGATTGTATCAAAGCCTTGCGCCTCACTCAAGAAACCGCACCTGTTTATGAAACTACTGCGAGCCCCAATTTTTCCCTTAAATCCAAGTAAGGCACGCTAGAAGCAAAAACCAGTAGTTCCCGGACCTTCTGGATTGGCCGCATGGGAGTCATCCAGGCCGCCTCTTTTCTGACTGTTGTCATAGTAACACCCAGATCGTTGCAGACCACAAATCCGGCCCGGTTGACGGAATGCTCGGCTGCCTCTCCCCAACGCCGTA
>JAFDKH010000227.1 GCA_019307065.1 Deltaproteobacteria bacterium
TGCCCGACGCAGATGGTGCAGTCAGCTCAAAGACATTCGCGCTGAAGTTCATCTCAGGTAAGTACCAGGGAGGCATGTTTCCGTTGCGGCCCAATCGCGAAATTGTAATTGGGCGCAGTTCTGATCTTGACATGGTGTTGGTCGAGGACATGGTGTCCCGTAAACACGCCAAGATCGTAATCGGTTCATCACGAGTTTCGATTCAGGATTTAGGCAGTACCAACGGTACTTTTGTCAACGGCGAGAAAGTAAAAAAGGCACGCATCAAAGAGGGCGACCGTATCTTGATCGGCACCTCGATCTTGAAGCTGGTTGGGATTGAAGCAACTGGAGAGAAGCAACAGCCTTACAGTGAAGCCGAAGTACGCTCGATGATGGAACAAGTTGCCGCCCGTAAAGCTCGTTCTTCAAGTCCGATGTCCGGACGGATTGATGAAGTTCCCATTCCGGATTTGCTGCAGCTTTTCTCAACCAGTAAAAAGAGCGGTGTCCTTGTAGTTCGCATGAACGACCATGAAGGCAAGGTCTACTTACGCAATGGAAAAATATATTACACTTCTATTGACAATCGCCATGAAATCGGCCCGCAGAAAGCTTTTACCCGGCTGGTTGCCTGGGAAGAGGGTTTTTTCGAGCTGACCGCGCCGTCTGATGAAAAGTTCATGGTCGAGTTGGACGAGAGTACCGAAGGTTTGCTGATAGAGGCTATGCGTTCGATGGACGAGCTGGCCCGGATTCAAGATCAGCTGCCCGAACCCCAGGCACGCTTCAAACTGGCCAGCCCGATGTCGCCGGCCCTGCGCGACCTCGATGCCGATCAGCTGGACGTTATGCAGTCAATCTACAACTATGGACGAGTCGAAGCCGTTCTGGATGAGAGTGTCTTGTCCGATTTGGAAACCTACCAGGCCATCCTGTATCTGATCCGCAACGGTTACATCAGAGAAGATCGTAAATAATCCGATCAGTCGCCATAGACTTGTAAGGCAGCTTCGCGGAGGAGTAATGCGGTCGTATCCATACCGACCCACTTCAGATGAGATTTGGGTGGGGGTGATTGTGTAAATTATAGTTGACAGAATAGCTTATATATTGCATATTGTAATTAATATAAATATTGATATTGTGTAATCTTGAGTTGACAATATGTTGGATTATTCAGAATACTTCGGAATCCAGATCAACCTGCTTCGCCATGTTCCTAAAGAGCACCGGCGTTTTTTGCACCATGAAATCCCGTGGGACGACCGCTTGATCGGCATCAGCGGAAGCCGGGGAACGGGCAAGTCCACTCTGCTTTTGCAGCATCTTTTCGACCTGGAGGGGGCTGGACAGGAATGCCTGTTCCTCTCCGCGGATCATATACGGGTCCAGGCAACCGGCTTGTACGAGCTCGGCTCGGGCTTCTTTCAGACCGGGGGCAAAAAACTCCTAATTGACGAGGTCCACAAATACGCAAACTGGGCTCAGGAGATTAAAAACCTCTACGACTCCTTCCCTGCCGCGCAGATCGTTTTCTCGGGCAGCTCCACCATGAAGCTCCAACTGGGCAAGGCGGATTTGTCCAGAAGAGCGGTGTATTTCTCCCTGCCTTCCCTTTCCTTGCGCGAATACATTCTCCTCTCTGGGGGACAGGCCTTTAGTGCATTTTCCTTGAGCCAATTGCTTTCGGAACACGTCAACCTGGCAAAAGACATCCTGAAAGCCGGTCCCATCCTGGGTCACCTCAAGGCGTTTTTCGACCATGGCGCTTACCCCTTCTTCCTAGAGGGAGTGGGCACCTACCACGCGCGTCTGGTAAACGTCATCGAAAAGATTCTCTACGAAGACATTCCTTCCACGACCGGCATGAGATTTTCCGGTGTGCCCGTTCTCAAAAAGATCCTGTTCGAGATCGCCAGTTCTCCGCCATACCAGCTGAACATCGACCGCTTGGCGAGCGATCTGCAGGTCTCCAGGCCAACCGTGTACAACTACTTGGCCTATCTCGAGCAGGCCGGCTTGCTGAAAAGCGTCATGCCCCGGGGCGCAGGCGCTACCCTGACCCGAAAGCCGGCCAAGCTGTTTTTTGAAAACACCAACCTTATAAAGGCCGCAGGCATGGAGCTGAAACTGGACGACTCTACGGGGACACTCCGCGAAACCTTCTTCGCCAGCCAGGTGCAGAACGCCGGCCACGCCATTCGCACGCCGAAACATGGTGACTTCCTGGTTGATGGAGATTTCGTGTTCGAGATCGGGGGCAAGAAAAAAACCAGCCGGCAGATAGCGGGTCAAGAGCACGCTTTTGTGGTAAGAGACGACATCGAGATTGGGTCCAAGAACACCATTCCCCTCTGGCTGTTCGGTTTTCTCTATTGACTTGAAAACCCTCTTTATGACTAAGTGCTTCGCTTGAAACGCCGCAAGATTACCAGCAGTTCTTCGACGCGCAAGGTAGCGCATACCACTAAAAAGACCATTCCGCCAGCCAGGCCGGCCAGGCTGAGATAGAGTACCTTTATGCCGATCGAGCCGGCGGCCCATATATCCAATTGGCAAAAAGGGTAGGCTGCTGCACCGGCACACACGGCTGCGATGATTACCCGCCAGACAGAAGTCCAAATTTTTCGAAGATTGAGCCGGCCGATTTTCTTGCGCAAGTAGATTACCAGCAACAGACAATTGACAGCGGCCGAGATCGAGTTGGCCAAGGTCAAGCCGGCCGGACCCATCGGCCACATCAGGGTAACTCCCAGGGCGGCATTGAGTATAAAGGCGACCAGGGCGATCATGACCGGGGTCTTGGTGTCCTTTAATGAGTAGAAAGTCGGAACCAGGTTGCGTACGCAGGCAATCGCCCAGATGCCCAGCGAAGCGAATAAAAACACGTGGGCAGTCGCCAGCGTATCGAGATGGCTAAATTGTCCGCGTTGCAGCAAGGTGCTGATGATCGGCTCGCGGCAGACTGCCATCCAGACCATGGCCGGGATACAAACGAAGAGGGTCAAGCGCAGGGCGAAGGAGAGAGTCTCCTTGAGTTTATCCGGACGGTCTTTGGAGGCATGTTCCGAAAGACTGGGCAAAGCCACGGTCGCGATTGCTACTGCGAAAACTCCCAGGGGTAGCTCTAAGAAACGATCCGAATAGTATATATAAGTGACGCTGCCCTCCGGCAGCAAGGAGGCCAGTGCCCGTGAGACGAGGATGTTGACCTGATAGACCGCTACTCCGAACAAGGCCGGACCCATCAACCTGAGCATCTTGAGCACCGCCGAGTGCTTGAAATCGAACTTGAAACGCAGGCGGATCTTGTTTCTTTTCAGAAACGGCAACTGCAGAAGCACTTCCAGCAGACCACCGCCCAGGACCCCGATAGCCATGGCGGTAATCGGTGGTTCGACCACTCCGGATAGCGACAGGGCCGCGGTGATAATGGCAGTGTTGAGTAAAATTGGAGCCGCGGCCGGGGCTGCGAAGTGTCGATGAGTGTTCAAGATCCCCATGAACAAAGCAGTCAGTCCAATGAAGAATAGATATGGAAACAGCAAGCGGTTCAGATAGACGGCCAACTCGAACTTGGCTGGTCCAAATCCCGGGGCGAACAATTTGACCAGGAGCGGGCTGGCAAGAATGCAGACCAGGGTGACCAAAAATAAAACCAGCGTGAACAATGAAAAGGTCACATTGTACAGGTTGCGGCTTTCTTCTTCGCTGCGCGTGGTCTTGAATTCGGTGAAGACCGGCACAAAAGCAATACTCATGGCCCCTTCGGCTAAAAATCGGCGAAAAACATTTGGAATAGTGAAGGCAATATTGAAGGCATCCGCGGCGAATCCCGCTCCAAACAATCCGGCAAACACCATGTCGCGCACCAGGCCGGCCAGGCGGCTAAGCAGGGTTAAACCGCCCACGGTGCCTATGTTCTTGGTCAGTGTTTGCCTCTCACTCACCTCAAAGTTCTCCGGCGAATTTGTTTGATCTGAAGTGTCTGGTGCAACCGGCGTGCCAGGCTGGTCGCCATTCGAATCGGCAGATCGGGGCTTGTCAGAATTGCTCATTGTTTACAGTGTATTAGGGAATGAAGGGCCGGGTGACCGAAATTGAAGCCGAACAAATGCCAAGTTTCTCTCGATAGCGAAAAGTGTTGTTCTTGACACGTCGACGGCAGGCAAACGGGTGCCGCATGCCGCACCCTATTCTTCTGAGACGATCTTGAATTCCACCCGTCGGTTAGCGGCACGACCGCGGCGTGTGCGGTTGGAAGCAATCGGACTGCCTTCGCCGTGACCGACTGAAGTCAAGCGAGCCGAATCGACGCCGCGTTTGTTGACCAAATAGTCACGGACTGCCCCGGCCCGGTTCTCCGAGAGGGTCTGGTTAGACCCTTCCGAGCCTTGACTGTCGGTGTGACCCTCGATGGATACCTTCATCTTGGGGAAATCCTTGATGGCCTGGGCAACCTGGTTCAACAGGCGATAAGACTTAGGCAAAATGCGATATCTTGCGGTGGCAAAATGCACTTTCTGCTTGATCTCGATAATCTTTTTATCGCGGTTGATCTTGATCAGAGAGAATTTGCGCGGACAACCCTTGCCCTGGGGACTGTCAGGCGGTCCGGGTTTGTTGGGACATTTATCCTCGATGTCGGGGATCCCGTCGCCGTCATTGTCCGGGTCGGGACATCCATCCTCGTCCTGGAAGCCGTCTTTGTCTTCGGGGTCATTGGGGCACTTGTCGTCGGTGTCGAGAATGCCGTCTTTGTCGTTGTCAAAGTCGGGACAGCCGTCCTCGTCTTCGAACCCGTCTTTGTCTTCGGGCTCATCCGGACATTTGTCTACGTTGTCCGCAATTCCATCACCATCGCGGTCTTGCACCGGGCACCCTTGGTTTTCCGGAGGACCGGGCTCGTTGGGACATTTGTCCTCAACGTCAGGAATGCCGTCCTGATCATTGTCGAAATCGGGACAGCCGTCTTCGTCTTCGAAACCATCTTTGTCCTCGGGGTCATTCGGACACTTGTCGACATTATCCAGGATTCCGTCCCCGTCGGCATCCGAGGGCTTGGGCGGCGGGCAGCCGTCGTATTCAGGCAAACCCGGCACGTCGGGACATTTGTCATCCACATCGGGGATGCCATCGCCGTCCCGGTCGGTTTTTTTAATCGACACAATCTTGGGCGGCTCCCTGATCAGAACTTTCTTGGGACCGCAGTCTTTTGAGTCATGTAAAGCACGCTTGACGGAAGCCAGTGAGATCTTGACGTGATCTTCAGCCCTGAGCCAGTTGCCTTGGTCAAGTTCGTCCAGGCAAAAGCGTACATTGGTTTCTGCCAGGGCAAGATCTTTTGGAGCACAGCGATAGGCGCCGCTTTTACGAGCTTTGGCAATATCTCTTTTAGCAACTTCAGCGTCTGCCCGGATTTTTGACCCGGAGACGCAACCTGCCAATAGCGAACCGGCGATATATAGACAACCTGCGGCAAAGAGCAAATAGAATTTGCGCCGAGTGTGATTCATAAAGGATTCTCCTCGAAAGTCGGCCCTAGTCTGTTTCGTTTTTCATAGAACGTTCGCGGGCGGCCTTGGCCATGTCGCGAGCTTCGGTCGCGTAATCGATTGAATACTCGAAGTCAGATGTTCCCCACTTCTCTCGAGCTTTGTGAAGATACTGCTCGGCGGAATAGTACTCGTAGGGAGATTTTTTTTCGGCATCCGCGGTCATGGCATTATGCAGATTGGTATCGGCCGTGACGATCAAAGATGTCGATTCGACAGGGCCACAAGCTCCCAGCAACATAAGCAAGCCGATTATTGATGCCGCAACTTTAACAATGAGTCGATAATTCACTGGACTGTCACCTCGCTTAGCAGGGAATAAACGTTCCTTAAGAGACTCTTTTGCAGCCTGCCCTTGACGTCCAATCCCATGATTTCTAAACACTTTGCCAAAATCGCTTTCAATCTGTCAAGTAAAATCAAGATTTACTTCGATAATCGAGGGCCATTACCGAATTCGCCCATGTTCTGCCGCCCGGCAAGAAAGAGCTTTCGACCACTGTTCGGTTGTGGGATAATCCAAAATGTCCGTAAGGATCGAGCATTTGGAGCTTTGGGTTCGCGTGAGATAGATTGGAGCCGGTTTCAATTGCGCTCTAGATTAGGAGTGGTTCAATCGTAGTTTTATTTCCATTATTGAGCCTATTGAATGGTTTGATCGTTGCCTTGTCCGCCCAACAGCAAATCAAGCGGGGAGCTCAGCTGTTTCGAGAACCATACCTGCCCGGCTTACTGCTGTTTGAATTGTTAGTTCTGGTTCCTCTGGGAACTTATCTCTTCATTCGTTTTCCTGCCTGGAGCATGTTGTATCTGGTCGAGCCGGCAGACATATCGTCCAACTGGCTCATCACTATCTTTGGTTGCTCCCTGGGGCTGGCAACGGTCGGCTATATTTCCGGCTATTTTCTTTGTCTGCGTCGCCACAGCCGGGTTCTGTTTGTTCTGTTGGGCCTTGTCGGGCTGGGGGTCGTCGTGTTTGTCGGGATTGCCGGTGATCGGCTGAGTCGGCTTGGTGAGGGACTCGACTGGCAGGCGGCGCCCGGGATTTTGACTACCCGCCTGGGGATCATATTTGCCTTCATTCTCCCACTGGTTCTGGGCGGCATGATTTTTCTGATAGTCCTGTTTGGGATGGAAGGCCGCAAAATGCGCCGGGCGCGAATAGGAACCGTCAGAGAAGAGTCGCTTTCACAACCTAGGGTGCTTGGCCCGACTTCTGCTTACCCCTCTCAGTTGAATTCCAAGGAAGTCAAATTGTCGGTTTCTGAGCTCGAAGCAGCAGTTGATTCGGTTTCCAAAGATTCGGCCGAGAGAGAGTCTCAGCTGTCCGGGTCGAATGCCTCGCTACCCGATCGGTCGGTCGAACAGGCTGTTGAGAAACTGAGCGAAGAAGAACCCAAGAGTGAAAACGCGTTGAAAGAGAATAGTTCGGCGAGCGACTGATCAGACCATGTTCTGTCTGTAATACTCAATCAAAGTCGGCAGGTATTCGATAAAACGCGGGCATATTATATTCTTGTCTTTCAATCCGCTTGATGTGTTTGTCGTGCTATAAGTGACCCGGTACAAATAGTGACAAACCATCTCGGCCGGTAGGCCGGCCGAATTGCAGGCCAATCGTGTGGTCGGCCAGAAAAGCTTGGTCTTCAGCAGACGAACCATGCGCGAGACCGGTCTGGAGATTTGATGCCCGTTGAAGCCCAGGGCACTTAGAGTCGCCGTGTAAAAGTCACGATATGTCGGCGGGTGAGGATCCATTAGATGATAGGTTTGGCCGCGGCTCGATTTTTGCGAAGCTAACTCAACCAGGGCCTTGACAACATAGTCGACCGGTACAATATGAAAGTAAGAATCCTCTTCACGCGGTATGATCATCGGCATCCGCGAGAGCCCCGGTAGGCGGCTCAACCTGGATAATAATCTGAACAAATAATAGGGGCCGTCGATCTTATCCATCTCACCGGTTCGGCTGTCACCGACTACTACGCCGGGTCGGTAGACGGTGATCGGCAGCTTGTTCATTTGTCCACGCACATGGGTTTCAGCCAGAAACTTCGAACGGCCGTAAGCGTGTTCAAATCCCTGGCCGAGATCCAGGTCTTCTTCTCGGAATTCTCCCTGCCAATCGCCGGCCACCGCCATGGTGCTGACGAAATGAAAGCGTTCGAGTCTCGGCAAGTCCGCTGCCAGGTCCAGCATGCGCCGGGTTCCATCGACATTTGTCAGCATGGCAGCTTTTTCGGACATGCCTAAATGATAATTGGCTGCCAGATGGAAAATCTCTGAAACCCGTGCACCTAGCTTTCTGCGGGCGGGTGCTTTTATTCCTAAGTTGCGCAGATCCAGGTCGGCCTTGACGATCTCCGGTTTGGGGTAGCCCTCGGGCAACTGTCGAATGAGCGGATCGAGCCGCGAGACAGAATCCGGTCGGCAAAACAGCAGCAAGCGATGACCACGCTGAGCCAGTTCTAGGGCGACTCGCCGGCCGATAAACCCAGTTGCGCCGGTCACCAGGACGGCTTTAGCAGGATTCGGTTTGGATTTTTCCATATAATTTCAGTACCGCTCATGGCTGGTACCTGTCAAGGTCTCGTGTTCAACCTGGGGTCGGGTCT
>JAFDKH010000060.1 GCA_019307065.1 Deltaproteobacteria bacterium
CATTCCTCGACAGCGGGGGCGATCGCAAAGATGTCTTCGCACGCGTCTGCGCGATCCCCGTACCGGTATTACTGCCTTCGGTCCCAACCAATTTAGCGCTCGATTTTGACCAGCCGGGTATTAGCCTGAAGATTGAATGTAAAGAAGACCTGGTATTCAAACTCCTGTTGCCCGGGGCCGGGTCATGGCTGTTTTCAGCCCAACCCTCGGGAGGTATAAACGATCCCGAGGTCGATGGTCATTTCCTCACAGCCAGCTGTCGTTCGGCGGCCACTTTAACCATCGAAGTCCAGAAGAAACCTGAGTGACTAGTTATTGGATTGAGTGTGTCCCTCAAGACATTGACGGTGTCCTGGCGCACACGTTTTTACCCGCCTGAATATATACATCTTTATAATCAGTAGTCTTTTTTATCTGGCACGAAGGTTGCTCGAATCGCCGTGAGTGAATTTCAAAAAAGGAGATAAGCGATGACACGGCGAATTGTGGCAATTATTTTTATTTTCGGTTGCACGTCAGTTGGCTGGATGATCTTAGGCGACGTCACTGAAACGCGGACCTGGGAGCAAGATCAGAAACTCGGTACCGAAGTAGGCCAGCTTTGGGGGACCATCCAGCAGCAGCGGGCTCCGTTGGTTCGCTACTGTACATACGAGAATCAGGAGGTCACCAGATATGTGGGTGAATCAACCTACAAAGAAGTTCAGAAAGTACCAATTTGGCATACGCTGGCCTTGACCTCGTCGGACATCGATGTTGATTTCAAACTCTCTCACCGGAAAAAGGGATTGTTATGGTATTCGACCTACAAAGTCGGGTTCAAAGCCCGCTACAAAATCGAAAACAAGACCGATCAGAATCGCGAACTCCATTTTGATTTCAGCCTTCCAGCCCAGGGAGCTGTTTATGATGACTTCAAGTTCATTGTCGATCAGAAGGAAATCGAAGATGTTAAAATGACATCCGGAACAGTGACCTGGAGCGCTGACTTCGAGCCAAAAGAAAGCCGCGAGTTGTTCATATCCTATCGCACCCAGGGGCTGGACGAATGGCGCTATGATTTTGGTAACGTGGCCCAGGTGAAAAACTTCGAGCTCAGTATGCATACAGATTTTGATCAAGTAGATTTTCCCAGGGCCAGCATGTCACCGACTGAAAAGGAACGTACGCCAAAGGGTTGGTTGCTCGGCTGGAAATACTCCAACTTGCTCTCGGGTGTGCAAATTGGAATGGTCATGCCCAAGAAACTCAACCCCGGGCCGTGGGTCAGCAAAATAACATTTTTCGCCCCGATATCTCTGCTGTTCTTTTTCTTCCTGCTATTTATTTTTACTACTGTTGAAAACATCAGGATTCATCCAATGAATTATTTTTTCTTGGGAGCTGCCTTTTTTAGCTTTCACCTGCTGTTGGCTTACCTGGCCGATATTGTATCAATACACCTGGGTTTCATGATCAGTTCGCTGGTTTCGATTTTCTTGGTGGTATCGTACATGCGCCTGGTTGTGGGGGGACGTTTCGCCTTACTTCATGTAGGCATATCTCAGTTCGTCTACCTGGTTGGCTTCTCGTATACTTTCTTCTTTGAGGGCGCCACCGGCCTGGCCGTAACGATCATGTGCGTCGTCACGCTTTTTATCGTCATGCAGTACACCGGAAAGCTGGATTGGGAGAAGGTCTTCAAAGAAGCTTCCGGCCGATTAGAGCAAGCGGTCATCAACGCCAACTCCAGCTAATCATCGCAACAAGTTCTTCTTGCCGGTCTATCCTTCACTGCAGAAGGAGTTCAGTCGCAACCTCCGTCCGGCTACCCGCCGTCCGCGTAGTAATCGTTCTCACAGCGGCACATCGCAATAGGGAAAGTCTAAACACTCGTTCCCCTTGCGGGAAAAGTCGAAAGGATCGAAAATACGGCGGAGGAGCCGTCGTTGAGCCCGGCGTTCAAACCAATTTTTCGTAGAGTCGCGCACTCGGTTTTACAAGGGCACGACAGGAAGCGAGCTTCAATGAGCAAAAAGAAAAAGCGAAAAGACAAGTCGTCACGATCCCGGCCCCGATCCGGCAAGAAACCCAAGCCAGAGCTCATCCGAGAAGTCGTCGGGCTGGGACAGTGGAAAAACTATGTTCTGGAATCGGAAAATCCGGTGGTGGTGGACTTCTGGGCCCCTTGGTGCGGTCCCTGCCGACTGATGACACCTATCCTCGAGAAGGTATCTAAAGACTACCAGGACTCGGTCAGATTCGCCAAGCTCAACACGCAGTCGAACGCCCAGATAGCCCGGAACCTCAACATACGCAGCATTCCCACCCTGATCGTTTTCTACCGGGGAGAAGTGGCCGATGTAAGCATCGGCGTCACGCCCGCCGACCGGCTGCATAAGATGATCCGGCGGGTGCTGGACAAACACGAAGGCGTGGGATTTTTCGATAAAATGAAGAGGCTATGGAGAAAACCCAAGCAGGAAACAGCGGATCAGGAGGTAAATAATGGCGACAGGTGAAAACATCGTACATGCCAACAAGGAATTTCTGTTCACATCGGAGTCGGTAACTGAAGGGCCTGCCATAGAACCGTTCATATACGGGTCGGAGGAATTCGAGACCGAGCTGCGAGACGAGCCCCATCTTGCCGGTGAAATCGGTTTCCTCCGGTCGATTGCGAGACCGGGAATGAACGCCCTGGATGTAGGAGCACACCGGGGCGTGACCACCGTGGCCCTGGCAAAAAGCGTAGGTCCGGCGGGGCATGTCTATGCCTTCGAACCGGTACCCGAATACTGTGACGCAGCCCGGGAAAACCTGTCCAGGAACCGGGTCAAGAACGCAGAGATCTTCGAGCTTGCCCTGGGCGATCGGAAAGAGCGTTTCCGTTTCCACAAGCGCGGGGGAAGTAGCGGTATCGTTCAGGGAGAGGATGAGGAGATATTGATGGTGGAGGCCACTACCGTAGCGAACTTCCTGGCGCAACGGAACGTGTACAGAATCGACGTGCGGAGCATGGACTGTGAGGGAAGCGAGCTGCGGGTTTTGCAAGGAGCCGAGTCTCTCCTGCAAGAGCAAACCCCGCAGATATTCTGCGAGATACACCACGACTACCTGGAAAGCCTTGGCCAGAGCGCCGGGGACGTGGCCACCTACCTGGAAGACCTCGCCTACCGGGTGCAGCCGATTTTTATAGAAGCACCGGGGACAAAACCTGCTTTGGATGAATGCTCACACATTTATGCGCGACTATCCGATCAATGGACCGTCATAAAAGAGTTGGAAAGAAAAATACGCAACCTGAAAGGCCGAATGCCGGCTCACTCCATGCAACCCTCGATGCTGCAGGAGTTCGAAGAACTGGAGGAGCAACTCCAAGAGGCAAAGAAAAAAGTCTCGTGAACTATATCGCTTTTTTTAGTTTCTCAAGTATGTCCAACGTTGTGTTACTAAAACAACGCCAACTCCAGCTAGTTCTTCTTGCCGGTCTTTTTTTCCAGACGCTGTAATTCTTTCTGAATCCGGCCAATGTTCAGTTTGTCATTATTGCGGCGGGCCAGGCTCAAGGCCTTGTTCAATGAAGTCTCGGCCAGATCTGTTTGGCCCATTCGGGCGAGCACTTGTCCCTTTTTGAAATGCGCGTAGTAGAAGTCTTCTGAAATTGTGATCGCCCTTTCATAGTTGTAGACAGCCTGGTCGAGTTGCTCTAGATCGCGATGGGCGTTGGCCAGATTGAGGTAGTTGGCGCGGTAGTTGATCTTGGGGACCGGATAGTAAGTTGCAAGATAAGTCAAGGCCAGAAAACCGGCCGCGATCAGGGCCCGTCTGTAGTTGTGCTTGCTGATTTTGATATACAACCAGCGCAGCATAGCGGCGGCGAATATGAGCAAAACCGGTGTGGCAACAAGCCGGTAGCGACCGTTGACGAAAAAGGCCAGCAGGGCAACTGCGTGAGCCAGAAAATACCAGGTCAATAGTCCGCGTTTTCGCCAGCGACCAAACGAAAAAATCATTCCGAGTAATCCCAGCGGAAATATGACCCCAAAGGTTATCAAGGGTAGCTTGAGTAAAAACGAAAAGCGTTTCGAAAAATATATATTTCGATTGTTCGGTACCTCATAGGCATTCACAAAATATTTCATTTTGCTGCCCAGGAGGCCCAGCCAGCGCCCAAAGTCAGAGCAAATCTCCTCAGTTGTTTTGGCGACCCAGAAACTCGAGATCTCCGAGGGTTTGAGATCCTGGCGGGCGAGTTCAATCTTTGCCAGTTTTGGAAAATTGGCTTGTTGATCGCGCACGCTCAACCCCATGGGCTGGTTTTTATAGCGGGCGTTGCGCATATAGATCCCGTCCGAATGGGCGTTGTTGCCGATGAAAAAGTTGGCGCCGGCGTTAGCAGTTAGAATGACGAAGTCATCTCCCAACAGGCGGTTATGCAAGCTGACCGGCAAGATTGTGACTATAGTTGCCAGGGTCATCAGGGAGCTTGGGAGCAGCCACTTTTTATAGGCCCGAAATCCAAAATAAGCCGCAATTGCAAAGACACAAAAAGGAGCGAACAACAGAACATTCCCGCGGGCACAGGCCGACAAGCCAAGAAACAAGCCGGCTAATATCCACTTCCACCACTTTGAAACATGCAAGCCCGAGACAATCAGGGCCAGCAGCATCAAGTTGAGAAAAACGATCAGCGTAGCGCCGAGTATCAGGCTCGAGAAAAAAATATACATCGCATAGGTGGCTGCCAGTAGCCCGGCCAGCAAACCGGTTACCGGGCCAAACAGGCGTCGACCAATGTAATAAATCAGCCCGGCAGATACGGATGACAGCAAGACTTGCACCAGGCAGGCGGCCAACGGAGATGTTCCGAACAGGCTGTATATGACTGCTAGAAAATATGGATAAGCCGGCCCCAAATAAAAAACTGGATTGCTTACACCGAGCCAGTCACCGGCGACGATGTTTTTTGCCCAGTGATGGTACATGAACGGGTCAGTGTGCAGGTGTTTGAAAAACGGGGTATCAAAGACTTCGATCAGATGGATAACTCTCAACAAGAGCGCCAGCCCAACGACTAATGGTAGGGCATATTTGGCTTGTTTCAGAATTGCACACTTTTGAAAAATACGGGTTGCCCAGGATATCCCGGACGCCGACTTGGTTACTTTAGCATCACTTTTCTCAAACTCGAGATGCTCGATACCCAATTCTTTTAGGGCCCGTCGAACATCTTTTGGCCGAATTTCGAGCTTACGGGCGATTTTCTTAATCGAGAGTTTTTGATGATTCTCGCGAATGAAGCGTTTCTGTTTTTGGGTCAAGCCCATATTGTTACCGATCTCAGCTGGATTAACTGAGTTTTACCTCCGACTTGAGCATTAATACAAATTTGTTTTTAACATATTGCTCACAAGCGACTTGACATTTCTTCAGGCTCTAGCAAGATCGGTAATTGAAAGGAGCAGAACATGAAATGCCCCAAGTGCTGGAAGACCGAAATGGAGAAATCAACCCACAAGGGTATCGAAATCGATCGTTGCCCGGACTGCAAGGGCATTTACTTCGATGTCGGCGAACTCGAAGCCATTATCGAAAAGAGCATCGGCGCCAAAATTGAAGATCTGCCCCGGATCAGGATTGGCTCAGGCAAGCAGGACAAAAAATCAGCCTATTGTTTTCGCTGTGACAATGAGATGTCGACCATCGAAGAGCCGGGCAAGGTTCGCTTCGACATGTGTGAAAAGTGCAACGCAATTTTCCTCGACAGCGGTGAGCTGACTGACATGCAAAACAAGTAGCTCGACCGTATTCAAAGTCTAAATAGTCTAAGGAGAAATGGCGGCTAGTGCCAGGCCAGGCACTTGCCGGGGGTGTCGTCCTGGAGATGGCCGTAGTATCGGCCCATCCAGTAGGCCACCAGGTAGTCCGCTCCCGGAAAGGTCAGGGCGGGAGTGCCGCCATCGAACAGTTTCCAGGGTTGGCGCTGCCAGATGAAGTCGCTGACCGCCCTTTCAGAGACGTTGACCGCCTTGTCGCGGGTGGTCTGGTCGCTGCACCCGGATTCGTGCGGCAAATAGCGCGCATCGTTGCGCAGGTCGACGGACACCTTCACCCTGGGGGGCGGCGGAAAGCCGGGAAGCTGCTCGTTAGCGATCTGGGCCGCGCCGGCATAGGTCTGCAAATCGATGGCGGCGTAGATATAGTTGAAGAAACAGTTCTTGGTGTGCTGGTGTTCGGGCCACATGCGGGCGGCCAGCACTTCGTCCAAGACGCGTTGCCTGATGACGGGATCGTCCTCCAGCCGCGCCCAGTTGAACATCGGCTCCATGACGATGTTGTTGGCGTAGTACTTGTTCCCGCAGTCGTCGTTGTAGAACCAGCCGTCGGCAATCCCGATCCAGTCGCCCACGTTGCCGCCTGTTTCGGCGGGATTACTGTAGTAGTAGTTGCTAAAGGCCGCGTGCTTAGCCTCGTAGCCGGGGACGTCCTCGGTGACCAGCATGGCCAGGCGGAAGAACGAGGAGAGCATCACCGCGCTGTCCGCGCGCGGGATCCAAGTGAAAATACCGAAGCCGGTCACCTGGCTGATCATGTCGCCCCAGTTGGGCATGAACTCCTGGAAGCCCTTGACCAGGGAGTTGGAAAATTCGTTGATGTCGAGCTGAATATGGATGGCTCCGTCCGCGGTCAATTCGCGGGTGCAGATAACCATATGGCGCACATCTATTTGCTGGATCGGCCAGTCGGTCCCGTTCCAGGTAATCTGCAGGGGTATACTGCGCTCTTGCATCAGCTCTTCGATTAATTCGACTATATCATCGCGGATTAGGGCCCGGATATTCTCGTCGTGCTCACCGAGGGCCTGGTAGGCCAGGGCGTAGCCGAGCATGACCCCCTGGTACTGGTCGCGGCTGATGTCGCCCAGCACGTCGTATGAATTCCCGTCGTATTGAACGCCGCAGTAGTGATAGGGATCGTCGCAGTCCAGTTCGGTTCCGGAATGTTGTCCCGCGGGAGCGGCCCAGCGTTGCAGCACGCCCGGGTCGCCGCTGACGTTGAAGAACAGGTGCAAGGTGTTGACTAAATCGATCACGTTCTGCCTGGCGTCGGCCGACCCGCTGGCCATCAGGCGCAGGGCTTCGGCCGCCAGGTAGGTCCCGGTCCAGATGGTTGAATCTCCCATGCCGCCGTGGGCTATGACGTTAGTGTAGGCGGGCGGATCCGAGTAGACGGCGTTGGATACACCCCCGAAGTAAAGCCCGTCACGGCGGAGCCACATGTTGTAGGCCCGTGAGCGGTCGTGCATCGATCCGGCCGGATCAGTGCCGACCCACGAGCCGCTGCCGACATCGTACAACTCGCAGGTTTTTCCGTCGGCCGAGTCTCCCAGGTTGCAGGCGTCCGAGCACTCGCCCGGGACGCAATCGCCCCGTAGACAACCCGCGCCAGACCCGCAGGTTTCTTCCTGCCAGCGGCGCCCCTGGGGTGTATCCGCGCAGAAGCGACGAGTGACGTGATCGACACACAGTTTTTCTCCCGCCGGGCACTCGTGAGTTACGACTTCGTCACCACCCGCATCACCTCCAGGATCGCCAGCGGGATCGCCGCCGGGATCTCCGGGATCCGCGTCTCCGTCCGCATCAGCTGACGCATCCGCGTCCAGACCGCCATCGTCACCCGGACCCTCGTCCGAAACGTCGCCGCCTTGATCGGCGGCTGGGTCCCCGCCGTCATTGCCTGCGTCGACGGTGCCGTCTTCTATGATACCGGCGTCGTGCGATTCGTTGCCGGAACAGCCGGCTACTGATAAGAGAAAAAATCCGAAAGCCATTAACGCGATTATCCAATAACTGTTGCGAATCATCTTTAGCCCCGCTATTTTATTTTTCTAAAGGGACATTCTACCAAAATGGCCGGCTGTTTGTCGATTGTCTGCTCGTTATCGAGCAGACTGGGCGAGCGCAAGACAAAACTACCCGCTGAAGGCGTCTCGATCAGGATCGGCTTGCCCGAATAGGGATCGTTCCTGAGACTCTTGAGCGGTTCTTTGTCGAAAGCCTTGGCATCGGGACAGGATTTGGTTTTTTCGGCCAGGTGACGGTATTCGACTTGGAGTTTCAAGGCCGCCAACAAGAACCGGGCTTGTCCCATTTTTGCGATGTACTTGTTGTAGGCCGGTGCGGCGATACCCTTGAGAATTTCTATTACCTGGCGCCGGATTTCTTCGATTTTATCCTCGGCCTTGGCAACGTTCCAGATTCGATTGATACGATCTAAATGGTCGTCCGCCGCTACGTCCATTTTCTTGGCCAGTTCAAGCAAGTTGTTGTGGCATTCGATCGGCAGCTTATCTATTGGACAGGCTTTAAGCTGCTCATGGCCTGTCTCTAAGGTGGCCAGCCAGGCCACGGCCATGTCGTCTTTTGCATTGGCGCCGAAGATTTTACCCGGCAGGTTATCTTGTTCTTCCCCGGCAATCGGGCCGCGGCCTTCGGTACCCCAACCGCCCGGCGGGACCCAGTCTTTGCCTTTGACCGCCGGCATGACCGAGTACAGGATCATTGTCCACATCTCACCGCGCAAGATTGTTCCCGGGTGAACATCCGTCTTGATAAGCTGAGTGAGTTCTTTGCTAACGGTTTCCAGGTACTTTTCGCCAATCGGTTTTGGTTGATTGAAGGCCAGTTCCAGGACCTGATAAAGCACTTTGCCGGCCGCGGCGCTCACCATTGCCTCCAGCAATGAAGAGCCGCCGCGGGACATGTCCTGGCCGAATCGTAACCCGTCAAGCAACAACTCGACACCTTCGCGCGTTCGGCCCTCCATTAAATATCGCCGGGCGGTTGCGGCCAGGATTCGCATGGTTCTAATGTGGATTATCAGGGCCGGTTCGCCTCGCCGGCCGGGAAGGTACGGGCTACAGGCCTCTTCGTACTTGACGGCCCGGCGCACCAGGTTGATTGCCTGGCTGCAGGCGCCTTCAAGGAAAAGGATTTTATCTGTAGACGCCTTGGGATCATCTAGCGGCCGGGCTTCTCGCCAACCACGCAAGGGCCTTCCGGCGACCGCAGTTTTCTCTTCAAAGTTCAAAGCCTCAAAGAGTTGTTCAGATTTTTGTTCGAGCAGCTTGCGGCAATCGGCGGTTTCGGAGTTGCCCTCGATGACCGCAATCATGTCGGCGTTGCCGCTGCCCGCGATTGCCGTACCTCGCAAAACCGGTCGGGGGCACTTCATCTGACGGTATTTTTCTATTTCGGCCAGAGCTTTATCTTCGAGTGTCTTCAACTCGGCCTGGCTGACCAGGGCAGGACGGGTGCTGGTTTTCGAAGACTCTTTGCCCGATTCACTCGGGCACCCGGAAAGAAAAAGGGCGCCAAATAAAAATAGTGAGATGATGCATTTTGTTCGAACACCTATCGTGCTAAGATTCTTGTCCATGAATTTCTCCGGCTTTGTAATAAAACACGAACCAAGAATGGCGTGGCTGCGAATTGCTGTCAAGCCGATCAGCCGGGACCGAGCGGAGCTTTGACGGTATTCGAAGAAAACAAACAGCTTCTGAATAACTTTCGACAGGGCACCGCCGAGGCTTTGAGCGCGGTTTACCTTCGATACGTCGACGACGTCGCCGCCGTTTTGCGCAGGGGATTCATGCTTCAAGCCAAGGATACCCGGGTTCCCGGCGTGCCCTCGGCCGAGACCGAGCGCGACCTGGTTCAGGAGGTTTTTGTGCGAGCCTTCGCGGAAAAGGCCCGACGGGCATACGATGGCCTGAGACCGTATCGGCCATACCTGATTCAGATAGCCAAGAACCTACTCGTGGATTATTTCCGAAAGCAGGGCCGCGAGTTTCATGTCGAGCAGGACGACCAGTTGGATCGGATCGCGGAGCCCGAGTCATCGTTTTCGCCGGAGGAACAACTGCATTGGAAGACCATGCAGTCCGCTACAAAACAGTTTGTTTCCGGGCTTGACTCAAAACTGCAGCAATTCGTCCGGTTACGCTTCGAAGAAGAAAAATCCCAGTATGAAATTATGGATATCATGGGACTCTCACGCTGGCGGGTTAGGGCCTTAGAGAAAAAAGTACTGGCCGGTTTGAAAAGACAGCTTAAAAAGCTCGATTTATTGGAGGGTTGAGTGTCCACAGGCATTGTCGAATATTGTGCAAATATTCCGCCCGGCAACGGTTTTGCCCGTATATACACTTAAGGCCCAAGGAGCGAGTATCTTGAAACCGGACTACTATACCGCCAGACTGCTTTCGGGCAAGGATCGGCTGTCGGTTGTCGAGAAAGAAGCTATTCTCGAACGAATAATAGATCAGACTAAAGCTGAGAAGAAGTCCGAGCCGGCTTCCTGGATGTCTGTGCGCAGGTTGAGCTATACTGCCGCTGCAGCAGTCGTTCTTTTCGCCGTTCCCCTGTTGATTTATTTGGCGCTCACACCGGTGCCGGACGAATTCATATCAAGGGGTATTTCGGGCTCGCCGTCCGGGTTTACTGTGGCCTGTTTGGGGGCGGGCGATGACGGTTTTTGTCATCCGGGTGACAAGTTATTCTTCAAGGTGAACGCTCCCGAGGGCAAGCCGTTCTTTTCTGCGTTTGCCCGCCGAACCGACGGAACCGTTATCTGGTATTTTCCCGGTGAAGAATTCAGTCATAGTATCGAGGTATCCAAGAACAACTACGAAGGCGTGCTGTCGGTGGGAGTTCTGTTGGGGTCGGAACACCGACCCGGTTATTACGTCGTGTTCGGCCTGTTTTCGAGTAGACGGTTGAGCAAGAGCCAGATTCGCGAGGCAGTTGAGGAATACGGGACTGTCTCGGGCGACATCGTTTTGAAAAGGCAAAGTTTTTCCGTAGGATCGGAATAATGCAGCGTTTAGTGTTTTTGTTGTTTGTCGGATATCTCAGTGGTTTGGCCCGCGCCGAAACCGTCTCGTACGTCATTGTAGTCGGCAACAATGCTCCCCCGCGCACAGAAGGCATGACTTCGTTGCCCCAATTGCGCTATGCGGACGACGACGCGGTTCGCTTCCATCAGTTCTTCAGCCGCTTCGCCAAAGAAACCCATTTACTCACCGTGCTGGACAACGAAACCCAGAAACGCTATCCGAACGCTTCGGCGATATCCAAGCCGCCTGCTTTGTCGAACTTGAAAAATATAGTGGAAAAAATTGCCGACCAGATGGTGCATGATCGCAAACAAGGCGATGACCCGCTTTTTTACTTTATCTACAGCGGGCACGGGGCAATCAACGACGAGGGCCGGGCTTTTCTTGCGTTTCTGGATGGTGGTCTGACCCACCAGGTATTGTACGATCAGGTTGTGGCCCGGCTTCCGTCGGCGTACAGCCATTTGCTGATCGACGCTTGCCACGCAGGAGCGGTTGTGGGTGCCCGGGGCATGTTCGACAAAGAGGTCGACGCGCGGACTGTTGAAGTCTCGCCGAGCGAGGCTTTGAAGATAGTCGAATTTGACAGCAACAAGTTTCCGGGTCTCGGTCTGATCATCGCCACAACGGCCGATCAGGAGGCCCACGAGTGGTCGCGGTTGCAATCGGGTATATTTTCTCACGAACTGCTCTCGGGTCTCGCCGGGCCGGCCGATGTCAATGGCGACGGGCAGATTGAGTACAGCGAGATCCATGCCTTCGTCGCATCGGCCAATCGCGAAATCAAGGATCCCCGGGCGGTGCCCAAAATTATTTCGAGACCGCCCCAGCGCAATCAGAATATACCCTTGGTTTCACTCGAACGCATGCGGGGTACGGTCGCCTTGACCGGTGATCCTTCCCGCCTGGGTCATTTCTACATCGAACTGGAGAACGGGCAACGTTATCTGGACGCCAATCTGGGCGGACTGAATCATGGATTGATTGTCCTGCCGGCTGGATTGAGCGTGTTTTTGCGGACCGCCAACCGGGAAGTGGAGATAGCGACCGACGGGCCGGCTGCGCTGCGGTTTTCGGATCTCGTGTTTACCAACATGCCCACGGTATCCAAAGGCAGTATCGATGCGGCCTATCGCAGTTCCCTCTTTGCGTCGCCGTTCGGGGTGACCTATTACAAGGGATTCGTTGACAGCATCGGCGCGGTGGGTGTCAGGTTTGTCGAGGCGATACCTTCGATCGGCGATTCCCTGAACGAACCTCCGGCTTATCGCAAGCCGCTGGCAATCGGCTGCCTGACCCTGGCAGGCGGATCGGTGATAGCCTCGCTTGTAACCGGTGCGCTGGCTATCAAGGCCAAGTACGACTTCGATCACACTTCCTTACAGCGGCCGGCTCACGACCTGGCCGAAAAGTATAAGACCTACGGCAACGCAGCTCTGGCTACGGGCGTTGTCGCAGTGGCGGCGGGTCTGCTGACCTGGTTGTTGTGGCCGGATGACGGGATGCACGACAACCCCGTGACCGTGAGCAACATGCCGGGCCGAGACAATGGTTTGGTTTTTGGTTTTTCATGGTAATTTTTCCGCCCAAATATATGGCTGCTGCGTAATAAGAGATAACAAATCTCCAATTGCGGCAAAGGAGGCGGCATAAATGTCAAGTTTGAAAATCTGGATAATATGTTTTGTCGGGCTGATGCAGGCTGGGTCGGGATGCACCGGATTGGACACGAGTGGAAAAGACAAGTGCACGTCCGATAGCGACTGCCTGGACGGCAAGATCTGTCAGGACGGCCTCTGCCAGGCAAGGAGTTGCACTTCCAATGATGACTGCCAGGCTCCAGCTCCACTTTGCGACGAGTCTGAAGGACAGTGCGTCCAGTGCTTGAATCAGTCGGATTGTTCGGCGAATCAAGAATGCAGCGGCGGACTCTGCGTGGGCGAAAGCTGCCAAACCGACGATCAATGCGAACGCGGACAGATTTGCGAGGAAGGTGACTGCCTGTCAGGCTGTCGCAGTGAAAGGGATTGCTACGACGGCTGGAAATGCATCGTCGACTCAGGCCCGCATGGCATGTGTGTCGAGTGTCTCGTGCAACAGGATTGTCAGGCCGGCTATACCTGCAAGGATAATCTCTGCGTCACCGATTGCACGGACGACTCGCATTGTGCTCCGCGCGTCTGCGACCTGGCGACCCATGAGTGCGTCGATTGTTTGGTGGATGAGGATTGCAGCGATCAAGCGACGATCTGCATATCGAAGAGTTGCGTCGCCGGTTGCCGCGACGATGAGGATTGTCCGGACGGCCGTTGCAACGATTCCAACGAATGTGTCGAGTGCTTGTCCGACAACGATTGCCCGACGGGTACGATATGCCTGGACGGTTGCGAGACCGGCTGTTTCTCCAGCCGGGATTGTCCCGGGGAGCTTCTTTGCGATACCGAGATGGGCGATCACGGTGCTTGCGTGGAATGCCTGGTGAATGCCGATTGCGAGACCGGCTATCTTTGCAGGGAAGGTTCCTGCGCCTTTTTCTGTGAATCCGATCAGGATTGCTCGGTTCCCCTGCCGGCCTGCGACCAGCAGGGCGGCACTTGCGTGGCCTGCGTGGACAACAGCCATTGCTCGAACGGAACGATTTGCGCCGACTTTGCCTGCACGCCGGGATGCCAAAACAACAGTGACTGTCCCGCCGGGAAATTATGCGATCAAAACCTGGGTGATTACGGCGGCTGTGTGGACTGTCTGATAAATGACGATTGCGGTGCCGGCCAGATTTGTCAGTATAGCCAGTGTATTCTGGAAGGTAACCAAATGGTTCGCATCCAGGGCGGTGCGTTTTTCAGGGGAAGCGATCCGGGTGAGGGCGACGGCGATGAGGAACCGGAAAAGACGATTACTCTGCCGACCTTTTACATCGACAGGACCGAAACCACCAACTCACAATACAAAGACTGCGTACACGCCGGCGACTGCACCGAGCCGGTCGAAACCCAGGCTTACAATGATCCCGCCACAGCCAATCATCCGGTGGTGTATGTATCCTGGCAACAGGCGCAGGATTATTGCGAATGGCAAGGCAAAACCCTGCCGAGCGAAGCGCGCTGGGAACGCGCGGCCCGGGGGATCACGCCCAGCGAGGCGACCTACCCCTGGGGAGATCAAGCGCCGAATTGCAGCCAGGCGGAGTTCTCCGGCTGCAGCGGGGGTACTTCGGCGGTCGGCGCTCATCTTTCGGGAGCCTCGAGCGAGGGTGTTTTGGACATGGCCGGTAACGTTTGGGAATGGGTCTATGATTACTATGACAGCGATTATTACAACCAGGGATCCACCACCGACGATCCGAGCGGGCCCGAGAGCGGCAACACCCGGGTGACCCGGGGAGGGGCCTACGACAGTCTTGCGGAACAGATCCGTTGCGCCAATCGAACCAGCTACCCGCCGGAACAAGTAAGCCCCAACCGGGGATTCCGCTGCTCCATGGAAGGGGGACCCACGGCGGAGTTTTCGGTCAGCCCCGAAGTGGCGCTCTACACCGAGTACTTCGAAGTCGATGCATCGGGGTGCAGCGATCCGAACTACTCGGTGGACGTACTGGAAGTGCGCTGGGACTGGGACGACGTGAGCCTGCCCACCGAATGGACCCGGGAAAAAACCGCCTCGCGCCGTTACATCTACCCGGGCATTTTCAATATCGAGCTTCAGGTGCGCAATCCGGATGGATATGTCGACAGCCAAACCCATCAAGTCGTCGCCGAGGGAGAATGGGGCTGGGACGGGACTCCTTGCGAGACCAGCGCGGAATGCGCGCACGGCTTCGTCTGCATAACGCAATTGGACGTTTACGAGTATCTATGCCGCCAGGACTGCAACACAATTTCCAACCCCGATTGTTACATCGCCGGCCAGACCTGCACGCTGAACTTCGGCGCTGAAGGCGAGTTCTTTTACCAGACGGCCTGTATTCCGATGTAGACCGGAAGACAGGCAAGTCTGGCGCTTGCTGCACGGGAGGATATTTTAATGATCGCTCGTGAATTGCTGGTCGTATTTGTCAGCGCTGCCCTGGCTGTTTGTGGATGTCGCGGACTGGATGCCAGTGACAAGAATGACTGTGCTTCGGATGGTGATTGCCTCAACGGGTTCATTTGTATCGACGACCTGTGCGTCGCGGGAGTTTGCCGCGAGGATCGCGATTGCGCTCTTGAAAAGAAATGTGTCGAACACGAGTGTATCGACAAGGTTGCCTGCTTGTCTTCTCTCGATTGCCAAGAGCCGACACCGATCTGCGATCAAGTGAGTTCGAGCTGCGTGCGCTGCAATAACAACGATCATTGTGAGCGCGGGAATATCTGCGTGGACTTCGAGTGCCTTAGCGGCTGTCTCAGTGTTCGCGATTGCCCCCAGGATCTGCTCTGTAACCCCGAGGCGGGTTTGCACGGCGAGTGTGTCGAGTGCCTCAATGATAATAACTGCCCGGAGGGCTACGTCTGTAAAGACGGCGACTGCGTCGTCTATTGCACCCAAGATGCCCAGTGCCCGTCCAGCCGATATTGCCATATCGATTCGGGCTCTTGCGTCGAGTGCCTCAATAACGATCACTGCAATCTCGAGTTTCTCTGTAAAGAGCAGGCCTGTGTCCCCGGATGCGAGTCGGATCGCGACTGTCGTTTGAGCAAGGTCTGTGATTCGGCGGCTTCTTCTTTCGGAGAATGTGTCGACTGCCTGGTGGATGGCGATTGTTCATCCGGCTACGCCTGTGACTTGGCCGCCAATGTTTGCGTCAAACACTGCCAGACAAACGACGATTGTTATCCGTTGAAATGTGAACCAAGCAGCGGTCTATGCGTGGAATGTCTCGTCAAGACTGATTGCCAGCAGTCCAACCTGTGTGTTGATTTCGAGTGCATCTATGGTTGCGAATCCGATCAGGATTGTCCGCAAGACATGTTGTGCGATCCTCAATACAGTGAGCACGGCGGCTGTGGGGAGTGTATTAACGACTCGGATTGCCCGGGTGATCAGTCCTGCGTCAACCTGGGATGCACAACCGACTGCTCCCTGTATGAATGCCCGCCCGAAAAACCCAACTGCAACCCGAACAACAACAGTTGCGTTGAATGCTATCTACCGAATCATTGTCAGGAGGGTTTCACTTGTGTAGTTCTAACCGGGTTTTGCGTGGAGGGACCCCAGAGCCAGTGTGTCAATCACTCTGAGTGCGCCGAGGACGAAAAGTGCACCGACGAGATGGGGCTGAATTTCTCTTGTCTGACCGGCCAGGTGCTGTGCGAATGCCGCAAGCTGTGTGACATCCAGGAACCCTGCCTGGACGAAACCAAGAAGTGCACCTTCTCGGTCAACGGTGTCTGCGTGCCCAATTGGGAAGTCTGCAACGCAGAGACGGACTGCCGCGAACCCGAGCCGCTCTGCCATGCGGGTTCGTGCGTCGAATGTATAACCGACGCGGATTGCGCCGGCGAGCAGCAGCACATCTGTGTCGCCGGAGATTGCGTTCGCGGTTGCCGCAGCGACGCCGATTGTGAAGAGCAACTCCACTGCAATCTCGAGTACGGTGACCATGGCGATTGTTTCGAATGCGTCAATGACGAGCATTGCGCCGGCGAGTTTGCCACCTGCGATACCCGCTACGGTACATGTATCTGGTGTACCCAGGACGCAGACTGCCTTTTGCAAGAGCAGTGCAACACTTTTTTCAACGTCTGCCAACCCGATTTCTACGGCACTCCCTGTGACCATGATTACTACTGCGCTTCGCATCAGCTCTGCACGGACATCAACGGAAGTGACGAATACTGCTGGTATCACTACGTTGCCTGCAACTGCCGCAGGGTTTGCGATACGCACGACGACTGCCCGGCCGATAATCCCAGGTGCGCCGGGGTCTCCGGACCGGATGTCTGCCTGCCGCCCTGACGAGCGGACCCGCGTTGCGAGTTGGCACTGACTATAAAGTGTCTAGTTGAATCGTTTGAGTTTTTTAGTACTGATAATGTTTGTGGCCGTATCGCCCAATGCGAGCCATTACGAGACCAATTACTGAAGCAGGCCGGCGGCCTCACAATTCCTGAATTAACTCTGCTTCATCTTTAATGTGAAATGTCCGTTGAAATAATACTAAATTTTTTATAGTATACCTTCGTTAATTCGAGCAGCTTGACAGAAAGAGCAACTGAATCAAGGGCACCTGCAAGGAGGAAAACGATGCAAAAACACATGGTTGGGAAGGGGATTCGGGCCACGGGCATGTTCGCCGCTGGCGTTTTAATCCTGTTGCTCGCCGCGTGTTCGGGCGGAACCGGTGATACCGATGGGGGTGCCGATGGGGGTGCCGATGGGGGCGCCGATGGGGGCGCCGATGGGGGTGGGGATTCGACCTGGGACGGAGATTCGACCGGAGACGGAGGAACCGATGGTAGTGATATTGGTGCCGACGACTTCGATCCCTGTGACCTGTGTGATCCCGTCGACGGGGTCTGCGTGGGGGGACAGTGCCTGCCCGCCTGTGACGATGACGAAGACTGTCAACAAGGTTACGAATGTTACCTGCAGGGTGGTTATTGCATCGAGTCGTCCGTGTTGAAGGCATACGGCGGGGTGTTTGGCTGTGGTGTGTTCGAGAGCATGAGCACCAGCTACACTCTTCGCGGAACGCCCCTGCCATGGGGCCAGGTATCTCAAGGTGGCGGATACAAACTTGTTCCGCCCGTGGATTAAACCGGAATTAGAACCCCGAGAGGTGAGAAATGAGAAATTCAATCGATAGCAAGAACAAAATTCTGGCCGTACTGACTGCGGGATTGATTCTGACTTGTCTGGCGTCCGCGGGAATGGCTGCCCCTAACCAAATGGGATACAGCGGAAGGCTGTACGACTCCAGTTCAGGAACACCGGTAACCGACACCCTGGACATCATCTTCAGGATTTACTCTTCGCCCACCGGGTCGACTGTGTTGTTGTTCGAGGAAACCCAGACTTCGGTTTCCGTTGACGACGGGTACTTCTTCGCCCTGATCAACGGTGTGGAGCAGATGGCTGCCTTTGGGGACATCTTTTTACTGAACGACGAGCTCTACCTGGAAATCGAGATAGGCGGCACGCTGCTTACCCCGCGCCAACCGCTGGCCGCCATGCCCTGGGCGCTTGGGGACCAGTCCGGGGAGGTAACCCTGCCGGATTGCGCTGACGATCAGGTGCTCAAGTACTCATCCACCGGTTGGGACTGCGCCAACGACGAAATCGGGTCGGGCGGCGGCGGAGTGAGCAGTTTGGCTGCGGGTGACGGTATCGACGTTTCCGGCGCTACCGGCGACGTGACGATCAGTGCCGCTTTTTCCGGTAGCGGCTCGGTCGCGTCGGTGGCCCGCAGTGACCACAATCACACCGGGGTGTATTCCCCGAATGGTCACGACCACGATGGACGCTATTCTCTCATTGGGCACGATCACGATGGCGATTATGCGCCAACCGCCCACGCTCACAGCGCAGCGGACATTACCAGCGGAACCGTCAGCATCGACCGGCTACCGGTCGGCACGGGCTCTGGGCAAGTTTCTCCCGGGATTCATGTACACGACTATTTGCCCATCGCTGGTGGAACCATCTACAACAACACCTTGGCTACATCGCTGGCCATCAACAACAACTACGTGCACTCGGGCCTTTCTAGAACCATTGAGGCCGACTGCCGCAACACCTCAGGCAATTCCACCGCCATTGACGCGGATGCCTGGGGAAACACGCCGGGAACCAATATCGGGGTAAAGGCCAGTGCGAGAAACGGAGCTGTCAACTACGGTTTGTGGGCGGAAGCCTCAAGCTGTGCTAATAATCTGGCTGGTTATTTCTCGGGTGACGTCGAGATCTCCGGAAACCTCCGGGTAGTTCAGGACATCGAGGGTGCCCGCAACAGTTGTACTTGGGCCAAGATGATTCTGCCCAACACCACGACTGTTACGGTGGTGTGCCCGGCCGGGACCTACGTGATGACCGGGGGGTGCGACAGCACCAGCGGTACGGCCATTGAGAAGAGCATGCCGGCACCCGCCCCGGATTTTGGAGAAGGTTTCGACCAGGTGACCGGTTGGACATGCACCTACGAGGTCTCGGGAGCGGCAATTCTTCACACGGCCTACGCGCTCTGTTGCGGAAACTAAGACGAAGTGCCTATGGGCTGGATCTAAAAGGCGATATTTTCCCGATTTTTTGGGGAACTTCACTCTCGCCCGGCTGTCAATTAATATGTGACGTTGCGAAAAATCGAACTGCTGCCTTTGGTTATCAGTATTACCCTGATTTTCATAATTGGGACAGGTATGGATTGGCTTATGGCCTCTTCAGGGCGTGAGTTTTTTCCAGTAGTTAGCTTAGACATCAAAGACGGTATAGATCATTCGTACGCCGGTAAATATGCCCAACACGATGAATTCTGGTCTTTGGTGAACGATATCAGCATAATACGCAAGCAGGCCCTGCAGACAGTTCAAGACAGAACCGGCCTGGTGATTACTAACCGGGAAAGATTCGTGCTCAAGTTCAAGGATTTCTCAATGGAATCCGGGTTTGGTGCCTCATCGATGCCGGTTCGAACACAAATCGGTGATGCCATTCTGGTAACCATCTCCTCCGAACAACTGATGCTGGGAGTAATGGACATTGATGCCTCGCTGGTGCACGAGTTCATCCATGGTGCGATGCGTCAGCAAATGGGATTCAGGAATTACCAGGCCCTGCCAAAATGGATCAGGGAGGGAATAGCCGTCTGGGGTGCCGGCCAGTTGCAAGAACGTACTCGAAATGTAATAGCGGCAGCCTATCTCGAAGAAAGAGATCCCGTCTCAGTGGTTCATCAGCTGGATAACATGCACAACTCGAGCGATGACTATCTGGTGGACGCGATCCTGTTTGAGTATATCGAGCAAGCTCATGGCGTAGAGGTAGTTCGATCTTTGATCGCCCGAGTCGTAGCGGGTGACAACTATCTTGAAGCCATCGAAGATGCAACCGGACTGAACTGGAACGAGTTGCAAAGGGTGCTTTACAAGTATGCGCACGGATATTTTGAAGAAATAATCAGCATGAGCGGTCTGGGAGAAATCCAACGGGCTCAAAAACTATACGACTGGGGTAAAGCAAGTCAGGCAATTGAATTACTCGAGGAATTGATCGCCACAAAAGAAGACCCGTTGCTAAAACCTAATGCCTGGTATCTGGTCGGCCGCTGGAGTCAAGAGCTTGAGCGCTTCGGTCTGGCCGCCATGGCCTTCACTAATGTTTTAGACGACTACCCCGATTACATCGGTTTGCAGGACGACAGCCGTTTTCGCCTGGCCAGTTGTTATGTTTCGATGGGTGAGTACGAAAAGGCCCTGGTCGAGTTGGAACGATTCTTCAAGGTTCATATTCAGGCGCCGGCTGAGTTACAGGTCGATGCTTGGTTTTTGTTTGGGCGGGTTCAGTATGCCCTGACTAACTACCTGGTTGCTGCTCAGGCGCTCAGGTTTGCCGCCCAAAACAGGTGTAACTTTGTCCAGGATTCTTTTTACTATCTTTGTCTGGCCCATCTGCGGTCCGGCGAAATCTTCCAATCCAAGCTAGCCATGGCCGAGCTCGCTTTTCGCTATCCTTATTCGAAGCATTTGCCTAAACTAAAGTCACAGCTCGACAAGAAACTCTTAACCGCAAAACAGAATCACCCACTATAAAATCCCAGGCTCCCAGATGTGCCCGGAATGCAAGGAGAGGCGGTAGATTTGGCCGCAGGCGTGGTGAATCCACGTCGAGGACCGAATCTGCTGACTCGACGCCGCAGTACGGGTGCAGCTGGGAGATCTGGGCTAATTGATTCCGTACGAGCGATGGTTGGTGTGGTGGGCATCCAGCAGGTAGGAAGGTAACACTGTCGGGGCCGGCAAGATGGAACGCTCGCGACGGCGCGCCTCTCTGATATCCAGGCGATGCGGTGGAACCAGGTCGGCCAGAATTCTATTCGAGTCGAAGTTTTTGGTGGCCTGGTAGACCAAGCCTTCCTGGTGCTTGGCCCGACGAGCAAGTTCTTGACGAACGACTTTTTGGGTTTTCATGACCATCCCATAGGCATGTCCCGGGGTGTCCAGCATGTAAGGGCGGTTGTGCCACAAGTTGCGCCAGACGATTCGGGTAATGTCATCCACCACCGACATGACCGATCCCGGCCTGCCCTGAACCGAGAAGGTCCCGTCAATTAAGTGATCCATGACATCTTTTCTTAGCATGGCCTCAAACATATCGCCCGGAGTGGAATCTGGCCTGAATGAGAGAAATCTCATTACGACCCTGGCGAAGTTGTGACTGTGGGCGTCGGAACCACCCCAAGGGTGCAACATTGATCGCCCCTGGGCGATGATTTTATCTTCGAGTCGTTTGGCCAGCGGATAGAACTGAGCCGTTTCAGCAGACATACGCCAACCCGACACCACCCGGTTTTGAAAGCTGACCAGGTCTTCGAGGATACGGGTACTAATCGCCGGGAAACCGCCGTTGACGGTTTCGATGTATTGACCCTGCGAGATCAAATTCAGGGTCGCCTCCAGGGACAAAAAATGGCCATCGAAAGGGTGGGCCAGAGCACAAGCCAGCCCGAGCGCTGCACAATGTCCGATAATCAACGAAGTCCGCACTTCTTGCAGTCCAGGAACCCGACAATTGGCGAAAATGTCGTCGACGATTTCCTGAGACAAACCATAATGTTCGCCGAAGGGGCCGGGAACCTTGTGGGGGCCGCCGTAAACCAGGACTTCCGGTGCGCGGCGAAAAACCCCATCGATGTCTTTTTCGACAGTTGTTATCTCGGCACAGGCAGCCAGACGCGGTTCCGTTGCGGCCGCTTTTAGCAGGGTATCCGGCAGGGTGTGGCTGCGAACGTTCATGTGATCGGTGACCGTGATTATTCCAACTCGGGGCCGATGGCGTTTGCTGTTGAGCAGCTTGACCAGGCGATCTACCGTAGTGAAACACTCAGCCCATCTGGCCGGGGTATCTTGACCGAGGACCTCGCGAAGGCAGGCGGAGTTCATTTCGTCCATTTCGGAGGATTCACCGTTGGACCCTTCGGTATGTATATGGGTTATGGCAAAAACTGGAAAACGAACACTCATGCAATTTGCTCCAACCACGCGAGATTACAGTAGTAAAACAATAATATTCCCCTATGTCAACAATAGTTTAGGGCCAGCCAATCAAGCTTGCCGATTTTATAGTCTGCAGGCTTAGACCTCTTCAATGCCGGCTTTCTTCGCCCCTGAGATGAGAAATTCGATAAATCTCGAACGCAGCTCATCCCGGGCCAGGAGCTGTTTTGCCGGGGGCAGGTCCAAGATTGCACCCAGCATTGCATTGGCGGTGTGAGCCATAACACCACTGTCTGCGTCGATCAACATTTGGTGAAGCTTACCCTGCTCGAGCGCCATGGTCAGTACGCGTGTAAAAGTACTCCGCGGGGTGATGCGGCGTTGAGCACGCGGGACCATCGCCATCGAGTCGAACTTGCATTCAGGAATACAGACTCCGCAGCCGAGACAGACCTTTGGGTCGACCTTGGCCAGGAATTTGTACTTCTTGCCTTTTTTGGTACGCGGCTTGTCGATGATATCGATCGCATTAGCCGGGCAGGCTTTTTGACATTTCTTGCAGCCGGTACAGGCCTGGTTGTCCACCCGGGCTTCGAAATTGGATGAGAAAGTGTTTTCGAACATGCCGAAGTTTTTCATTGCTCCCATTACTTCACAGCAGCAGCCACAGCAATTGCAGATAAATCCCGGCCGGTTCTGCACATTGTCGCCCAGGTGCACCAGGCCGGCCTCTCGAGTTTCCACCAACAGGTCCAAAGCTTCTTCTTTTGATATTAGCCGGGCCAGGCCGTGGCGGGACAGATAGTCAGCCCCGATATTCAATGACAGGCAGACTTCCATGCGGATTTTTTTGCAATCCTCTCCGCGATGATGGGTGACGTGCCGGCAATGACACAGGCTGACTGCTCTGGCAACTGCGCTTTCGACTATATGTGTGGCCCGCTCCCAGTCGAGAACCTCGGTGTAGTTCTCAGGCAGAGTTGTTTCGTGCACCAGGGTCCTGAAAAGTGAGGTCTTGGTTCCGGGTTTGAACTGGTTTGCGAAATCGGGCTCTTCGAGCAGGTAACGGTGGTAAAGGTTGGCCAGGTGTTTCTGGTCGACGTCATCACGAATACGCATCATTGAAAACTCGATGAACCCGATGATTGTCGGCGTGATCATGTAGCGCATTTTTCCGCCGATTAGCATGTCCAGTATCAGGCCCTTATCGGCCATAGTTTCGAGTTTAGGCCGTAGGGAGTCTCTGGGGATGCCGAGCTTTCTGGAAAGGGCACCCAGAGTGGAGAATTTTAGCGGCATCTGGCAACACAACTCGGCTTCTTCGGGAGTGTGGGTGATTTTGAGAATTTCATAGATCGTGCTTTGTCCCGGGGCCCCGACCGGAAGCAGATCCAGTCGTTCGCGCAGCTTTTTGTAGGTTGCCTTGGTCGCCAGGTGTCCCATTGTTCTCCTCCTGAAATTTGAATCGATACGGTAGCATGCTTTGCGGTTGAATGGGAACATGGATGTGTCCCAATAGCCACAAAAGAGCCTCAGTCTGAATAAAATATACCTGAATTTACAATGTTTTTCCGTATTACCAGTTTGGCACCATGGTTGCTATTGCATAGTTGTGCTGGATATGATGCTGGTGCTTTAGCCCCATGTTTTTTTTGAAAATCTCCCTAACCAAGGAGAGGTCATGCATGTTCTGTTAGCTGCCTTGCCCTTGTTCTTACTCTCGCCGATTGAGGTTACACCTCAGGCGCTGCCGGCCAAGGGTAAGCAAGCGGCCATAATCAAGATTGAATCCCCGGGTATGTACCGGATAACCGCCCAGAGCCCCGAGGGGACGGCCTGCTCAATCGTAGATCATCTCAGGGGCCCGTTCAGGCATTCGGGTATCAGCGGCAAGGAAAACTGCAAGATGGATTTGCTGCTTGATGCCGGGGTCTACAAACTCAGGCTGCGTAGTCCAAAGAATGGGCGCAAGACGACTAAAATCGAGGTCAAGCCCTTCGAAGAGCTCAATCGCAGCTCGGTTCGCCTGGCCCAGGGCCAACATGTATCGACCGATCTTAATCCGGGTCAGCAGGCTTCGTACTGGATCAGAGTCGACAAGCGGCGCCACGTGCTTTTACGAGTCTTGGGTAGAACAGCCGGAGAGGTACGTCTGTGGCGCGATGGCGACTGGGTCGCAGAAATCGAAACTCGCAAAGAAATC
>JAFDKH010000061.1 GCA_019307065.1 Deltaproteobacteria bacterium
CGAGGCCGGTGAGATACCGGTCTCCACGCTAACCTCATTCGGAGGGGTGATCAGCTTAGCCGGCGAAGCGTTGATGCATGTGGATTTTCAACTAAACCTCTTCCCCGACGACTTGATCACGATTACCAGAGACGTAATCGCCAAGCTCCGCTACGAGCCTTTGCAAGATGCGATTGCCGAACAGAAGCTCGAATACCAGGCGGTGCTAGACGCGTTGCCGGCGGCCTCGGGCTGTTTCGACTCTGCCGAGGTGGCCGCCTTGACCTCCTCGATCAATGGCTTGGTGAGCGAACTTAATGCAGCCCAGCAATCACTGATTGTCCTATACGATGCCGGCCTGGCCCAGGCGGCCCAGGACCTGGCTACAGTGGAGGCCTTGGGCCGGAAACGAGACGACCTGCTTCATCCAGCCTTGACCGATCGTGAGCGGCTGCTGTTGTCGTTCTACATCGGCGGCATATATTGGCGAATGCGCGGCGCGGGGCTGGTGGCCGAACCGCCCGATCCGGATGAGGGCCTGCTAAGACGGCTGTACTTCGTTCAGTACCCCTATCAACTGATCGGAGAACTCAACGCCGGCCTGGCCGACGCCGATCGGGTGGGTTTTATGATTTTCGTCCAGGAGAACTGGGGCTACGCCGACTGGATGGACATGGGCACCACTCCGGGCGGCAAAGACAAATACGCCGACCTGGTGGACATGACCAACCGCGGAAAGCGAGCCACTCTGCTGGTGGCCCCGATGCTTGAAAACTTGGGCTACGACGTACGTGAACTGGTGTACGGCGGGCTGCAGATGGGACCGTGTTACTACTACGCCTGGGAAGAGGCCTGGGAAGAGCTGCGCTATTACCAACTGGGAGAAGATCTCCAATATCCATACATGTGGTTTCTCGAGGGCCCGACTGCCATTGGTGAATTTTGTACGGGGGCTTCTTTGGCCCTGGGCTTGGCCCGCACTCTCCTGTGGGGAAAGCCCGGCGAGGCCTGTGTCGGCGACTGCAGCGGGCGTGAGTGCGGCGATGACGGCTGCGGCAATTCGTGTGGAAACTGTATTCCCACAGAGACATGCATGCAGGGCACCTGCCAACCTTGTACGGCCGACTGCACCGACAAGCTATGCGGTGATGACGGTTGCGGCGGCTCCTGCGGTGAGTGCCTCGCTGACCAGATTTGCCAAGAGGGCCTGTGTGTCTGCGTGCCGGATTGCACCGAGCGGCTCTGTGGTGATGACGGCTGCGGCGGCTCTTGCGGTCAATGCCTCAGCAACCAGGCTTGCCAAGCTGGCCTGTGCATCTGCGTGCCGGACTGCGCCGGCAAGGAGTGTGCTGACGACGGCTGCGGGGGTTCTTGTGGAACATGCAGCGCCAACGAAGTCTGCCAACAAGCTCAGTGTGTCTGCGCGCCAGACTGCCTTGGTATCAAATGTGGCGACGACAGCTGCGGCGGCTCATGCGGAACATGCGCGCCCGACGCAACTTGTCAGCAAGGAAGCTGCGTCATAACTTCGACGGACGGCGGTGCCGATGGCTGCACTGGAAATAATTGTGCAGCCCCAGCCGAAGGCTGTAACTGCCAGGCTAGCGGCAGCACCGATTCAGCCTGGTCGCTCCTTTTCCTTTTTGCCCTTTTATCTCTTGGCCGCTTACGGCAAATAGGCCCAGAACTACCCTAAGAAGTGAAATACCTAATCATTCATCCTCGTCATCGTCGATTTCGAAATCACCATTGGCTGTCTTGACAATCTTACCTTCCACCCTGGACCCGCTGACTTTTACATCAGCATTACCACCTACATAGACGGCTCCCTGGCGGCCTATGATTGTAGAGTTCTTCACGACCACATCGGAGTTACCGCTGGCCCGGATTGCAAAACCGGTTACCTCGATGTAGCTGTCTACAATGATCAAATCGCAGTTACCGGCTACCTTGATACCGTCGCCAATCTTTGCCTTGATATAAAGATTCCTGAGCGTCTTGTCTTGGTTGCCTTTGCAGTCCAGCACAACCGGTTTCGATTCTGACAACTTGACCTTCTTAGCGCTACGGCCGATGACGATGCTGAGCTTTCCATCTTTGATCTCGACCTTGGTGTCGCCGGCCTTGACCGATACACCTTCAGAGCCGGCTTTCACCGACGTATCGCCGGAACCTGTCTTCACTTCCACTGATTGTGCCAAAGCACATAAGGGCAGAGCTACGAGTACCAGCAACACCAGTCCAATTAAGTTCGGTCTGTGCATGATTCGATCCTTTCGTTGAGTTCACGAGATTGGGCAACTATCTGCTCTATATCCGAAAAGACGACCGCGACCAAGAAGAAATTCACCCACGCTGTTCCGGTTCGGGGACATACGAATCAATTTTTTCCCAGACTTTTGAGCGGAATGGCCCTCTCCATACATTCGATTTCCTCTTGCGACAGAAAATCGAAGTGGCTTACGCGTTTTTGTGCGGAAAGTCGGCCCTGATTCTGTAGGCAAAATCTAATGAAGAGGTCGATCTGTCGATCCGGCATGTCGACGATTTCCTGGATGGCTCGCTTGGTCTCGTCGTAGTTGGCCAGAAAAGTAAGTTCTTCAGCAAGTTCCTTGTTGATCGTCCGTTCGATAAATCCGTATAAGGCCTCGACCTGGGAGGTCATATCCATGTAGCTATACCACTTGGCCGTATCATTATGTACACTCATCAAACCTTCTGTATCTAGCGAGTATTCTACCTGAGCCATGAGTGGTCGGGAAAAAGCTTCCAGGGAGGAGTCATAGTCGATGGCCTTCTTTAGCATCGCTGCTGACACCGGGAACATTATTCCAGGTGGAGTGAAGCCGCGCCGGGCAAGGATATTGTGAATCAAAAATCGGTGGATTCGACCATTTCCGTCCCTGAACGGGTGAAGGAAGACGAAGCCATACGAGACGACGGCCGCTTGCGCCACAGCAGACACACGCCCGTCTTCCATGCGCCGATGGGTGGCGAGCAGGCCGGCCATCAGATCGTAAAGATCCTCAGGTTTAGGACAGACAAAATGAACCTTCTCCTTCTGCCAGACAACTGTTTCACCCACGTAGTTCTGGTTCGTCCTGTAGTCACAATCGCGAAAGCGTGGATCGACGATTCGATTCTGTAACTCGATCAGATGGGGTTTGTCACAAAAGTCTTCATGCTCCGCCAATTGCAAGAGTGCGATGAAGCGTTCTGTCCGAGTGGAGTTGGGTTTGATGTGTTCAATCTCGAAGGATGACTTCGTCTCTTTAGTGTATAGATAGCTCAGCGCTCGCTTTAGTATTTCGGGTGAGTAGGAAGATATGACCTGCTGGCTGCGCTTCTGAAAATTGGTATCTTCGAAGCTGCGAAGTTTGTTCGTGCGCCTGATCGTTGGGCAGAATCGACGTCCACCAAGCAAATTGTCGTTGATCCGATAGCGTTTGGCCTTGAGAGTCATCGGGGTCGTGTAGTACTTTTTCGGATCGAGTATGTCGATGTAGTTGCCCTGCTTGAGATCTTCTAGCGGGAGGGTTTCGCCCATGAGAAACTCGTACAGAAACCAAAGCCGTCGCGTATATTTACCGGTCGGTTTGGAGCGCAGGTACCCCAAAAAATCATCGGTGTCCACCACGTAAAACAGAGCAGCTAATATCCCCAGATTGGTGCCGTCATACTTTAGCGCGAATTCCAGGTGATCCCCCAGCGAATCTCCCGGCCAATACCTGAAAGAAAAGATCTCTTCGACCACTTCTCCCCTCGAATCGACCCGGTGGGCTCCACTAGTAGCAACAAAGGATTTGTGCCAGTTCTGGATCACCTCGAGACCATACCGCTCGATCAGGGCTGAGTAGCCTGCCGGTCTTAAGGAGGTTGCTACCGATTCATTTTCAATCATGGGAATTCCCATAGAAACACTTACACAACAAGAATTATAGCTATATTTGGGTCATTGTCAAGAAATATCATTACAATCAGACCTGAATCAGCCTATTTGCCTGAAAAATAGCTATTGACTGTGAAAAACGATTACGACGTCCCGCTTTACTTCATTCTTCTGGATAGTGCTTTTCGAGACACTCCGGACATAGGCTGTGACTCAGCCCGACGTTGGTGTTCTCGACCAAGTACGAATCAATTTTTTCCCAAGCCTCGTTGTCGTTACGTATTTTTTTACAGTACATGCAAATCGGCAGGATTCCTTCGAGAGTCTTGACGTTGTCCAGAGCTTCTTGAAGCTCATGATTGCGCTTTGCAAGAGATTCTTCCAATTCGATCATTCGCCGGCCGACTTCGATCCGCGCCCTGAGTTCGTTATGATCAAATGGTTTACAGATATAATCGTTGGCCCCGGCGTCGAGACCCTCGACGATTTTTTCCTTGTCGGTCAGGGCCGTAAGCAAAATGATGTACACGGGATTCTTATTGCGCCGCTTAGCGAGCCGGCGACAGAGGTCGGGACCGTCAAGTTCGGGCATCATCCAGTCAAAAATTAAAAGGTTCGGAGCCCCGGGCTTTTTGAGGATCTCCCAGGCCTCGAGACCGTTTTTAGCCGCGCTAACCTCATAGCCCCATTTCGCAAGCAGGACCTTGAGGATCTCCCGTGAAGTCAGATCGTCTTCAGCTATTAATACCCTTTTCATGGTTCATACCTGCTTGTTTTCTTTGTGTTTACGCCAACCGACCAAAAGCCAGGCTCCCCCCTTATTAGCTTTATCGGCACGTTAACAGAGATCATTACAATAAAACTCCTGTTCAGAATGGATAGGGCGGCCTGGTTCTCTAAGGATATGCATTTTCGTGCCGATAGTTAGTTTGGGACGTACCCAGGTAGTTTGAAATTCGCCTGCCAGAGGGAGGGCGGGAATCATGAAGGGCATTATCAATAAGGGTATTCAGGAGTTAGTCGAGGCGAAGTTCGGCGCACAAGCCTGGGAAAAAGTAAGAGAACTGGCAAAGTGTGAGGAACTGTTCTTTTCGGTCAGCGAAGATTATCCCGATCAGACAACACAAAACCTAGTAACCGCAGTTTGCGAAGTCTCCGGACTTTCCCTGGAAACAGTTCTACTTGATTTCGGAAAATTCTGGGTCTCGAACACGGCCGTTGAAACATATCCCACTTTTTTCAAGCTGGCCGGGAAGACAGCGCGGGAATTTCTGCTAAACATGGATAGAGTGCACAAACAGGTGACGAAGAATATCCACAATGCTAAACCGCCGAGCTTCGAATACGAAGAGTTCCCGGATGGCCGCCTGCTGATGCACTACCGATCAGAGCGAGGACTGTGCACCATACTACGCGGAATTATCTTGGGCGTTGGAGTCTTCTTCAACGAAGAATTGCAAGTAGAAGAGACTAGCTGCATGCACAATGGAGCCCCGCGATGCTCAATAGAGGTCTCCTTTCCGTGACTCATACACGCAAAGCCGAGATAAATCTCGATCAACTTACAGAAATCAGGTCTTTTGTTATTGCTATGGATGAGCAGTTGACAATAACATGGGCCAGTAAAGCGATTTTACGGCGAGCAGCCAATGCTTTAAACTGTAAGGTTTTTGAAATAATAGAACCCACCCAGCCCGAAGAAAAGATATCTCCATCGTCAATAACCAGGAACCCTGGAAAGCAGCATGAGGTTTTCCTAAGGCACGGAGACTGCTTCACTCCATTGATCGGACAATGGCTCCCGTCGCGCTGCGGATTCGTTCTGTTGGCGCGGCCATGCCTAAGAAAGCAAACCGACCTGGACAAGTTCACTCTCGACGACTTCACAGAAAACGATCCGACCATCGAGCTGCTTACGACCCGCGAGGAGTACAACGCCACTTTAAAGGAGGCCAAGACCAGAGCGACGGCGCTGAGGGATCAGAACAAGTTGATAAAGGAGTCGAGACACCGGCTGGCGCTCGTCAACGCGGAAATGGAAAAAGCAATCACCGAGCGCCAACAAATGGAAAACGAGACACGCCAGCTGGCAACAATAACAAAAGAAGCCGTAGAAGGAATCGCCGTTGCGGACCTTGATGGCAATATTCAGTACATCAACAACGCCTGGGCTGAAATGCACGGCTATGGGCGCGACGATGATCCGACCGGCAAACCGCTGGCCATTTTCCATACCCAAGAGCAACTCCAGACAGACGTGATTCCGTTCAACAAAGAGGTCATGCGGCTCGGGTCCAAAACCGGCGAAGTGGGGCACCTGCGCAAGGACGGCACAACCTTCCCGACCATAATGAACGTCACCATAATAAAAGACGAGCAAGGCAAGCCGTACTCCCTTGCCGCTTTCGCACAGGACATCACCGAACGCAAGCAGGCCGAGGAGCAGCTGCTCGCAAGCAACATCCGTCTGGAAGAAGCTACGGCCCGCGCCAATGACTTGGCGGCTCAGGCCGAGCATGCCAACGCAGCCAAGAGCGAGTTTCTGGCTAATATGAGCCACGAAATCCGCACGCCGATGAACGGCGTGATCGGCATGTCCGGTTTGTTGCTCGAAACTGATCTTTCCGACGAACAGCGCCGATACGCCGGGACGGTGCAGGCCAGCGCCGAGTCGCTTCTCAGACTAATTAACGACATCCTCGACTTTTCCAAGATCGAGGCGGGCAAGCTGGAAATGGAAACACTCGATTTCGACCTACACGCCCTACTGGACGACTTCGCCGAGATGATAGTGTTCAAAGCCCACGAAAAGGGCCTGGAGTTCTCCTGTGCTGCCGCGCCCGGAGTACCTGCCTTTTTGCAGGGCGACCCGGGCCGCTTGCGCCAGATATTGGTCAACCTAACCGTCAACGCAGCGAAATTCACCCAGGCAGGTGAAATCGCAGTGCTCGCCTATCTCGAAGCGGAGACCGAAGAAGATGTGCTGATACGTTTTTCGGTATCGGATACCGGAATCGGCATTCCGGCCAGCAGGCTAAACCGCCTGTTTCGACAATTCACTCAAGTGGATGCGTCGACCACACGCAAGTACGGCGGCTCCGGCCTGGGGCTGGCTATTTCGAAGCAGTTGGCCCAGGCCATGGGAGGAGAAATCGGGGTAGTCAGCGAAGAAGGCCGGGGATCGGAGTTCTGGTTTACGGCCCGCTTTATCAAACAGCCGGAACAGGAGCGTTGTCTGATCCCGCCTCCCGAATTACGCGATGCGCGTCACTCGATCCGCGAACTTCGGCGCGGCGCCGTGCGCATCCTGCTGGCCGAGGACAACATCACCAACCAGCAAGTGGCGCTGGGTATCCTCAGGAAACTGGGCCTGTCGGCCGATGCCGTAGCCAACGGTGTCGAGGCGGTCAGGGCGCTGGAATCGATCCCCTACGACCTGGTGCTGATGGACGTTCAGATGCCCGAGATGGACGGCTACGAAGCCACTGCCAAAATCCGCGATCCAAAATCCAGCGTTCATAATCACGACATTCCAATCATCGCCATGACCGCCCACGCCATGCAGGGCGATCGCAAGAAATGCCTGGAGGCGGGTATGAACGATTACCTCTCCAAACCCGTCGCCCCGCAGGCCCTGGCCGAGATGCTCAAGAAATGGCTGCCCAAGCAAAAAAAAGACTACGCCCCGGGCGGCAGTCAAGAAACCGGTTTGCAGGTCTTCGACAAGTCGGACTTGCTCAATCGCCTGATGGATGACGAAGACTTGGCCCAAACCATAATCGCTGGATTTCTAGGGGACATTCCTGAGCAAATCGAAAAGCTGAAAGACTATCTTCAGTCCGGCGACGCATCGGGCGCCGAGCGCCAGGCTCACACCATCAAGGGCGCCTCGGCCAATGTGAGCGGCGCAGCTCTGAGCGAAGTGGCCTTTGGACTGGAGAAAGCAGTTCTGGCTGGGGATTTCGATGTGGCTAAAGCCGGCCTGCCGGCGCTGGAAGCACAGTTTGAAAAACTGAAGGAGGCCATGAAAAATTAGACAAATCCCGGTTTCTTGTGTGACCCTGGGTTTATGCGGCATAATATAAGCATGCCTCGTCTCGCAAGGATTGCCTGGGTGGTGATCGCCACCGTGTTTTTATTGTGCGGCCGGTCCAAACAATCGTTCGCCGGCGACGGGAGCGAGTTGCTCGAAGAAGCCACCAGCGCGTTTTCCTTGCTGGACTTCGAAGGCTCCCTGGCCAAGCTCGATCAAGCCCAGAAAACCGAGGGCAACACTCCCCAGGATCTGGTGCGCCTCTACTCGCTGCGGGCCAAGTGCCTGATCTCTCTGAGTCGCGAAGACGACGCGCTGCGGGCCTTCACCGCCGCGCTCTCGATCGACCCGGCCTTCCGCCTCAGCCCGGATGCCAGCCCCAGATTTGCCGAGCCCTTTCAAAAACTGCTGGACCAGGGCGTCGCGGCCCTGAAGGTAGATGTCTCGCTGCCCGACGAAGTTGTAGTTGGAGAGCCGGTGCTGGTTACCCTGCAGGCGACGACTGACCCGGCCGGAATCGGCGACAACCTGCGCTTGCGCTACCGGCGCGGACAAAAGAAATACTCGTCGCTCAAGGTCCATTTAGTCCTCGGTAAGCGCAGCCGGTTCTACTTGCCCCCGAGCATCTGGAAAACCGAGGGCCTGCAAGCCATAGAATGGTTCTGTGAAATTCGCGACCGTTACGGTGGATTGCTGGCCCGCAAAGGAGACGCCGAACATCCTCTGCAGATTGCGGTGAAGTTGAAACCGATCGTGGCCGCGGTGCTGCCGCCCCGGCTGCCGCCGATAAGCCAACCGGAAGTTAAAAAACCGCTCCCGCCGCCGGCCTGGTACGAACACTGGTGGGTCTGGGCAATCGTCGGCACCGTGGCCGTCGCGACGGGAACCACGGCCGGTATCCTGGCAACCTCCGGCGATGCACCCGACCACCGGACCTTTTCAATAGACATACAATGAGACGAATATCCGTCATTTTGCTTTTTGGTTTAATTCTAGCCGCCGGCTGCGGCGAGACCGGCAGCGCCGGCTTGACGATCCTCTTTCCCGAACAAGACAACCCGCTGGCCAAGGAGCTGGTCAAGACCCTCGAGGTCTGGGTCTTAGCGGCCGGCCCGTCCGGCTGCGACGCTCTGATGGACGGTACGGCCCAACCGGGCGACGACGGCTACACTACCCTGGTACGCGTACCGATTTCCTACCCGATCGCAGGAAATCTCCCGGACATCGGGCAAGTACCGCTGGGTACAGTGACCTTCTACGTCGAGGGCCGCGGCGAAGCGCAGCAAGTTTACCTGCACGGCTGCCAGAGCGCCGAGGTCAAGTCGACCGGCCAGGTGATGGTCGAGGTCTTACTTGCCTGGCTATGCAAGCCCGTAGACGAGATCTGCGACAACGACATCGACGACGACTGCGACGGTCAGACAGACGAAGACTGCAACTACTGCGAGGCCGACAGCGACTGCCAAGATGACAATCCCTGTACTTTCAACCTCTGCATTTCCGAAGAATGCCACTATCCCAATATCCCCGCGGGGACCAGTTGTTCCGACGCCGATCTCTGCACGGTGGACGACGCTTGCGACAGTGGTCAATGCACTGGCACGCCCCGCGATTGCTCGGGCTTCAACGGCCAGTGCACCTTGGGAAGCTGCGATTCAGTCACGGGCGAATGCCAGGCGGCTGACCGCGACGATGGCACCCCGTGCGACGACGGAAACCTATGTACCAACGCTGACGCGTGCCTGGCGGGAGTCTGCACAGGGCCGTCAAAGGACTGCGACGACGACGATGCCTGTACCGAAGACAGCTGCAACGAGGTTGACGGCTCATGCGTCAACACCCGGGTCCCGCGCCCCGGCCAGGAGGGGCCCCCCGGTGATCTCACCTGTGACAACGATCTGGACGATGATTGCGACGGTTATACCGACCAAGACGACGTGGCCAGCTGCTTAGGCTGCGTGATTGACGACGACTGTGACGACGAAAACCCCTGTACCAACGACTCCTGCATGGGCATGATCTGCGAGAACCTGATGGTGACCGACGGCACCACCTGCGACGACGGGTTCTTCTGCAGCGTAGGCGATATATGCAGCGACGGTGTCTGCGACGGTTCAGCGCGGGATTGCTCCGCTGCGGCCGGGCCATGCGAGGAAGGCGTCTGCGAGGAGGACCTGGACACTTGCACTACCCGGCCCAAGGCCGACGGCACAGCCTGTGACGACGGCCTGTACTGCAACGTGGGCGACCAGTGCGTCTCGGGAACCTGTAGCGGCGGCGGGTCGCGCGATTGCGCCGACCAGGACAGCTGCACCGACGACGCCTGCGACGAAGACGCAAACAGCTGCAACCATATTTTAGTTCCGATTCCCGGGGCCGAGGGCCGCAGCGTCGACGATACTTGCAGCAACACCATCGACGACGACTGCGACGCCCTGACTGACCTCAACGATCCCGACTGCATCGAGTGCACTTTAGACAGCGAGTGCGACGACGGCAACGCCTGCACGACGGACACCTGCGCCTTAGGCTACTGCGGCAGCGTGCCCGTGGCGGACGGAACCGCCTGCGACGACGAGCAGTACTGCTCTGAGAACGACCAGTGCAGCGCGGGCATGTGCGGCGGGACGCTACGAGATTGCAGCCTGGTAGCCGACCAGTGCAACGACGGCACTTGCGACGAGGTTAACAACCTGTGCACGCCTCAGCCAAAGGCCGATGGCACCGCCTGCGACGACGGCTTGTACTGCACGGTCAGCGTTGTGTGTAGCGGCGGCGTCTGTGACGGAAGCCCACGCGACTGCACCGACACAGACCCCTGCACGGTGGACACCTGCGACGAAGCAGCCGGCCAGTGCACTAACACGATCGTCGAAAATCCGGGAGCCGAGGGCCCCCCGGGACAGAGCAACTGTGTAAACGGGCTGGACGACGACTGCGACGGGCTGACCGACTACCAGGAGGACCCCAACTGCTACGTCTGCCTGAACGATACCGACTGTAACGACAACAACCCCTGCACCACGGACACTTGCAGCCTTGGAGTTTGTCAAAACCCGGCGGTCGCCGAAGGGACCGGCTGCTCCGACGGCCTGTATTGCACCGTCGCGGACGAATGCACCTCCGCTGCCTGCGCAGGCAGCGCCCGTGACTGCAGCGCCTGGGCCGACGAGTGCCACTCCGCCCTGTGCGACGACGTCGGCGACACTTGCTACGCTCAGCAACTCGGGGACGGAACTCCCTGCAGCGACGGACTGTATTGTACGGTGAACGACGTGTGTAACTCGGGCGCCTGCGAAGGCGGCAGCCGCGACTGCGGTGCCTGGGCCGACGAATGCCATGACGGCGTCTGCAACGACGGGGCCGGCGCTTGCGAGTCTCAGAACAAGAGCGACGGCACGCCCTGCGAAGACGGCTTGTACTGCAGCGTTGCCGATCAATGTTCCCTTGGCGTTTGCGGCGGCGGTCAAAGAGACTGCGACGATTCCGACGTCTGCACCATCGACGACTGTGACGAAAACGGCAACACCTGCACTTACACGCTCGACCCCAATCCCGGGGCCGAGGGCCAAAGTGTCGGGAGTACTTGCACAAACAACATCGATGACGATTGTGATCTGCTGACCGACATGCTCGATCCAGACTGCGCCGATTGCTTCTCCGATCCGGAGTGTGACGACAGTAACACTTGCACCAGCGACACCTGCACCGGGGGGATCTGTGACAACAGTCCGGTGGCCAACGGCACTCCTTGCAACGACGGGGAATACTGTTCCACCGGCGACCAGTGCAGCGGCGGAGTCTGCTCGGGAAATACCCGGGACTGCAGTTCGGTGGCGGACGAGTGCCACGACGGCTGGTGCGACGAGGCGTCAGACCAATGTGTGCCCCAGAACAAGGCCGACGGCACACCCTGTAACGACGGACTGTACTGCACGGTGGGCGATCAATGCAGCGGCGGTGTCTGCGACGGAGGCCTGCGCGATTGCACCGACGTGGAATTCTGCACCTTAGACAGCTGCAACGAAATCGAGAACGACTGCGACCACATCTGGACCCTGCATCCGGAAAACCAAGACGTCTGCGGCGACGGCCTGGACCAGGACTGTGACGGGATCGACGACGGCTGTTGCCTCGGAGACGGGACCTTTTCATCCGGGTCGACCAAGGCCGTGGGTTCCAATCCCTGGTTCATGTGCAGTGCGGATTTCAACGAAGACGGGATCGGAGACGTGGCCACCAACAACCGCGGAAACGATACTATTTCGGTACTCCTCGGACAGGCAGATGGGTCGTTCGATGACGCGACCAGCTACAACGTCGGTGACGATCCTTACTGCGTCAAGGCAACCGACATGGACGCCGATGACATCCTCGACCTGATCGTGGCCGTCCAGGACGGCGACCAAGTGGCCGTCCTCTGGGGCCAGGGCGCAAACGGGCGCGGGGACGGCAGCTTCGGCAGCCGCCTAGACCTTGCACTGGCGGCTGGTTCCGGCCCCACTCATTTGGTCGCAGGAGACTTCAACGCAGACATGATCCCGGACATCGCCACTGCCAACTGGTCCGGCGAGAACGTGGCGGTGATCCTGGGACAGGGATCCGACGGGGTGGGAAACAGAACTTTTAGCGCACCTGCCTACTACGCTGTCGGGGCAACGGGGGTGAACCCCCGCAGCATCACTTCCGGAGATTTCGATGCCGACGGCATCGAAGATCTGGCGATCGGCAACTGGTACGGGAATATGATCAGCGTGCTCTACGGAGGCGGCAGCGGCGGCAAGGGGGACGGCACCTTCAACAACGTCCAGCGCTTCAGCGCCGGTTCTTCGCAGGCGAACATACAAGCCGCCGATTTCAACGCCGACGGCCGTTTGGATCTAGCCGTGGTCAGTATGAACTCAAATACGGTCAACATTCTACCCGGACAGGGATCGGACGGCCGCGGCAACGGCAGCTTCGGCACGCTGACCGGATACCCGACCGGCAGTACCCCGGTCTCGGTCGATCTCGCCGATCTAGATGGCGACGGAATCCTGGATCTGGTTGTGGCCGAGTATGGCTCCAATTCGGTCGGCGTGTTGCTGGGCAATGGTTCGGCAGGACGTGGGGACGGGACCTTTGGAGCCCGCAACCCGTTTTCTGTGGGAACCAATCCCGCCGCGGCGACAGTCCTGGAGACCAACGCTGACGGGATTCCCGACATCGCCGCCTGCAACTACGGATCGAACTCGGTGTCCTTGCTTTTGGGACAAGGCAGCGCCGGCCTGGGGGACGGAAGCTTTGTGATCGCCGCGACGATTTCAACCGGCTCGACGCCCAGCGCCCTGTTGGCTGCAGACCTGGACGCAGACGCCATTTTAGATTTGGCGGCGGTACATCAGGGACAAAACCAGGTGGGCTTTTACCAGGGCAGCGGGGCCAACGGGCGTGGGGACGCCGATTTCAGCGCCGGCTGGACCGGATCGACCAGCAATATTCCCCGCTGGGTAGCAGTCGGCGACGTGGATGGCGACCGCATCCCCGATCTGTTGACGGCCAACACCGGTAACGAGCGAGTGAGTGTCTTCATTGGCAACGGCAGCGATGCACAGGGCAGCGGCAGCTACGCTTCCCAGGTTACCCACAACTTCGGCAGGCCCTACATGGTTCAACTACTGGACCTGAACGCCGACCGGCTCTTAGACATGCTGGTCGTCGACAACAACGGCGACGAGATCGAAATGCGCCTGGGCCTGGGCAGCAACGGGGATCCCGACGGCAACTTCGGATCGGTTTCAAGGACCGCGGTCGGCGACGAGCCCACCCGATTCGCCTTCGGCGACGTGGACGCGGACGCCATCTGGGACATGGCGGTGACCAACAGCCAGGACAACACGGTCAGCATCTTGTTGGGGCAAGGAAGCTCCGGGCAGGGAACCGGCGGCTTCTCGGCCGGCACGCAGGTAGAGGTAGGCACCGAACCTACCCACCCGCTACTGGTCGACCTGAACAACGACGGGATCGAAGACCTGGTGACGGCCAACCGGGGTTCGAACAACATCAGCGTCTGCCTGGGCCAGGGCAGCAACGGGCGCGGGAACGGCACTTTCGGGTCGGCCGACAACATCGCCGTCGGCGCGGGCCCCGAAATGGTCGCCGCGGGCGACTTCAACAGCGACACCATTGTCGATCTGGCAACTGCCAACGGCGGCGCCGGATCGGTTAGCATCTTGCTGGGCAACGGAGACGGGACTTTTCAGGCACCCTCGAGCGTGATCGTCGGGGGAACTCCCGCAGCTGTGGTGGTCGGGCACTTCGACTGGGACGGGCGACTGGACCTGGCCGTCTCCGACACCGCCAACAATCAGATTACCATCCTGAGAGGTGTGGGAGTCTGCACAACCCCTTAATTGACCTTCCACTGTTTTCGTAATATCTTGGAAATGCTGTGGGAATCATCACCCAGGTAAGAAAGTTCGGAAAGTTCGAACTGATCGCCCATCTGGCGACCGGCGGGATGGCGGAGATCTACCTGGCCCGCCAGACCAGCATTGCCGGCTTTCAGAAACTCTTGGTGATTAAAAGAATTCTGCCGCACCTGTCACGCGACAAGGTGTTCATCGAAATGTTTCTCGACGAAGCCCGCATCACCGCGCAGATCAACCACTCCAACGTGGTGCAGATCTACGATCTCGGTTACGTGGAGGAACAGTACTTCATTGCCATGGAGTATCTGGAGGGGGAGGGTTTGTCGGAGGTGCTGCGCCAGGCGCGCAAACAGCGCCAACCCATTCCGTCCGTGCTGGCGGCCGGCATAGCCTTGCAGATGTGCGAGGGTCTTTACCACGCCCACACCTTGAAGGGGCAAGACGGGGAACCCTTGAAAGTGGTGCATCGGGACGTGAACCCTCAGAATATCTTCGTCCTGTACGCGGGCGGGGTGAAGCTGGTGGATTTCGGGATCGCCAAGGCGGCCCAGCGCTTCTCCCAGACATCGACCGGGATGCTCAAGGGAAAGTACGGGTATATGTCCCCGGAACAGATCATGAATCTGAACCTGGATTCCCGCTCGGACGTGTACTCGGCCGGCGTGGTCTTGTGGGAGATGCTAACCGGGCGCAGGCTATACAGGCAAACCAACGAGTTGGAGATCCTCAAGACCATTACCGAGCAAGATCCGCCACCGCCTTCGAGCATTCTCCCCTCGGTTCCCAAGGCGTTGGACGGTATTACCATGAAGGCCCTGAAACGCTCCCGCGATCTTCGCTTCCAGACGGCGGGCGAGATGCGCCTGGAACTGTACTATTTCCTCAAGCGCGTCAAGGAAACATCCGACACGGTAGCCATTGGGGAGTACATGCAGTCGCTGTTTGCCGATCGGATCGAGGAGAAGCGCAAGCTGGTCAAGGCGGTTCAAGCCAAAGCCGGCGACCTGGGAAACGAGTTGTTCGGCGATCTCGACCTGGGCCGGACGGACACCGAGCCGTCCGTCTCGCGCGACACGCCCTCTTTTGTCGAGCCGGATGCCGTCGGGCAGACACCCGTAAGTGTGAGCGGGGAGGATCCTGCCGGCGGTCGAAGTGCTTCCACGTGGCAAATGCTGGCCTTGCTGACCGGCGGTGCGCTGATCGCCGCGCTAGTGCTGCTGGTGTTTGTGTGGCCGTCAAAACCCGAACAGCAGACGCCCGCGATCGAGCCGGACCCGGTCAAGACGGAAAGACCAGTCGCACCCGACGCCGGCACCCGGCCGGACGAGGGCCCCAATGAAACGATCGTGGTGGTGCCCCCCAAAGATACCACCCCGGCCAAGCTCAAGAAAAAGAAGAGAGTCCTCAAGAAGCGCAAGAAAAAGAACAACCCCTCGCAGATCAAGAGCAAGCCGGGTCGCCTGCGGCTGGCCACCTCGCCCTGGACAACCGTATATTTCAAAGGCGAGAAACTGGGGGTCACCCCCCTGGTGGATTTGGAACTGCCGGCCGGAAAACACACCCTGCGGGCGGTCAACCCGGGTAAGGGAATCGACCGCAAAATCCAGGTGGTTATCCTGCCCGGTCAGACGACTGCCAAATCGGTCCGCTTTTAAGATTTGTGCTTATTTGGAAGTGGCCGCTTCCGTCTTTGGGTCCTGTCTTTTGCTCTGCTTTTGGGCCAGTTCCAGGTAGGGCACGACCACGTCATTTTTGGGTGCGGCGGTTCCGTCGTAGGTCACGGTCACGATCGGCACGCCGGTTTGGCGCTCAATCTGCCCGGCCTGAGCCTCGGTAACCAGCGCCGGACAGCAGAAAGCCGGGTTGGCCTGGACGAATAGGGCCAGGTCGGGGTAGCGCTCGAGCAGGTGAAAAATCTTCAACAGATTGTCGAAGCTCTCGCCGGTATGATGCATGCGCATGTTGAAACGAGCCAGAATTTCTTCAACGGAGCCCTGGGGGTTGACCACCGGCCGGGTACCGAGGACCTTGACGAACTCCTTCTGGTAGCTGCGCTCCAGCAAGTCGCCACCGAACAAGAACGGGGCGGCTACCAACACCTCTTTGTACAACCCTTCGCGCAACCACTTACGCAAGTATGACCGGCCTATAATCCTGGCATACTCGGTGTAGGGCGTCGTAATGACCTCACCACCGTGGGCCTCAATGACCCGGATTAAATCCTGGTTCATTATATCGTTGTCGCGGGTATACAGATCTCCGAAGATGGCCACCTGGTGACGCGGCTCGCCCTCGACTTCGATGGCCAGGAATCGCTCGACTACTTCTTGGGTGGCCTTCAGCTTTGGGCGCTGGCCTAAAATTGCTTTTCTGAAGATCTCCAGACTCTTATTCACAACCCGGTCGGTTTCACCGGCCTTGACTTCGTAAGGCCTGATCTTGCACTGCATACGCCTGAGCATTCCGCCAAAGAGATAGGCGAAGTACGAGTTAAAAGCCCCCTTGGCCGAAATCTCGATCCCGGTGGTTTCCCCGGCGTAGACCGCACTGTGTTCGAAGCCTTTGCCGATTGACTCTAAAAGACCCTTGGCATACTGCGGGAAAAAGCAGATATTGCAACCCATCGAAGCGTTGGGCATCCACAGGGCGCAGTCAGCCGGATCCAGATCCAACCGTTTGACCGACTCGACGAACTCTTCGACGATAATGGCCAGCGGCACACATTGGCCGGTATTCAATCCCAGGCTTTGCTGAATGAGCACATCGTCTTCGTAGATCAGGTGGGCATCGATGCCTGCGTTTTGCATGCCGGCCACAAACAACGGCGAAGCCAGAGTATCCCAGGCGGGCACCAGCAGACTGCGCCCGGAAACTTTGTGAATATGGACCGGGACGCGCGGCAAACAACGCCGATCCCCAATAGGCCTGGCACCCAAGAGATGGTTGCGAAACGACCGCACGGCCGCCTCGATGCGGGTTTCGTAACCCACCTGGGAATCGTGCTCGTCGAGCTGCAAGATCAGGTAGGGTTTGCCGTGAGCATTCATCACTCGCCTGAAATACTCGATCGTGCAGCTGTCGGGGGCACATTTGAACGAAGTAATCAACAGCGGGTAGAGTCCGGGAGTGCGGGCCACGGTCTCTGCGGCCGCCAGCATTTTCTGGGAATACAACCACTCAACCTCGTGGACCAGGTCGTCGACCTCGCCAAGATCTTGTATGTCCAACATGTCCTGGTAAAAAGCTTTTATCCCCTGCTTGGACAAGATATCGGGGATAGACTTGTTCATCTCAGGCATAAAGATCGTATAGGGCCTGCCCAGCAATACGACCGCCAGATCCTCGGGTTCGGTTGTTTGTTCTTTCATCACCCGCGGCCAGTCAGCCATTCGTTGGTCATAGAATTCACGCGCCCGCTTGTAGGCCTTGACTACCTCGGCCTTTTTGAGATCATGGCCCAGGGCCCCAACCAGCGATTTGTGCAGCTCCGACCAGGAAGCGAACTGGCGTTCGCCGATGTGCATAAGCGGCATCAAGCAAATTTCTGCCAGCCCGTTTTTATGCATACTGGAGATTAAAGCCGGGGCGTACTGGGTATAGTAACAATAGTGGCGCCTGACATCCTTAGGATGCTCGGCCTCGAGGTAGAAGGGCGTAAAGATGTAGTCGGCCCGGTCTTGTAAGCTGGCTACGTGGGCGTGCCAGGCTGACATGGGTGCGCAAAACTCGGCCCCGGCCAGGCGCTTGCCCTGGCTGACCGAATCGGACAAGCCCCGGCTGGTGACCGTGGCAACTCCCAGTTCGTCGAAGAATTTCTTCCAGAACGGCATCTCTTCGGCCATGTAAAGGGCGGCCGGCAGCCCAATCCGAACAGCCCGACGGGGCGTATGCGCTTCAAAATGGAAATGCCTGGCCCGGGCTTTGAGCAAATCGAAACCTGAGCGGTTGGCCGGTACGAACTTCTCCTCTTCCTGGTCGCGACCGCACAAGTAGCCATAGCCGACTGTTTCTCCGCGCACCTCGGCCAGGCGCAATTTGCAGTGGTTTTTACAAAGCTCACAAATCTCTGAGCGAATCGGAATCTGCTCGCGGTATAGATCCAGTCCTCTGAATCGGCTGGTTTGGGCCAGTTGCCCGCGTTCGCTCTGAGTGCGCAGTTCGAGGGCCACTCCCAGGGCACCGGTCAAGTGGCAGTAGCGCGAAACCTGAATTGGTTTTTGAAGTTTCTGCTCGAAGGCGGCCACCAGCGAACGGTTCTTGGCGGTCGCACCCTGGAAGCAGATTCGCTCGCCGATGTTTCCTTCGCGGGCGACCTTGAGCAGGTAGTTGTCGCGCACGGAATGCAAAACAGAGCAGAGCACTTCGTCCAGATCATAGCCATCGGTCAGGAAGTGGTTAATGTCGCGTTCCATAAAAACCGTACAGCGATCACTGGCCAGGGGCGCCCGTTGTCCGACCGTCCGATTAGCGAAGTCGGCCAACGAGCAGCCCAGACGCTGGGCCTGCTCCTCGATGAAGCTTCCGGTACCGGCCGCACAGACGTGGTTCATAATCGCCTGGGTAACAATCCCGCCGCTCAAGGTTGTGAACTTTGCATCCTGTCCGCCGATTTCGATGATCGTGTCGACCGACGGGTCCAGGCAAACTGCGGCCTGGGCGTGGGCGCTGATCTCGTCGATCACCAAGTCCGCGCCGATTAGCGCGCCGATGAATTTACGGCCCGAGCCGGTGGTCCCGGTCCCTCGCACATCTAGAGTCAAGTCCGACCGCTCGGCCCAATTACTGGCCGCTTCGAATACAGCCTGGATCGCCAGCAAAGGACGGCCCGCAGTGCGGGTATAAAATCCGGCCAAGACCGCAACTCCCTCGTTGGCCTTGGCCGGGCTGTCGTCGGCTGTGCCCAAAAATACCGCCTTGGTCGAGGTCGATCCGATGTCCAGACCCAGAAAAACATCCAGGCACTGACCAGACTCGAGCGGCTGGTAGATGTCTACTTCCACCGAACCGACCGCCTTGACATGACAGGGCTGATATTCGTAGCTTTCTAAACTTACAAACTCAGGATAAGAGCTCAGGCTCAGCTCTAGAGGCGGATAGTAGGTCTTATTCTTACTGCGCTCTTGTCCAATGACATTTTCGAGCCTTGACGACGATCCCGTTCGGGCGTCTTTTTGCCCTAAACGGCCGGTCTCTATCAAATCCAGGACCGCTCCGTAAGCTCCGTATATCGAGGCGTATTCGTCGACGATCAGCTGCCTGTCAGAGATTTCGCTCATGTGCTTGACGACTGCCCGATTGAGAGCCACACCACCGGCGAAAACGATCGGCCTGGGCGCCGAACGGCCCGAAAAAAGGGCATCGTGTACGTTAGCCGCCAGTCCGTAACAGAGTCCGTCACAGATGGCCTCCAGGGGATAGCCTCCTTGTTGGGCATGAATCAGGTCAGTCTTGGCAAAAACTGCGCAGCGGGTGGCAATCTGCGGCCGGTCTCCCCGGGATTGCATGGCGCATTCAGCCAGGGCCGCACTGTCGACCAGGCCAAGTCGCCGGGCCTGCTGATCCAGAAAGCTACCCGTCCCGGCGGCGCACAAGCTATTGAAGCGACTCTCGCGATAAACACCGTCTGCCCCAAAGAACGACAGGCTGAATCTCTCGCCGCCGACCAGGAGCAAGGCCCGCAACCCGGGATGCAGCCGGCCGGCGGCCCGAATGGCGGCCACCAGGTTGTCGACTCTGTGCTTTGCGTGGATCGTGGCTGGAGTTGAAGAAGTAACGACCACCTGGGCATCATCGGGTAACTCGAGAATCTGCAGACAATCCTTGAGGGTTTTGTGGACCTCGCCTGCGTGAGTGCGGCTTACAAATTGCAGGATTCTGCCTTGTTCGTCGACCGCAGCCAGCGACAGGCTGATCGATCCGACATCTATTCCCAAAATGTTGTTGCCCATGAATCTTCCTTTATTCAGACGGGTAGATAGCCATGGAACAAGCCGGATCGCAATCAAAATAATCAGCCATACTTGAATGTGCCGATTATATACTTTTTCAACGTAATCCCAACGTGCTAAGAGTGAACCAGATCAACTATCGGCAAGAATCATGACGTCCAAAACCGTAAATAATCTTGATTCACAAAAGAAACGAGCACGCGTGATTCTTCGAGCGATATCCAATGAATCAGATATCACTAACCGCATGCAAAAACTTGCCGATATTTTTGTTGGTCGTCCTTATATTGCCAATTCCTTGATCGGCGGGCCGAACGAGCCCGAAGAGCTGGTCGTCAATCTCAAAGCCTTCGACTGCGTAACTTTTATTGAGAGCGTCCTGGCCCTGGCGCGCGGCAAATCTCCGGCCGGCTTCTTGTCCGGGCTAAAAGAAATCCGCTACCGGCACGGCCTGGTCAATTGGGCTTCTCGGCTGCATTATTTTTCCGACTGGATGAAAAGCAACCAGCGGCGCGGGATCGTTCGAATCCGTACTCGCGGGGCCGGTTCGTATTCAATCGAGAAGACCCTGGCAGATTTCAAAGGACTGCCCGCCCGTACGGTTCGGTTCCAGATAGTGCCTAAGTCAAAAGTTCATCTGGCCCGGCGGCGTATTGCAAACGGTTCGATAGTGGCTTTTGCCTCTTTACGTTCCGGGCTCGACTTTTATCATACCGGCCTGCTATTTTTTCCTGAAATATCAGTCGGCTCACTCAAAGAAATGGTTCTTTATCACGCATCTCGTGATACCAAGAAAGTAGTCGCCGAGCCCGTGTATGATTTCTTGAAACGAAACCGTATGCGCGGGATCGCATTCGCCGTCCCGCGCTACCCCGGAGACGTTCGATGCCATCAGTAGCCTGCCTGGTCGCACAAACTTCTGAAAACACCACCGGCCTGCTCGACTCGCTGAAACAATGCCAAGCAATCAAGCAAACGGCCCTGCTTCTGGCCGGCCAGGCGACTGCCCCGGCCGGCTCGCATACCATAATTGAAGCGTCCAGCTTCTGGTCCAAGTCTGCGATCGTTGATATTTTGAACTGGTTTGAGCAGACACGGGCAGACTATCTTCTACTTTGCCTGTCTTGTGCTCCGCTGCTGACAAGCACAGGCCTGCAGCGCCTGGTAAACTGCTGTGAAGACTCGGGCGCGGTCCTGGCCTATAGCGACTATTTCGACCGCCGGTCGGACAAGAGCCTGCACAATCATCCCTTGCTCGACTACCAGGCCGGCAGCCTGCGTGATGACTTCGACTTTGGCCCGATCCTTTTACTGAACGGAAAAAACCTGAGCAGTCTTGGCCGAACTATTGAAAATGAAACCCCTGATTTACAATACGGCGGCTGGTACGACCTGCGCCTGCGGCTTTGCCAGCTAGGCCAACTGCTTCATCTCCCTGAGCCGCTTTACCAGCTTCCCGAACTAGGGCAATTGCCCACCAGTCAAAAATTATTCGATTATGTCGACCCACAGAACCGCGCTATTCAATTCGAGCTGGAGCAGGTTGCCACGACATACCTGAAACGAATCGGCGCTTGCCTTGCGCAACCGGTTGCCGCTCCCCGCGAAGACGGCCGAACTTATCCCCAAAAAGCCAGCATCATTATACCGGTAAAGAATCGCGCCCAGACGATCGGCGACGCCGTTGAGAGTGCCCTGAGCCAAAAAACGACATTCGATTTCAACGTCATCGTGGTCGACAACTTCTCCGACGACGGCACGACCCAGATTCTGGCAGAAAAAGCCAAGCAGGATAAGCGACTGGTGCACCTGATTCCCAAAAGCAGCGACCTGGCAATCGGCGGCTGCTGGAATGAGGCAATTTATTCAAATGCCTGCGGTCGCTTTGCCGTGCAACTCGACAGTGACGATATTTACGACGGAACTTCAGTACTCGAACGAGTAATCAACGAGTTTGATAAAAATCCATATGCCCTGGTGATTGGTTCATATACGACCGTTGATTTCAACCTCGCGCCGCTATCACCGGGACTGATCGATCATAAAGAATGGACCGACTCGAACGGGCACAATAACGCACTGCGTATCGCCGGCCTGGGCGCGCCGCGTGCATTTCACGTACCCACCTTGCGGACGATCGGGTTTCCCAACGTCAGTTATGGCGAGGATTACGCAGTTGTATTGCGACTTAGCCGCACCTATCGAGTCGGTCGTATCTATGACTCGCTATACTGGTGCCGGCGTTGGGAAGAAAACACGGACAGCTCGCTGTCGCTCGAGCTCAGCAACCGCTATGCCGCCTATAAAGACAAACTTCGCACGATCGAGATTGCCGCGCGCAAAAGGGGTTCGACAAACGCCAAATGAGCTGGGATAAAAAACTTCTCGCTACAGCCCAAACGGCAGCCGAACTGCCTGGCTTGATAGACCGGCTGTTTGAACAACAGCTTAGAAACTGGCAGACCCTGGCTGAAGGCGAGGCTTCACTTGCCGGAATAAAATCAAAGACACTCTCAACAGACAATGCCCGGATTGTGGTTCAGGCCAATCCCGGTCGGCGCAAGTCCACTCACGCCAAAGTCGACAGGTTGTCCGTTGCGAAACGTCCTTGTTTCTTGTGCCCCGCAAACATGCCCGCCGAAGAACGCGGGATTGGCTTTGAAGAGTTTGTGATCTTGCCCAATCCTTATCCGGTTCTCAAGCGACACTGCACCATTCCTGCCCGCCAGCACAGCCCACAACGTCTGGATAATCGCATCGCCGCTATGCTCAGGCTGGCCAGAGCCGTCGGACATGAGATGCTGGTTTTTTACAATGGCCCGCGCTGTGGGGCCTCGGCTCCCGACCATTTTCACTTTCAAGCCTGCCGCCGAGACGCCATCGGGCTTCTCGAACAACTCGACCTGGACGCCTTACAAGATCAGAAATTCCCTTTGACCAGCTTCGGCCGCCGAATGATTATCTTCAACAACCGAGAAATAAAAAAAGCACAAGACAACATCGCCGACGCACTGGCAGCTCTAGCCTCTACGGGCGCTGATGACTTAGAGCCGTTAATCAATGTTCTGGCCCTGTTTTGGAATGAACGCTATCTGACAGTTTTATTTCCCCGAGCCAAGCACCGCCCGAAGTGCTTCTTTGCCGAAGATGATTCACAAATCGCGATTAGCCCGGCCGCTCTCGAGATGGCTGGGATTCTGGTTGTGGCTGAACCGGATCACTTTGATCGCCTGGACCAGGCGACAGCCCGTTCGATATATGAAGAAGTCACTATTGATCGAGATCGATTCAGCAAACTGACCGAGGTCGTTACATGACAACCCCAGCCCAAGACGGTCATGAGCCAACCATCGCAGTCGGCCTTGTCGAAAATACCGATTCGCTGGCCGTTCGCCTGGAGGGTGACTATAGAAACGCTTCCGGTCGATTGGTTTCAGCCGGCGAATTCAAGGTCACCTGTCGTGAAAACTTCTTGCAATGTTCTGGAGATCTTTTCACACAAACGGGCCTACTCGAGCTTACTCCCGTCGATCCGGATGCCTGTCTTTTTTCGATAGAGGCCACGATCGGTATTGATTTCCACTGGCAACAAAAAGAAACACAGACTTTTTCCGGGCGCCTAACGCTTCTGCCCCGAGACGACAATCGCCTGACGGTGATTAATCATGTGTCTTTGGAGTCCTATATCCGCTCGGTCATTTGCTCCGAGATGCGCTCAACTTCACCCGCAGCTCTGGCCAAGGCCCACGCGGTTATTTCGCGCAGCTGGCTGCTGGCTCAACTGGATGCCATGTCTTTTCCTTCTGAAACTTCATCCAGCCAATCAGATCGCCTGGGCGAACGGGTTCGCTGGTATGATCGACAAGCCCATACTGATTTCGACGTGTGTGCCGACGACCATTGCCAGCGTTATCAAGGTGTCCGGCGAATCGATTCCCCGCAAGTGATCGCGGCGGTCAAGGCCACCCGCGGGCAGGTGCTTACGTATAACGGCCGGGCTTGCGATGCGCGCTTTTCCAAATGCTGCGGCGGCATAAGCGAAGATTTTCGAACTGCCTGGGGCGACGAGGCCGTGGACTACTTGGTGCCGGTCTTCGACGGGCCCGGTTCAAAAAAGCCGGACGGTCTGCTTGAGGACGAAGCGGCCCTGGGCGAGTACATTGCCAATCCTCCTGACGTTTATTGCAACTGCGACGACGAGCAAATTCTGAGCCAGGTTCTAAATGAATACGATCGACAAACTGAATTCTTTCGCTGGCAGCTCAGGCTGGAAGCCGTCCAGGCGGGCCGGCTGATAAACGACAAGCTGGGCGTGAACCTCGGACGGATCGTTGCCCTGAAGCCTGTCGAGCGCGGAATCTCGGGCAGATTGAAGCATCTACGCCTGGTGGGCGAATCCGGCAGCCTGGTGGTGGGTAAAGAGCTGGAAATACGCCGCAGCTTGTCGCCGTCCCATCTTTACAGCTCGGCCTTCATCGTCGAAACCGAAGGGCCGGCCGATAAACCGGACGCCTTCATCTTGAAAGGTGCCGGCTGGGGACATGGAGTCGGGCTTTGTCAAATTGGTGCGGCCGTGATGGCTTTTGAGGGAATTGATTACGAAGAAATTCTCGAGCACTACTACCCGGGCACAACCATCGAGCAATTCTATGAGTA
>JAFDKH010000228.1 GCA_019307065.1 Deltaproteobacteria bacterium
TAGTCTTCGACCTGGACGGAGTCGACTCGCGCGAGTACGATGCCCCGACCATCAAGGCCCATCTCGACTCTTTCGTTGAGACCCTGCTGGCCAGGAAGAAAGGCTGACATGGGCGCCTTTGATATCTTTCGCGAAGTAGCCAAGAACCCCGCCAAGGTCGCCCGCGACTGGAAAGCCGCGGGCAAGAAAGTTATCGGCTACCGCTGTTTGTACGTGCCCGAGGAAGTAATCTGGGCCGCTGGAATGCTGCCTTATCCCCTGTACGGCACGCCGGAACCAATTCGCCTGGCCGACTCGTACTTCCAGGCCTGTACCTGCGAGTTTGTCCGCAACCTGTTCGATCATGCCCTCGACGGCGACTATGAATTCCTCGACTGCCTGGCTCTGTCGAATACTTGCGACATCGTCCGCCGACTGTGTGACATCTGGGACAACTACATAGACACAATACCGGTTCACATGATCAACAATCCTCAAAAGCTGCAAAACGCCGGCAATCACGATTTTTTCTACGAAGAGCTGCGCAGATTCAAGGTCCGCATGGAGGAGATTTCGGGCAACCAGGTCAGTGATGAAAAACTACAGGACGCAATTGAGTTGTTCAACGAAACCCGATCACTGCTGAAAGAGATTTACTCGCTCAGGCAACAAGATCCGCCTTTACTGAGCGGATCTGATGCTCTGGATCTATGTATGGCAGTTTCGATCATGCCTAACGATCAAGCCAATCCGCTTTTGAAAGATCTACTAGGTGAACTCAAATCCGGCCAGGCCGCAGAGGCTTTCGGCCCGCGACTTATGGTGACCGGCAGCGTGCTCGACAATCCGGCCCTGATCAAGATGATCGAAGAGGAAGACGGGGTCGTAGTCGTCGAAGATCTATGCAATACAATCAGAAATTTCTGGTACTCGGTCGAACCAAACAACGATCCGCTCGAGGCCATCTATGCTTACATGAACAAGCGGCCCTGGTGTGCCTGTATTCACCCGGCCGAGGGTCGCCTGGATTATCTGCTCGAACTAGTCGATACTTTCGATGTCGAGGCTGTGATTTATTTCAACCTGAAATACTGTCATCCCTTTTTGTACGAAGCGCCGCTTTTTGCCAAGGCGCTCAAAGAAAGAGACATTCCGACCAACATCTTAGAAGTCGGCCACGACATGTCAGGGCACGGACAGTTGCGAACTCGAGTCCAGGCTTTCATCGAAATGCTCGAACTGTAAACGAGGCTCAATATGATTAGCGCAGGTATAGATGTGGGAGCATTGTGGACCAAGGCAGTCGTCTTGGAAGACGGCCGAATCACAAGCTACCTGATCACGCCCTCCTCGGGCGACACAAAAAAGGCCGCCGCGGACACGCTGACCAAAGCCTTAGAACCCCTGTCCGCCACAATCGGCGACATTCCCGATATCGTCGCCACCGGCGCCGGCAAACAGGAAGTCGCCTTCGCCAAGGGCCAGGCTACCGAAGTTTTGTGTGCCGCCAAGGGGATCGGCTTTTTACACCCCGAGGCGCGCGGAGTGATTGATCTGGGTGGTGAGAGCACCCGGGCAGTCAAACTCGATCAAACCGGCGAAGTCCTGGAATTCACGCTCAACGACAAGTGCGCCGCCGGAACCGGTGTTTTTCTCGACGCCATGGCAAAAGTCATGGGAGTCGCAGTCGAACGGATGGGCCCGCTGTCGCTCGAATCGACCGCCGATGTCAACATAACTTCGATGTGCGTGGCTTTCGCCGAGTCAGAAGTAGTCTCGCAGGTACATCGCCAGACGCCCAAGCAAGATATCCTGAAAGGAATCCACAAATCGATCGCTACTCGTATATTCGGCATGCTAAGCCGAATCGATTTGCAAAAACAGACCGCCGCGATCGGCGGCTTGGCCTTGAATATCGGAATTCTGACTTGCCTCGAGAAAATGATGAACGACAAGTTGATTGTTCCCCAAAACCCTCAAATCATTTCAGCCCTGGGCGCTGCCCGGCTGGCTGCCGGCGAGTGAGATCTTGCGATGATTACCCTGGGAGTTGATATCGGCTCGTTGACCGGCAAGGCCCTGGTCCTCAAGGACAACGAGATTCTGGCCTGGGATTTGATTTTAACCGGCCCGGATAGCGTCGAAACCGGCACCAGCGTCACAAACAACGCGCTCGAAAAAGCCGGCTTGAAACTCGACCAGATGGATTTTATCGTCTCGACCGGCTACGGCCGGATAGTAATACCCTTTGCCAACAAGAATGTCAGTGAAATCTCCTGCCACGCCAAAGGCGCCAACTGGTTTTTTCCAACCGCCAGGACCATCCTCGACATGGGCGGACAGGACTGCAAAGCCATCCGTTGTGATCAAAACGGCAAGGTCGAAAACTTCATCATGAACGACAAATGTGCCGCCGGGGCCGGCCGCTCGATGGGTATCGTGGCCGAGCTGGTTGATATCGCCCTGGACGATCTGGGCGGCCTGTCGCTCGAGGCCAAGGGCGCATCTGTCCCAATCAGCAGCACCTGTGTCGTTTTCGCCCGATCGGAAATTCTCAGCTACCTGCGTAAGGGAGTGCCCAAGAGTGAGATCCTGGCTGGGGCATGCGAGGCCCTGGTCAGCCGGGTAGTGGGCCAGCTAAAGCGGGTTGCGATCGAAGAAGACTTCGTCATCAGCGGCGGAATCGCCAAGAATGTCGGCGTGGTTCAACGACTGGAAAAATTTTTGAAGATCAAGGCCAAGCTTTGTTTCGAACCGCAAATTGTCGGCGCCCTGGGTGCAGCCATCTTCGGCCGTGAGCTGCTTACCAAACGGGCCGGGAAAAAACGTACTCGCCGTAAGCGGGCTGACCAGTAAGGCTTACTCCTTGCGTTTGAAGATCTTGTTCATTTGAATGGCCAGGGCCATGTCGCCCTTGATCTTGAGCCGGCCGGTCATGAAGGCGGTCTGGCCATGCAGCTTGCCGCTGGCCATGTCGAGATAGTCCTGATCAAGCATGCTTATCGTAATGCTTGGATTTTCGTGCTCACCCTCGGCCACGTTCAGTTCGCCCTTGTTGACTTCAGCGTACCACTTGCCGCCACCGTCGCCGGTGATGTCAAACTGGTAAACGGCCACGACGTCTAATGCCTTATCTTTCTGAAAAGTTTCCGGCATGGCTTCAAATGTTTCTTTTACGGTCGGCATGGCTGGCTCCCCTCTATTGATCGATTGACTACTCATTTGAATTGACTCGTCGGGCGTTGTATCATGCCATTTCCAATTAGGCAACGAGGTGCTATTTGCTAATCAAGCGTTCTTTCTTTTTTGCGGCCGGACTCATTTTGCTGAGTTCGACTGCTCTGGCCAGCGGCTATTTTCTGCCCGGGCGGGGAGTTCGGGCGATGTCACGCGGCGGGGCGTTTGTAGTCGGGACTAACGACTCGTCGGCCCTGTGGTACAACCCGGCCCAGCTGGCCGGCCAGAAAGGCACTCGCCTGCATCTGGATGCTGCCGTGATCATTCCCAAAATGCGCTTCACCCGTTACCCGACCGAAGGAGTCGACGAAATCTACTATCCGGTCGAAAACCAAGCTTCGCCGCTACCGGGTGCTACGGCCGGTATTTCTTCTGACTTCGATCTGGATGACTTCGTCTTCGCCCTCGGTTTTTACACTCCCTACGGCACCTGGAGCGACTACCCCGAGGACGGCGCCCAGCGCTATTCGAACATTCACTCCGAAAACCTGGCATACTCTCTTCAGGTTTCGGCCGCCTGGGAACCCTTCGACGGGTTTCGCCTGGGGGCCGGGCTTTCTTTCTTCACTCTCAAGATCTCAGACACCCACGCGGTTTCTTCGTTTCCAGGCCTGTTCGGCATGCCCGAAGACCACGACCTGGACGGCATGATTCAGCTGATCGCCGAAGATGCCATGATTCCCAACGGAGTAGTCGGAATCTGGATGCATCCCGGAGCCTGGATCCCTTTCTTAGAGGGCTTCGAGCTGGGCTTGTCTTTCGTGCCAGGCGTTGCGATCAACGCCGGCGGCAGCATGCACGTAAGACTGCCCAGCCATATCTACTATGACAATGTCTACCTCGACCCTGAAGAGCCGCCTATCTCGGTTTCTCTCAATCTGCCCTGGATAGTTCGCGGCGGAATCCGTTACCGCTACGAGGATATCTTCGACGTCGAGCTGAACCTTGTCTGGGAGGGCTGGTCATGCCTGGACGAGATCATCATCAAGACAAAGCTTGCTTCTTACTATCGCGAGATACCGACCATCGGTGACTACTTGATTAATACCCCGATCTTGCCGCGTCATTATCAAGACACATTCTCGGTTCGCTTCGGCGGCAGCTCGCGGCCCCTGGATTGGCTGGTGCTCAGGGCCGGTTTCCTTTGGGAAGCCGGGGCCCCGCCCGATGAATATTTCAGCGTGGCCACACCCGACTCAACCAAGTTCGGGATTGCCTTCGGAGTCGGCACGGTCTTGTGGGCTTTCGAGATCGACTTCGGCTATATGCACTTGTTCATGAACGAAAGAGACATTTCCAATTCGGTCAGCCTGGCCCGCCAGGTCAATCCCAACAATCCCGAAGGCTCGACCATCGTCGGCGGGGGTAAATATTCGAGCGGTGTAGATATCTTGGGACTATCGATTCTGATTCGGGTTGACGAGTTCTGGAACAGCCCCGGCGAGTAAGAATAGGATTGTCATGCCCGTCGCAGCAGACTGTCGATAAATACCATAGTACAGTCATCCCCGCGTAGGCGGGGATCCAGAAGAGCTCCAGGTCGGGTTCAATTCGGCTAAGACTGGGCCCCCGATTAAGGCATTCGGGGGTGACAACATAAAAGGCCAACGCTATTTGTCTCTAGAAACACTCGCCCTTGCGGCGGCAGACCTGCTCGTACAGTTTTTCGAGCCCGCTCACATCGTCAAGCAAATAGTCGGAAACCTCTTGCAGGATTGTGCCGTAATCGGCAGCACTTTTTTCAGCGGTCTGCTCGGGATCATCGCGATGAATAGAACCAAGCACCTGACCGAAATCATGCAGCGGAAAACCGTCCGGCCCGGCGGCCAGATCGCCGAAGTTGGTAATCAGTTCGGCAAAAACATCACGGTTGGGCACTTGAGTCTGCGCCATGCGCAAAACCAGGTCCATTGTGCGGCTGACCAAGGGATGCGGCGGGTCCAGGCTTATACAGCCAATGCCTTTTGCAAAACCCCAGCCGTGGCCATCCGGATCGATCTGCGGGCCCAGGCTGTTGGCCACCGGGACCATGACCCGATCGACCAATAACCCCTGCAGTAGCCAGGCCATGTTTTTTCTGATCACTCGTACCCAATCCGAATCTGACGGATCGAGCAGGTCGAGCACCAAACTATCCAGTTCGTTGGGCAAGTTGGGATCGTCGGCAATCAGCTCGAAGGCAGTCACCGCCCGCGGAGTAACCCGGCCTCCAACTAGATCGCGCAGGTCATCTTCGAGATCAGTAAGCTCTTGAGACAAAGTCCCCAGGTCGCGGTATTTAGTCATGCGCTCTTCAAAAAACGATATGGCGTTGAGGAACAAATACCAGGCCCGGCGATTCTTGAAGCGCCAGACACCTTCGACTTCTTCAACCTCCAAGAAACGATCACCAAGCAGTTCGGCCGTGCGTTCGAGAGCCGCATCGGCGGCCGGGTCGCCCTCGACGGCTTGATCGACTAAGCGGGTGGCATCCAACAAGAGATAGACCGGACTGATCGGCGAGACCTGAGTGGTTTCATCAACGGCATATACCCAGTTATCGCCGTTGTGTCTGAGGATAGTGCCGTCGTAGCTGAGCATGTGCAGGGTGAAGCGATCGAGTTCTTCGATTACATTCAACCCCGAGACCGTCTGCAGGCCGTCGAGCGAACCCAAGAGCTCGATTGTGCGAGTGACTACTTCGGTATTGTCGAAAATATCCAGCAGCATCGGCTCGAGCAGACGCATATTGGCACAGGCATTCGAAGCAAACGGGACGTTGACCGAGTAATGCGGGTGAATCGCGGACAGCAGCTCGGCAAACACCTTGGTGCCGCTGCGCGCCAGGCCACGATCCTTGATGGCATTGGCGGTGATACCCGGTTTGAGTGCCTCGAGCATGCCGGAGGCTTCGAGCGCCAGTAGAGATTCAGCGTTGTAGTTGAGCAATTCGTGGTCCTCGTGGCCCTCAGGGTTGCCCAGAATACCGTGGTCGTGATTCATGAAGCGATTGACTTCCTCGACCGAGGGGTTACCGGATTCAAACTCCAAGACGGCGGCCACAACGTACCAGGGCACCTCGGCCAGGCCCTCGTCGGGCTGGGCTGTATCGGCGGCCGAATCGAGCCAGAAAACGAGCATGTCCGGAATAGTGAAAATGTCGAAGCCGGCGATATTGGTGGTATGCACGGATCCGTTGGTGTCATGAGTCAGGTGCATCATCTTCTGCAAATTCGAGCGATTGGTGTATAGGCTGTCGGAAGCATTGAAATCAGTCAGGATCGAAAACTGCATGCCACCGGCCACCTCGTCGTCGAGATGATCGCTATAACGGATCATGTCGGCCAGGCCGGGCTGCAAGCCAATCGAACGCGGGTCGGAAAAGGCCCGCAGAAAACCTTCCAGATAGCCGCGCTCGGCACTTTCCAGCAAGCGCGGCAGTACGTCGTCGAACAGGCGATTTTTATCGGCCAGGTTCAGGTCTTGATAGTTGTCGGCAATATCCGAAACCAGATCGATCTCGTGCAGTACGCGGGCCAGTTGCGGTTCGCGCATTTCAGTCACAGTCAGTAAAACATCCAGCAGTTCGGGCAGCCGATCGTAATCCAATAAAACCAACAAGGCGTGGGTCAGGGCCACAATCGGAGAGTCATCAGGTTCGTAACCGGGAAACGTCCCGTCAACGTCTGCACGGGCGACGATCTCGCCCAGTAATACCGGCAGCGCGTCGGGCAGCTCCCATAAGAAGCCGTCTTCGATAAGCGGGTTGAGCTGATCAGTCAGGGCGCCCAGCATCGACTGGCGCAGATCGCTGTACTGGTATATGTATTCGCCTTGGCGTTGGGCGCGACTGCCGTCGGGCAAAAAGGGCGGCGGCACGTCCAACAGCGCGTTGGCTGCGTCGATGAAATCACCGCTCAGCGGATCGATATCGGCCAGGCCGTCTAAGTCCTGGTCGACGAAGGGCTCGACCAGGGCTCCGCTGTTTGAGTCCCTGGCGGCCAGGACGCGCCCGCGCAGATCGGTCTTGACTATCCAGTGCTCGTCGCCCTGCCCGGCCAGCAGTCGACTGTCGGTCGACAGAATGAAATCGATTGCGACGGCCGCCGAACACTCCTGGTCGACAGGCTCAACCGTGGCTTTTTTCATTTTCTTGGATAGCTCGCGCAGCAGGGCCGTAAAAGTGTCGTCTTCTGCGGATACAATCAGATCGGCATCGAAGCCGTCATGGGCCAGCCACAACTGGCCGAGATGTTCGAGCAAGTCGGGGGTGATCGGGTTTTGCAAAATTCGCCTGAGGACCGGCGAATGGGTGTCCCGGCCGTAGCCGGCCGGGTGATCCGAGTACCACAGGGCTTGTATAAACTCCGGGCTGGTCGCCAAATCGGAAAGAATGCAGGCCATCGGCCGGACAGCGGCCGCTAAGATGCCCTCGTCGTAGAGCGGCAGGATCGCAACCAGGTACAGTTGAATATCATCCAGCATTTCGTCGGGCATCAGCGTGTCGAAGGCGCGAATGAAACGAGCCTGCTCGCGTTCGAAGGCCAGACCCTTCTTGGGTTGCATCCGATCGAAATCATTCTTCAAGATTTCGTAGATTTCAGTCCCCAGGCTGCCCCGCTCAGGTGTGTTGCGGCTGGTGTCTAATTCAAAATGGCAGCCGACCAGTAAAAAAGCGCAGGCTGCCAGACCCAGAGTTGCCAACTTCTTCATGTTCACCTCGAAAACTGATGATAGCGCATCGAGACACCCGTTGTCATCCGAAGAAAGTCAGTCGCCAGACAGGCCAACAGGTAACCTCCCGGAATAGGGAAGGAAAAGTTGAACAGTTTTTCGAAAGCTGGTAGCTTACAATATTGGGAAAATAAAAAG
>JAFDKH010000003.1 GCA_019307065.1 Deltaproteobacteria bacterium
GTCCGAAAAAACCGGTTACCCGGTCGAGATGCTCGAACTCGACCTCGACCTGGAAGCCGACCTGGGGATCGACACGGTCAAGCAGGCCGAGATGTTCTCGGAAGTTCGGGCGGCTTTCGACATTCCCAAGCAAGACGATTTGAAGCTGTCCGACTACCCGACTCTGGGTCACATCATTCGCTTTGCCGAAGGCAAGCTAGGTGCAAAACCGACAGATCCTGACGAACCGAAAACCGAAGAAGGCCTTGCCGAAGTCGTCCCGGACAGTTCTCCGGCGCCGCTGCCGACGACAAGTATCTCGTCAGATTCCGAGGCCGTCCGCTTTCTGGCACCGGCCTTAGTGGGCCGGCCGCCGGCCTGCGAGTGTCTGCCGACTGGCGCATCGATAATCGGCCGGTCTTGCATCATTGGAGATTTCAACAACACAGCAGCGGAACTGGAAGCCGCCCTGGTAAAGCGCGGTGCCCAGGTCGTGCGCATTGACGATGCCGGCGGCCCAGACAAGACAACCAGCCAAGTCGAGAAACTTCTCGAACAAGACAAGATCAACGGGCTCTGGATTCTTTCTTCGCTAAACGAACCGGTTCTTCCAGGCAGTCAGGACAATTCCGCCTGGCAGCGGGCGCTGGACCAGCGTGCCCGGCTGCCGTTCAGGTTGGCAAAAGTATTGAATGATCAGTTTGCCGACAACCCGGAGAGTTTCTTTGTGTGTGCTACCCGCATGGGCGGGCAGCTAGGGCTCGGAGCGAATATCAGCTGTGCCGATCCGGCTGCCGGAGCAACCACCGGTTTGGTCAAGGCGCTAAGCCGCGAATGGCAAAAAACCCTATGCAAGGCCGTCGACCTGCCGATCGATGCCGATCCGACTTACATTGCAGATGCCCTAATCGAAGAAGTTGAATTCGACCGCGGCGTAGTTGAAGTTGGACGTACTAGCCATGGCCGCTGGGGTGTCGGACTCAGTCAGTTTCATCCCGTGGACGATGAATCCGCCCGGCCCGGACAAGCCTGGAAGTCAGTTAAAGACCCGGTTGTCATGGTTACCGGTGGAGCCGGTGACATTGTCGGCAAAATCGTGGCCGATCTGGCCGCCAATCTCGGCGGAACGTATTACCTGGCCGACTTGACTCCCATCGTCGACCAAAATGATCCGGACATTGAGAGCCTGCGAAACAATCCTGAAGAGCTTAAGCTCAAACTGATTGAACGCATGCGCCTAAGTGGCGAACGGGTAACCCCGGTCCTGGTCGATAAAGCCCTGGGTCAAATCACACGCAAGGCAGCAGTTCTCGATTCGCTCGAGGCAGTTCGCACAAGAGGTGTGCAGGCTACGCAGCTATCTTTCGATGTGACCGATCTGACCGCAGTAAAAACCGCAGTCGACAAAATCATAAAAACTCATGGACGCCTGGATTATATTCTGCACGCCGCCGGCCTCGAACACAGTCAGGGGCTTGCCCGCAAAGCGCCCGAGTCTTTCGATCGTATCCTGGGCGTCAAGGTCAATGGATTGCACGCTTTGCTGGCGGCCACCCGGAAGGTCAAGCTGTCCGGCCTTATGTTATTTGGCTCGGTGGCTGGTCGATTCGGTAATGCCGGGCAGACCGATTACTCGGCTGCTAATGACTTGATGTCCAAATGCTGCGCGAACTTAAAAGCGACTCGGCCCGACCTGCAAGCCTTCACTTTGGCCTTCAGCGGCTGGGGCGGCAGCGGAATGGCCACTCGCGGTTCGGTACCGGCAGCCATGCAACGAGCCGGGATAACCCTGATTCCTCTCGATGAAGGCGCAAGCTCTGTACGGCGTGTGTTTGCCAGTGCCTACTCGGGCGAGCTGGTTGTGGCCAGGTCTTTGGGCATCTTGATGCAAAAACTGAAGGCCGCCGGCGTCAATACCAATCTGATCAACCAGCGACTCGCTCAGCAAGCCGAACAGTACCCCTTGCTTGACAAAGCTCTGGCCTGGAACCTGGCCGATGGCCTGCAACTGGAGATCTCATTTGATCCGGATCGAGACCCGTACTTGAACGACCACCGGATCGATGGAACAGTGGTTGTCCCCGGGGTCATGGCCGTAGAAGCTTTCGCCGAGGCAGCCTCGCTGGTCCAGCCCGAACAGTCAGTCGTGGCGGTCGAAGACCTGGCCTTCGAATCACCCTTGAAACTCTACCGCAGTGAACCTCGCAAGGCGTGTGTGCGGCTTATTAAGAGCGTCGATTCGCAGGGAGTTCTGTTCTTGGCAAGCATGGAAACCACTCGCAGCCTGGTTGGCGGACGGGAACAAACTGTGCGCCACTATCAGGCCAAGGTGCGCCTGCTGCAAGACAGCCGCCCGGCGACGATCGAACCGCCCCTGGCTGAATCCGGCCAGGACATCGACCGGAGTGACATCTACCGGGCCTACTTTCATGGCCCTAGCTTCCAGGTACTTAACAAGGTAACCGCCGGCTCAGACGGCAAAACCGCCGGCTGGATGCAGGCCGGCACCGAAACACCAGCGCTGGGCCGCAAGGGCCGCATGATCGCGGCCCCTATGTTTACCGAACTTGCCTTTCAGGCCGCCGGAATCGTCGAAGTTCGTGAGAACAGCAAGATCGGCCTGCCGGCCGGAGTCCGCAAGTTGATGATCCATCAACTTCCCAAGCAAAGCACCGGCCAGGTAGCCGCCTGGGTTATCCCCAATCGAACCAATGGCGGACATATGTACGACGTCAAAGTCGTCGACGAGCGCGGCAACATTCTGGTGGAACTCGACGGTTATAAAACATCCCCCTTGCCCAACCTTCTACCCGAAGACGTGCGTAAGGGATTATTGCCCAAGGGCAACAAGAAGTGATCCGCTGGCTAATGGCCAGTCCGGGACCGGCCCTTGATAAAAAAAACTTCCTGTGCGCTGCCGAAGCCAAAGAGGGCCAACGTTATCGTCACCCGGGCCGCTACCGCCAGTGGTTGTTGGGCCGCGCGGCGGCCAAGGTCCTGCTGAATAAACACACCCAGGCAACCGGCCTGGCCGAACTGCTACCCGGATCGATCCACATTCAACGGGTCGACACGGGCTGGCCCAGGCCCCGCTATGTCGAAGGCGGCGACATTCCCGTTTCGCTGTCGATTTCACACACTTCAGACAAGGCCCTGTGTGCTCTGTGTCCGAAAGCCGAGGGCACCGTCGGGGCCGACATTGAAGAAATCGCCCCGCGCTCAAAACACTTACTGGAAGACTTTTACACTTCGGGCGAGCGTGAATATCTGCACACCCTAGAACCTGACGAACAGGCACGCGCCGCCACGATCGTCTGGTGCATTAAGGAAGCCGCCTTAAAAGCCCGCCGGACCGGCTTTCATGAGAGTGCCACGAGTGTAGCGGTCGACTCGATCGATTCGACCGGTGCACATACCTGGAAACGGGCGCGAGTGATTCTGAAAGACGGCACCCGGCCGGAAGCTTACTGGCGCTTGTCGGCCGACCGCCGGATGGCCCTGGCAATCGTCAAAATCAACGGCAAGCAACCCGCCAGGCGTCCAGATCCCAGTTCTTAATAAGGCTGTCGAAATCCAGGGCGTTGGCCTGGGGACAAATAGTATCGGCCAACCCGGCCGCGCCGTACTCGACATTGAAAACAGCCTTGCCGGCCTCGATGAAGGGCAGCAAATCATCACATTCGTTGTAACTGAAGCATTCCTCGTTTAGGGCCCAATCGAAATCATCGACCAGGGCCACAATCTGGTCGAGATCATTTTTAAGCCCGATTGACAGACCGCGGGCGTGCGCCTCGCTGGCCAAGAAGCGATTGTAATCGAGCTGATCGGAACCGTCGAAATCAAACCCGGGATTGTTGGTGTAACCATCGACATTGTCGGGCTCGACACCGTCGCAGTTCTTGGCCAGCGCCAAATCCATGCGGCTGGTCATTATCGCCCGGACCGTCAAATCGCGAATGTCTATCCAGTTTTCGCCGGGCCAGTTGTCGAGCTGATTGCCGATGGCCGCCAGAGGGAAGTCGCCGGCATCTATGCGCCAGTCTTCTATGCTACCGGCCGAGAAATAACAAATCACAATTCTACCCGCGGCGTGCAGCTCATCGATGACGGCCTGAGGCGCATCGAACAAATCGATGTCGTACATTGCAACTTCGATTGAGGTGTCGATAGTTCCGCTCAGCTGCCATTGCCAGGAAATACCCGGTTGCGGTTGCCAGATAGCCGAGCCCGGATCGCCCCCGGAATCGTCCTCCCCCGGATCTGCGTCGTCGGAATCCCAGCCGGCGTCGGCGGCATCAAAGTGTTCCTGGTCGGTCCCATCATGCTGTTGATTTGAACTAGTTGTACAATTTGCGCTCAAAATCAGGACCAAGCCAAAAAACAATAGCGCACTTGGTTTTAGATTATTCATCATCAACCGACCTCTTTCCGTCACCATTCTTAAATCTATCTGCTATATTATATACTTTCGGATGGCCAGGTCGAGATGTAAACTAGTGGCCGCTATTATGGAGGTTGTTCAGATGAAGGCGCTCATGGGAATTCTGCTGGCGGCGGCCATTTTTTTAGGTGGATACACACTGATCAACCAGCCCAATCGAGTTCCGGACCTGATCCTGATCGATTCGGGCGGCCAACCCACCAATCTGGAGGATATGCGCACTGGCCGAGAAAACCAGATGCTGGTCTTCATGATGCGCAAATGCCCAATCAGCAAGTATTCGGTGACGATAGTCACCCAGTTGGTGGCCCGCTATCGGCACAAGATTGCTTTTACCGGGCTGTACTTCGGTAGTCGGGCCGATGCCAGGAAATACCGCGACGCGCACAAAATACCCTTCCCGGTTTACGGAATAAAAGGCGCTCCCGATCCGCTGGCGATCAACGAACTCTACGAGGAAATCGGGGACAACAAGGGCACCCGCAAGGTCATCTACGGCGGCACGATTGTTTTTATCGACCAGGACCGCTATGTTCTTTTCAAGCTGTCAAAAGACGAAATTCGCGAGCTACCCGAACGACTAGCCGATCTGGGGTTCTAGAAATAGGCAGGAGGTTGAGCATGAACTGGAACTGGTTATTGATGCTTATGGCTGCACTATCATTGTCGGCCTGTGGAAGCAGCGATACCGGTACGGACGCCGGGTCCGATGCGCTCTTCGATGCCGGCAGTGATGGGGGCGTCGATGCAGGCCAAGACGCTGGTAATGATGCCGGGCTGGATGCCGGTCAAGACGCTGGTGTGGACGCGGGTCAGGACGCGGGTCAGGACGCGGGACAGGACGCAGGCGAGGACGCAGGCGAGGACGCGGGTGTGGACGCGGGTGTGGACGCGGGTCAGGACGCGGGTGGAGATGAAGGTCCCATCGTGGGGCTGGCCTATCCCGAGCGGGACACCTATCACATCAAAGGGGTGATGCCTGATTTTTGGGACAATAGAAACGAGTTGGTTGAGCATCAAACCGGCGCCATCTCGGTCAACCTGGTCTGGGCGTTCTGGGAGGGAAACGTAAAATCCCCGCCCTGCTCCGGATCGGAGCAGCAATATGACGGGCACTGTTTTGAAATCGACCAGACGCGAGATGAAGAGATTCGCGCCTATACAGATTTGGGAGTGGTCGTGACCGGAATCGTCTACGGCGTGCCGGCCTGGGCCCGGGTGGGTAACACCGGCTGTTCGCCGGCCATGGCGGGTTTTGATATGTTCTGCAGCCCTGACAATCCCGCCGACTATGCGCGCTTCGCCGGGATGCTCGCCCAGCGCTACAACGGGTTGAACGGGCACGGCCGGGTGGCCGACTTTGTGATCCACAACGAGATCAACACCAACATCTGGTTCGATATTGGCTGCGGCCAAGGAGTTCCTTGCGATCAAGGTCTCTGGATCCAGACCTACGCCGAGAACTACGCCGCCGCCTATGACGCTATCAAAACCCACCAGTCCGAGGCCAAGGTACTGCTCTCTTTCGAGCATCACTATGACTATGAGTATGATCAGCCCGCCGCGGAATTCACCATGATCTCGGTCAAGACCTTCATCACTGAGTTCGACGCACAGATCGGCGACCGCAAGTGGCAGGTGGCTTATCATCCCTACCCGCCCAACCTCTGGACCACCGAGTTTTCCGCTCTGGATCTCCCGCGGGTGACCTACGGAAACATCGGCGTCCTGCTGGGCTGGCTGCGGGCCACTTTCCCCAACAAGCCCTATACCTGGGAGGTCCAGCTGACCGAGAGCGGCTTGAACTCAGGCACACCTGAATCAAGCGAGGCGGCCCAGGCCACGGCCATGTGCTCATCCCTGCGCAATATCCTGGGCACTCCGGGGATCACTTCTTACATCTACCACCGCATGAAAGATCACCCGGCCGACGGCGATTGGAAGATCGGCCTGCGCCGAAGTGACGGGAGCGCCAAACTCTCCTGGCCGGTCTGGGCCATGGCCAATCGCGTTGACCTGGACCCACCCCAACTCGACTGCGGATTCGAGCACCTCCCCTACACGCTTCTTACCTCCAGCGTGAAAAACGAGTTTATCGACATTCACTGGGCCTCCACTCGACTGCCCCCGTCCGGGTTTGCCAAGGAGCAGAACTGGTACCTTCTCAGAGAACCGGCCGCCAACACAGTCCTGCTCTTCGAGTGCTACAAGGAAACCACCGCCGGAGACACCACTTTCCTGACCGAAGACGTGGGCTGTGAGGGAGAAGAAAACATGGGACCGCTGGGCTACATCTGGACCACACAGATTACCAACTCTGTACCGCTCTACCGCTGCACCAAGTGGTTTGCGCAGGACAATTTTATCACTGAGGACCCTGCCTGTCTCGCAGGCACCGTGGTGGGTCTACTGGGCTACGCCCTCCCGGCACCCTGAGCTTGGAAAAGATTTGAGATCGCAAAATACGATCTCAAAGCGGGCGGGCACTACTTCAAGCGGATGGATTCGATCATTACATCCTTTAATGGGCAATTCTTGGCGAAGGGGCCTTTGGAGCCGGTGCTGACCTTGGCGATCTTGTCGACTACGTCGAGGCCCTTGGTGACTTTGCCGAATACGGCGTAACCGAAATCGCGCATTCCGTTGTCGAGGAAAGTGTTGTGCTTCAAATTGATGAAGAACTGATTGGTGGCCGAGTCGACTGCGCCGGTCCTGGCCATGGCCAGAGTACCGCGCTTGTTTTTCAGGCCATTCTTGGCCTCATTCTTGATTGCGGCGCGGACCGGTTTGCGCTTGAAATCCTTGTCGAATCCGCCGCCCTGAATCATGAATTTGGGAATCACCCGGTGTAAAATCGTATCGTCATAGTTCTTGTCCTTGACATACTGTAAGAAGTTCTCGACCGAGATTGGGGCCTTGTCTTTGTATAAAACGGCTTCAATTGTGCCCAGGCTGGTCTTGATCACAACTGTCGGATTCTTGGTAACCGGTTGTTCGGCCGCCGCCGATAAACTCAGAAAGAATGCCGACATTACAAATGCCAGCGTGAGAAAGATGCCCTTGGATTTCATTGTTCTCCTCCTTTATATAATCGTGACTGTATCGAGAGTTACGTCGCTTTTGGGGCAATCTTGAGAAAACGAACCCTTGGCCCCGGTCGGCACGGCTGCAATTTTGTCGACTACGTCCATGCCATTAGTAACTTTGGCAAAGACTGCGTAACCGAAGTCGCGCGAACCATGATCGAGAAACGTGTTGTTTTTCAGATTGATGAAAAACTGAGAGGTGGCTGAATTCACATCGGAAGTGCGGGCCATGGCCAGGGTGCCGCGTTCGTTCTTCAGACCGTTGTCGGCCTCGTTTTTTATTGAAGCCCGAGTGTCCTTCTGATTTTGACTGGCATCGAAACCGCCGCCTTGAACCATGAAGTCTGCTATCACCCTATGAAAAATTGTGCCGGCATAATGCCCGTCGTTTGCGTACTGGACAAAATTCTCGACTGAAATTGGAGCCTTGTCGTTGAAAAGCTCCAGCTCGATATCACCATGATTTGTCTTAAGAATCGCTTTTGAATTCGCCATTATCGGCCTCCTGGGTTTAGACGTTTAAATTCAAGTTATCTTCTTTTTGAGTAAGTCTCCGAAAGTGCCGAACCCGGATGAAGTCTCGTCGGATTCGTCCTGGACATAGCCCTCGAATTCGGCTCTTTCTTCGGCATCCAGGGCCGCCTGGCGACTCAATCGAATTTTTTTCCCGTTATCGGTAACTTCGAGTACCTTGACTTTCATCGGCGTCCCGGGACTGAATTGCTTACGATGATCGGTTCCCTTGGAGGTACACATTTCCACATTGGGTACCAACCCCTTGCGCCCGGGCCCCAAAGTTACAAAGACACCAAAGTTGACTACCTTGTCGACTTTACCATCGATGATGGCGCCTTCGACCGGAATGTCGCCGAACTCCCCGCTTTTAGGAACACGCCCCAGACCGATTCGACGCTGCTGCGGATCAACCGAAATAACCTGGACCTCGATTTCCTGTCCGATCTGGACGACATTGCGCGGATGAGTCACCCGCTCGGCGGTGTTGAAGTTTGAAACATGAATCAACCCGTCAACCCCGGAAGCCAACTGCACAAATGCGCCAAAAGACTCCAGCCGCACGACAGTTCCGGTAACTTGGGTTCCCTGAGGAAAATTCAGCATGGCCTCGTCCCAGGGATCGGTCTCGAGCCGCTTGAGACTTAGGCCAATCCGATCGCCGCCTTGCTCGATTGACACGACCTGCACGTGAATCTCTTCACCCTCTTTGAGCATTTCTCGCGGATCATCCACGCGATCGTACGAAAGCTCGGAGACATGCAACAAACCATCGAGCCCGCCCAGGTCGACAAAGGCACCGAAATCCCTGACCGAGCGGACCGTGCCGGTAACAATATCGCCCTCGGACAAAGTCTTGCGCAGTTCATCGGCTTGCTGGCGCGCTTCGACCTCGAGCAGGGCCTTACGTGATAAAACCAGATCAGCCCGGCGGCCGCTCGTGTCGTATTTGGTAATCACAAAGTTGTATTTTTGATTCAAATGCACATCGGGTTCTTCACAAAATCTCAATTCAATCTGACCAATCGGGCAAAATCCACGGATACCGGCAACTTCGACATCAAAACCACCCTTGTTGCGAGAAACCACCCGGCCCTGAACCGGAATCTTGCTGTGGGCCGCTTCTGCGAGAAATTCACGGTCGCGAATACCTTTGGCCAAATGCTTGCTGAGGATTATACCGTCAGGCCCTTTGGATATGACACAGGCCTCGATTTCATCGCCTTCCTGTGGCGGGTCGCCTTCCTTTTCTTCCAACTCAGAAAGTGACAGAATTCCTTCACTTTTACCGCCAAGATCGATCACCGCAAAGTCAGATCCGATTGAAACGATTGTGCCGCTGACCATTTCGCCGCGCCTGGATATTTTGGCCTTTATCTCGCCCTGCATGGCCGCTAAGAACATCTCGCTCTCGGCCTGCTCGTCGGCCTGGCTGTCCGGCTGACCTGAAGTCAGGCTAGGCTGCAGATCTTCGTCTGAGTCGCTCTCGTTTTCGATCGGCTCGGCTTTTTCCTCGATTAGATCAGCTTTTTCTTCGATCGGCTTGTCTGAATTCTCGGGTTGCTGTGAATCGTCCATCAAGTTCCTCCTACATGCGATGAGCAGCACTATTAGCATGCAGGCTTGGCAATCTGCAAGAGCTCAATCGACCGGCGCCGAGAATCCGATTTGTGATCCAGAGCACAGCCAAAACGGCTAAATCTGCTCAAAAATGTGATCTGTATCACTAGTGCGTTGATTTTTATGAATATTTTTTGATGATTTTTGGGATCTCGCTCGTCTATAAAAATATGCAAGGGCAAAACCAAAAAAACGGAGGGAAGATAAAGATGATTTGGAACGTAATTAAAAGATTTTTTGGGGGCAATAATCTAGCTGCTTTTCAACATAATGAACGCGAATCAGCCCGTTACAACGTGACTATGTTCGCTCGCTACCAGGGAACCGGGACATTTATTGAACGACGCGGCAATCTCGGGATTGGCGGTTTCTGCTTTGAAGGCGAGAAAGAGTTTCACCCGGGCACGCAAGTTGACTTGCTGTTCCGTTTGCCGGGCACTTCCAATTGGATCAGTGCCAGAGGCATTGTCCTGGGACAAAACGAGACTCAGGGCTGGTTGGGTATCCGCGGTTGTTTCACCAAAATAAACTTCGAAAACGAACGCGTACTGGCCCGCTGGATAGACGGAATGACAATGCAAATTCAGGCAGCCGCTGCCTGATTGAAGTCATATTCATCTTCTTTCTGGGCACGCCGTAGCGTGCCCTCTTTTTTTTATGCGCGCAAAAACCCCTGAATTTATATGCTGTCTAACCCTTAGGTCTTGAAAAATAACAATTCGGCCTTATTATTGTATTATTAGGTGGAGATATAACGAGTGCGCTGGTCATACAAAATAGGCAGTCTTTTCGGGTTTCCCATCCGTCTGCACATCAGCCTGTTGATATTTCTTGGATTTGTGTTCGCATCCGGGAGCGGATTCCAGGGACTGATTATCATGGTGGCCGTATTCGGTTCGGTCGTGTTTCACGAGTTGGGACACGCGCTGGTGGCCCGCTCACGCGGCATGCCGATAGTCGATATTTCTCTATACCCTTTCGGGGGAATGGCGCGCATGGCCATGCCACCCAAAACATCGGCTGACGAAATCAGGGTAGCCTTAGCCGGGCCGCTGGTCAGTATTTTGCTTTCGCTGGGGTTCTGGTTGGCGGCCCATCTGACCCAGCTACCCTTTTTATGGATCCTGGCCAAGGTCAATTTGATGCTGGGTGTTTTCAATTTGTTGCCGGCCTTGCCGATGGACGGCGGCCGGGTACTAAGAGCAATTCTCTCGCGTAAAATGGGCTTCTTTCGGGCGACTACAATTTGTTCCCGCCTGGCACGCTGGTTGGCGGTCGGCATCGCGGTAATCGGCCTGGTCACCACCGGCTGGCTGATTGTGCTGGCAACTTTTTTGATGTTCATGGCTTTCGCCGAAGAGGGCACCGCCCGAGCTCGACAGTTCATGGGCGACCCCGGCTATCAAGACGCCCCGGCCCACAGCCGCCCAACCTTCGACCCCTTCCGGCGCTTCGCCAAAGGGGCCGGATCTCATATCCCCGGCAGCGACTGGGAAGTCCTCGACGAAAACGAGCCCGAAGCCCAGCAATCCGGCCCCGGCAAACGCGTCTATCGCGACCGCTACGGCAACCGCATTGTAGTCGAATGGCGCGACGGGCAGTAAAATAGTATGCGGACAGCCCGATCAACAAGATCCTGGTTGGTTCCCGTTATAATATTCGCAATCATGGCTGCATTGACCATTCTGGTTTGGCGACAGCAGGTCAGGCATCAGCGTTCCTTACTTACCCGGCACACGGAAGACGTATGCGCCCAAGCCTCCCGGCGGCTGGAGGTATTCATGGAGTCACACTTGAAAGTGGCCTCCATATTTGCGCGGCGCTGGTCCACCCATGAGTCACGCGACTTTTCAAAGCAGCGCTTCGAGAAGTTTGCCTCCATCGTGGTCCGGGAACTTCCCGGGTTCCATGCGGTGGAGCTGGTTCCGCCCGACTCTGTATCCGGCTGGGTGGTCCCCAGTGGTTTCCGGATTCCAAAAGCTCTCGATCAGCCCGAACGACAGATGATGTTAAAAGAAGCGGCCAGCTCTGGACTGGCAGTGCTTTCCGCCCCCTTCGAAAGTGCTTCAACCGGCACAAGTTTGTATGCTGTATTGACCTTGCAGCGCGAAGAAGAGTTGCTCGGTTATTTGGTGGTGAACTTCTTGGCGGAAACTCTTATCAACGACTGCTTTCACTCCACGATCCGGTCAGAGTTTTACTTCATGGTGTTGGACAAAGAAAAAATCCTGTTCCGATCCGCGCCGGAGGCCAGCATGCCGGAGTTTTCCCAGGCCTCAATCCAATCCAGTAAAACTTTCCCGGTCCATAACCGCAAATGGCAACTCACAATGGTGCCAAAAAGTGCGACGCTGTCAGCTTTAAATTTGACCGTGAACCTGCCGGTTCTTTTTCTCGGAATCCTTCTTTCTTTTGGCCTGAGCTTGTTGGTTTACCTGCTCTTGCGGCGCATGGAGATGTTTCGCCTGGCCCGTGACCAGCAAGCATTGCTTTCCCGCAAGGTGCTCATGGCCCAGGAAGAAGAGCGTGCCAGGGTTTCCAGAGAATTGCATGATGAACTGGGGCAGTTGCTGACCGCACTCCGCCTTGAAATGGGCTGGTTTGAAAAACAAATATCCGGCCGCCACGAGAACGAAGCCGGAGTTTTTCGAAATACGGTTAAGCTGGTCGAGCAAGCAACCGAAGAACTCAGGCGCATGTGCCGGGGTCTGCGTCCGCCCTTACTGGACGATCTCGGGCTAGAGCCTGCCGTAAATCTTTTGGTGGCGGACATTCAGGGTCGCTCGGACATGGAGATCGGCCTGGATGTATCACTTGACGATAAAAAAGTTTTTGTGTCCAAGGACATTGCCTTGTGTACCTATCGGATAATACAGGAGTCGATTACCAACGTCAGCCGGCATGCCCAGGCAAAGAAACTGAGCATCAAGCTGGCCGCAGCGCCCGGGGAGTTGACCCTTAGTGTGATAGACGACGGGGTGGGCTTCGACATGGCTAACCTTGGAGCTCTGCAGGGCTGGGGCCTGGAAGGTATGCAGGAACGGGCCAACCTGGTTGGCGGGAGCATTGATATCCACTCCACTCCAGGCCAAGGGACCCGAGTCTTCTTTCGGGTTGCCCTGACAACCGGGGAAAAGGAGAAAACTCAATGATACGGGTTCTGGTGGTAGACGATCATTCGGTGGTCCGGGAAGGACTTTGCCGCCTTTTAGACAGCGAGCGCGGAATAGAAGTATTGGGCCAGACCGGATCGGGTCGGGAAGCAGTCAAGCTATGTAAACAATTGAAACCGGACTTGGTCCTGCTTGACTACAGTTTGCCGGACATAGACGGCCTCGAGACAACCTCCCAGATCGTGCCCCTGAAAACCGGGGCGAAGATACTGATCCTGACCATGTACGCCAACGAAGAATACGCCATCCGGCTCATTCGAGCCGGCGCGGCCGGCTTCGTAATCAAGGGAGCTTCGCCAGAAGAACTGCTGACTGCGGTTCGCAAGGTGGCTCGGGGTGGTACTTACATAAGCCCGGCCATCCTGGAGAAGATGGTCGGACGCATGGGCAAGTCCGAAAAGGAAACCCCCGAAGCCAATCTGTCTGACCGCGAGATTCAGGTTCTGGTTCGGCTGGCCCGGGGCGCGACCACCCGTGAGGTCGCCGAGGAACTCCACCTGAGTGTAAGCACCATCGAAACCTACCGCAGCCGGATTCTGGAAAAACTCAATCTACGCAACAACTCCGACCTAACCAGATTCGCCATTCGGCGCCGCCTGATCGATTTGGACTGAAGCTTCTCGGTCAGCTTCTCCAAACATCGCCCCAGCGTAGCAAAAACCGCTATCCGATTTTCATAAATCAAACGATACCGCTAAATCCTGTCACCTGTAGATTTAATTGTGAGGTTGAATACAATGAACCGATCCGACATCCTTTACTGGCTCTGCGAAAACCGCCCTGAGAAATTGCCCAAATTGTGGCAATGGGCAAACCGAGTACGTCGTGAAAATGCCGGAGGCGAGATACACCTTCGTGGACTCATAGAGATTTCCAATCATTGCGTGCGTCAGTGTGCTTACTGCGGACTCAGGCATGACAACCGAAATCTCGAGCGCTACCGAATGAACAAAATGGAGATAATGGAAAGTGTAAGAAAAGCCGTTCACTTAGGGTTTGGGACCATCGTGCTTCAGGCAGGAGAGGATCCGGGCATTACTAGTGAGTGGATGGCCGATCTTATCAGACGAATTAAATCAGAAACCTCTTTGGCGGTCGCACTAAATCTTGGCGAACGAAATGAAAGAGAGCTTGCCATTTGGCGTCAAGCTGGGGCGGACCGCTATCTGTTACGTTTTGAATCTTCAAACCAGAAGCTGTATCAAAAATATCACCCAGCTAGACCATTTCAGACAGGCGATCGCTTTGACTTGCTGCGTGTTCTGAAGAAACTACGCTACGAGGTTGGAAGTGGCATCATGATAGGCTTGCCTGGTCAGACTTTCGACAGCCTGATTAGAGATATCCAACTACTTAAGGAGCTTGAGCTGGACATGGTTGCAGTCGGGCCATATATAATAAACCCAGAAACTCCACTAGGAAAGTCTTGGGCTGAACATTTAGCTCGTCCAGAATTCCAGGTGCCTAATTCCGATGAGATGGCCTATAAAACAATGGCCGTTACTCGGATTATTTGCCCGCTTTCCAATATCCCCGTTACTACAGCTACGGCATCGGTCGGTGGTCGCGATGGATTAGAGGTTGGTCTTGGAAGAGGCGCCAACGTATTTATGCCCAACCTTACGCCGGCAAACTATCGCTGCAAATATCGGATTTATCCTTCGAAGAGTCGTTTTTCAGTAGATGATTTTGATTCCTTGTCTCATTTGAGATTTCGGATCAAAAAGTTGGGCAGGCGCCTTGGAGAAGGTCGAGGAGACTCGAAGCGATACGTCGCAGAAATCAAGCGGTCTATTTTCCAGGAATTAATTTCTTGAGGTGGGACACATGGGAAAACCCGAGCCCGAAACCCCCGAAGCCAATCTGTCTGACCGCGAGATTCAGGTTCTGGTTCGGCTAAGTCTGGGCGCGACCACCCGTGAAGTTGCCGAGGAGCTCCACCTGAGTGTAAGCACCATCGAAACCTACCGCAGCCGGATTCTGGAAAAACTCAATCTACGCAACAACTCCGACCTGACCCGATTCGCCATTCGGCGCCGCCTGATCGATTTGGACTAACTTTACTGGCTGCGAATTTGTAGTGGAATCCGCTAGCTGGTTTTCATGAATCAAACGATACCCAAGAACTGAACACAATGTTTGACTGAAAGAATTGAATTGGGCATCGATTCAAGCAAGATGCTCTTCGAATCCTTGTATAGCGGCAGGAATTATTAATGAGTGATGATCTGCATATTCCTCTGCCTATCGATAGGCTCGTGCGTCCTTTCCGGGTGTTTGCCAAAAACAAGCTCGCCGGCGCTATACTGCTGATGATTACCACCGTAATCGCGATATTTTGGGCCAACTCCCCTTGGTCGGCAAACTACCACGATATATTGATGACCGAAATCACACTCGGCATCGGTGATTTTGTTCTGTCCAAGACTTTGTTGCATTGGATCAACGACGGCTTGATGGATGTCTTTTTCTTCGTGGTCGGTCTTGAAATAAAGCGCGAGATTCTGGCTGGCGAGCTCTCATCGGTGCGCAAGGCGGTCCTGCCGATCAGCGCAGCCCTTGGAGGAATGCTCGTTCCCGCGGGCCTTTTCCTGGTGTTGAATCTGGGAGGCGAAGGTCAGCGGGGCTGGGGCATCCCCATGGCGACAGACATCGCGTTCGCGTTGGGGGTACTGGCGCTGCTGGGTTCCAGGGTGCCAATAGGTTTGAAAGTGTTCTTGACCGCCCTGGCCATAGTGGATGACATCGGCGCGATTCTGGTGATCGCTTTTTTCTACGCAGATACCATCTCGATCGTCAGTCTAGCCGCAGGAGGAATCCTCTTAATCGTCGCCGTTGCCGCAAACCGATCAGGTGTGCGCAGCTCCATCGTTTATTTCATACTGGGAACGCTTGTCTGGTTCGCCTTTTTGAAATCCGGCATTCACGCCACGTTGGCTGCTGTTTTGATGGCTATGACTATCCCAGCCAAGGTGCGCATTCGTGCAGACAAACTACTTCCAAGAATGTCTTTATTACTTGGCACGATCAAGGGCGGTACAGGATATGGACACCCTGACATTTTGACCAAAGAACAGCAGCAGATCTTGAGTGAGATGGGACGCACGCTGGAGAAGGCTACTGCGCCGCTGCAACAACTCGAACACGCTCTGGTGCCGTTGGTTACGTTCTTTGTCTTGCCTGTATTCGCCCTGGCTAACGCCGGCGTCACAGTCGGGCACGGATTGTCCGACGCGCTGGGGCATTCGGTTAGCATCGGAATCATCCTGGGCCTATTCTTGGGAAAGCAGGCAGGCGTCCTGGGTTTTTCATGGTTGGCCGTCAAGCTTGGGCTGGCAGACTTACCCGACGGTGTTGGCTGGCGGCAGATCCACGGGGTCAGCGTGCTGGCTGGAATTGGTTTCACCATGTCGCTATTCATCGCCGGCCTTGCCTTTAACGAGCCCGGACTCCAAGACATATCGAAAGTAGGCGTTTTTGCTGCATCGGTGCTGTCCGGGGTGGTAGGCTGGGTGCTCTTGAGGTTCAGATGAGAGTAAAAACCGATGCTGAAGTTTCCGGGTTGAGGAATTAGACGTGAATCAAATCCCCCTGCTTCAAGAGCTGGCAATCATCGCAGGTTTAGGTGCGGCGGTTACAGTCCTGCTGGGCCGGCTGCGCTTGCCCGCGGTCGCCGGCTTACTTGCGACCGGAGCGCTGGCTGGCCCCTTTGGCCTGGGTTTGGTCAATGAAGTTCATGCGATTGAGGCGCTCGCAGAGATAGGTGTCGTTCTTTTACTGTTCACGATTGGCCTTGAGTTTTCGCTCAAACGCCTGCGCCACATCTTTAGGCGGGTTGCCCTCGGAGGACTCGTCCAGGTCGGCAGCACTGTTGCTGTTGCTACCTGGATCGCGCTCGCGCTTGGCGAACCGCCCGGAAGAGCGGTTTTCTACGGGTTCGTGTTTGCGCTTTCGAGTACCGCTATAGTTTTGCGGGTACTCTCACAACGAGGCGAGATCGATGCCCCTCACGGTCGCTTCATCGTTGGCACCCTGATCTTCCAGGATCTGTGTGTAATTCCAATGATGCTGATCGTGCCTGTGCTCGGCAGTCAGGAGCCGGCCGGCGCTGTAATTAGCAATATCGGGTTTGCCTTGGGCAAGGCGGTAATCGTAGTGGTCGGCATTCTGCTCGTCGCCCGGGTCCTGGTTTCGCGCGTCCTGCGCTGGGTCGATGCCCGGCGGAGCCGAGAGGTGTTCATCCTTGCCGTTCTTGCGATCTGCATCGGCACGGCCTGGCTGACATCCCTGACCGGCCTGCCGCTGGCACTCGGTGCGTTCCTGGGCGGAATCGTTGTCGCCGATTCCGAGTTCAAGCACCGTGCCATGGGTGACATGATCCCGCTTCGGAATGCCTTCGTCAGTGTTTTCTTTGTCTCGCTCGGAATGATGTTCGATGGCCGGATCCTGCTGAGCCATCCGCTCGAGGTGGCTCTCTTGCTCGGGGGGTTCGTACTCGGCAAGGGCACTCTGGCCACACTTGCGGCGGCGGCGATGCGTTTCCCGACGCGGGCGATGTGGCTTGCCGGGGTTGGGCTTGCGCAGTTCGGTGAGTTCGGGTTCGTGATCATTCAGCTGGCTCACTCCTCCGGATTGGCGGATAGAAATGCAACCGGCGCGCTGTTGGCGGCGGGGATAATCAGTATGTTTCTGACTCCGGTCATTATCCGAATCGCCCCGCATATCACGGCCGGTGAGCGTCTGCTGGCTCCTCTCACTCGATTGCTCGGTGTGCGCGGGATCGACCAGGAAAGCCTCTCGGAACCAATCGAAGGACATGTGGTCGTCATCGGATACGGCATCGCCGGCAAGCTGGTGACCCGCGCCCTGGCTACTTGCGGAATTCCCCAGCTTGTGCTCGAGCTCAACGCCGATACGGTTCGCGTTGCACGCGCAGCAAATGAACCGGTCTACTACGCGGATGCGACCAGCCCCGAGGCGCTGGGTCACGCACGAGTTACGGCCGCGCGTTCGGTCGTGATCCTGATCAACGATCCGGAGGCCGCCGTCCGTGTGGTCGATACGGTGCACCGGGTAGCTCCCAAAGTGCCCGTTTTCATCCGCACCAGGTATTTAGCGGACAGAACCAAGCTTATCGATCTCGGGGCGGCCGACGTAGTTGCCGAGGAGGTCGAGGCCAGCGTTGAAGTGATTGCACGTATACTCAGACATCTCGAGGTTCCCAGGAACCTGATCGACACTCAAATCCACGAGGCCAGAAAAGACACCCAGGCTTCCGAGCGTGTGGTAGCAGTTCCTCGCAGCGCGTTACCCGAACACAAAGCCCTGGCCGACTTGAAAATCGAAAGCCTGGCGGTGACCAAGCATAGCTATGCTGCAGGTCGAACGTCGCTGGACCTCGGTGTTCGCCAAAAAACACAAGCCCTAATCGTGGCTCTACGACGTGACGGCATCTTGATTGACCATCTGGATCCAAAAGATCCGTTTCAAATCGACGACGTGATTTACCTGGTCGGCTCGATCGGAGCAATTCGAGAGGCAATCGCCCTGCTGGAAGGAAACAGCCGCTAAAAACCTGCTCAACAGCAATGCCAAACCAATAGCCCTGCAAGGTAGTCTGACCCCTGGCAGCAGGCTAGTCGGGGTCGTGAAGTTCTTCCAGCCCCATAATAAGCGTGCATATCTGAGAAACCGTGCTGAGCCGAATCTCGCGCAGCATGTCCTGATACAAAATGTTTGCCTCGCGCCGGAACTCGACTAAGGGATCCATCTGGGCATAGGTTCGCAGGCCGATGGCTTCATCGAGCCGTTCTAAGGTGCTCAGGTGATCGGTCCACAGGTCGTCGATGGTTGTGAGAAGAAGCTGGCGACCGGTTTCGACGAATTCCTCTCGGCCAAGACCCTGATCGACTTCGGCCAGTTTCTTGCGGACTTGCTCCTCGACCAGCGCGCCCGCCTTCTGAGGTGACCAGTCACTCTCAGCACCCAACTCATCGAGATCGAAGTCGATTTCAAACCTGGCAACGGCTTCTTCGGCGAAATTCTCGTAAAGCTCGCGAACAATCCGGGCCTCTCCCGCGAAGTTTCGGTAAATCAGGTCCTCGGCTATCTCTCCGACGAACTCCATAATGGTTTTCTCGGCTTGCTGCTCATCCGCGCACAGGAGCTTGCTGCGCATGGAGTAGATCGTCTTTCGATGTTGTTCGATGACCATGTCGTATTTCAGCACTTCCTTGCGGATGGATTCGTTCTCTACTTCTACTTTCTTTCTAAGTCTTTGGAGGGTAGCCAGCACCGTGGCGTCCCTGACCTGCTCGCCTTTCGGATGATCCCCAAGGCGCCTGCGGAGACCGTCCAAAATCTGCGAGTCGGGATTGATTTCACCGAACTTGCGGTAGATTGGGTCGTCCAGGCTGAGAAAGTATCTCGAAGTACCAGGATCGCCCTGGCGCGCTGCACGCCCCTTCAGCTGGTCATCGATGCGTTGTGCCTCGTGCAGGCCGGTGCCGATCAACGAAAGGCCGCCAGCCGCGACAACCCTCTCGCGATCCTCGGCACACTTTTGTCGCATTTGTTCAAGACCTTCCGGATCGAGTTGAGACTCCTCGGTTGTCGCCAGAGCACCTGGGTTGCCACCCAACAGAATGTCAACGCCGCGGCCGGCCATGTTTGTAGAGATAGTCACGCTGCCGGATCGGCCGGCCTGGGCGATGACAGCCGCTTCGGTATGGTGGTTCTTTGCGTTGAGGACATTATGCTGAATCTCTTGCAGGCTGAGCAAGGCGGAAAGCTGCTCCGAATCCCTGACTGAGGTGGTGCCAACCAGCACCGGGCGCCCCAGGTTTGTCAACCTTTCGATCTCGGACGTGACTGCTTCGAACTTCTCTTTGGCCGTGCGGTAGACGGCCGGCTTCAAGTCCTTGCGGATCATGGGCCGCTGAGTAGGTATCACGACTACTTTCAGTCCGTATGTTTGCGCAAACTCCTTCTTGACGCTGGCCGCGGTTCCGGTCATGCCGCAAAGGCGAGGGTAGAGCGCAAAGAAAGTTTGATAGCTGGTCTTGGCCAGGGTTATGTCTTCGGACTGAACCTCGACCCCTTCCTTGGCCTCGAGCGCCTGGTGAAGCCCGTCGGCGAAGCGTTTGTCGGGTGAGACGCGGCCGGTGAATTCGTCGATAAGATAAACATTGTCATCCTCGACGATGTAATCGACGTCTCGTTCGTAAACCGCATGGGCAAGCATGGCATTGTGAAGAACGTGTTGCCAACCGATGTGCTCGGAATCCGCCAGGTTTGAGACACCCAGGGCTTGCTCCATGGCCGCCCACCCGGATTCCTTTGTCAAAACCTGCCGGGACTTGTGGTCCACCTGGTAGTGGGTACCTTCTTCCAGCCTGGAAACTATATCCCGAGCATCGAAGCATAGACCCGGATCGTCGCCGGTCGGCCCGCTGATGATCAGCGGCGTGCGGGCCTCGTCGAGCAGCAGAAGATCGACTTCGTCAACCACGGCGAAGTGCAGCGAACGGAGGACGACTTCGTCCGGCGTGATAGCCAGATTGTCGCGCAGGTAGTCGAAAACCAGCTCGTGGTTGGTCACATAGGTGATGTCCGCGGCGTAGGCCTGTTTGCGGGCTTCGGGTTGATCATCCGGGTCCATATCCTCGGTCACCACACCGACTCTCAGGCCCATGAACCGGTAGATCGGCCCCATCCACTCGGCGTCACGGGTTGCCAGGTAGTCGTTGACCGTGACCAGGTGCACACCCCGGCCGGTGAGCGCATTGAGCGTCAATGGCATAGCCGCCACCAATGTTTTTCCCTCACCGGTTTTCATCTCTGCCAGGTTGCCACGCGTCAGTGCCAGGGCGCCAAGAATCTGCACATCGTAGGGCCGCATACCCACTGTGCGTGAGGCCACCTCCCTCACCAGGGCGAATGTCTCCACCAGCAGACTGTCTAAGGATTCACCCCGCCGAGCGCGATCATATACGCCGGCAGCCTTCTCTTTCAGCTGCCTATCCGTCTGGCGCACCAGGCTTTTGCCCAGTACGTCAATGCTCTCCAGAAGGGCATCTCCCAGAGCCAGCTCGCGCCGAGGATGTGAGCCGAATTTTTTTATAAGCCAATGTGTAAGTTTCAGGGATCAACCCTTTCTATGCTGTGTAGCAAAATCCACTATTCGATTTTCATAAATCCAACGATACCCACGAATTGACCAGAGTGTATAGGTTTAGAGGGGGGGTTAGGTATCACCTGAAAGGAAAAATCAAGTGGCCCGCGCGTATTCGATTCTGATTGCCGAACCCAACCTTCTGTTACGGGAGAAGATGGCGGGCGTACTCTCGCGCAGCGAGAAAATCTGGTGTGTGTCTCAGGTCGACAGTCTACATGGGTTGACTCGCGGAATTTCCGATCTCCAGCCGGACTTCATTCTTGCCGATATTGTGATCTTGATGGATCCGGAAACATTGGCAGAAATAAGACGATCCTGCGCTTCTTCGCAGGTTATCGCATTGGTCGATTCCAAAACAGAACCTTATGTTGCAGCCGCCCGCCGTCTTGGCCTGGACGGAATCATAGAAAAAGGGAGAGTCGCGGAAGGCATCCTGCAAGAGATTCGGACGACAGGCGGGTCTGGAGAGAATTCGGATGACAAACCGTCTTGAATCAGACAATAAAGCCTCCCTATCGGCGGGCTCGCCAGAACATCACGGCCACGAGTACTTCGAGCAGTTGCGTCGAAAACTTCGCTGGCAACTCCTGGTTACCTACCTCCTCCCGCTGCTGTTGCTGTCTGCCTACTTTCACTTCGAGTACAACGCAACCCTGCGCGAGGGCATCGACAACCATCTGAAATCCGTGGCCGAAAACCAGAGAAACACCATAGACCTGTTCCTCAGAGAGCGAGTAGCCAATCTGGGAGGCGCCTTCCAGCACGAAGGGCTGACATTCCCACCGGACGCGGGGCTGATGGAAAAGATACTGGCCGAGCTCCAGCGCGAAAGCACGACGTTTGTTGATCTTGGCTTGTTTCACTCCGCCGGCAAGCTGATCGCCTACGCCGGACCGCATTCGTCACTGGCCGGCAAAGACTACAGTGGTGAAAAGTGGTTCATGCATCTGTTAACCCAGGATCGGTCATTTTTTATCAGCGATGTCTACCTCGGCTTCCGTAACAAGCCCCATTTTATCGTGGCGGTGCGCCGGACCGTGGAAGGCAAACACTGGGTCCTGAGAGCCAGCGTAGACCCGGAAAAATTCGGCGAGTTTGTCGGGAGTTCCTACCTGCTCAAAGACGCCGAAGCCTTCATCGTAAATAGCCGGGGCCAACGCCAGACGTTTTCAGGCGCCGCGTCTCCCGATCAAAAACACAGCCAAATGCCCCAGCGATCGCCTGATACCAAGGTCAGCGAGGTAGAGGTGAGCGGGCGCAAGTACCTGAGAGCCCTGGCCTGGCTGACCGAAAATGAGTGGGCCCTGGTGGTTCGGGTGCCAAAAGACAAGGCTTGCGCCCCGCTGGTCAACGCCAGGTTTGGCATGCTGGGGATCATGCTGGCGGCCATGTTAATCATCCTTGTGGTCGTTTTTCGCAGAACAAAGAAGCTTGTCGGCCGGTTGGAAGCGACCGACAAGGCCAAGGAGGATCTGCGGGGCCAGCTGTTCAACGCGGCTAAACTGGCCTCGGTAGGAGAGATGGCTGCCGGGGTGGCCCACGAGATCAACAACCCCCTGGCGATCATCTACGAGGAAGCTTCTATGATGACAGACATCATGGATCCGCAGTTCGGGCAGGAGCTGGATCCCGACGACTTTGCAGAAAGACTCGCCGCCATCAAAGAAGCCACAATGCGGGGACGCACTATCACCAGCAAGCTGATGGCCTTTGCCCGCCGGCACGAACCCGATCCGGAGCCTTCGGACATCAACCTATTGATAGACCGGGTGTTCGAGATCAAGGCCCTGGACTTCAAGGTTTCCAACATAGAAATATCAAGGGACTACGCCACTGACCTGCCGTGGGTCATGGTGAACCGCAACCAGATGGACCAGGTCTTCCTCAACCTTCTCAACAATGCCAAGGATGCCATGGAAGGAGCGGGCAGGCTCACCGTCCAGACCCGGCTCGTCGATCGATGGGTCAGCATCAAAGTAGGAGACAATGGCCGCGGAATGACGCCGGAAATCATGGAAAAGATTTTTTACCCCTTTTTCACCACCAAGGGTGTTGGCAAGGGGACCGGCCTGGGTCTCTCGATCAGTTACGGGATCGTCGAATCTCTTGGGGGGCAAATCAAGGTAGAAAGTGAAGCCGGGGCAGGCACAACTTTCACCATCCTTCTTCCCTGCGACGAGGAAGCCCAGATGGCAAGCGGGGCACCAACTTAGAAATTCGAGAGGTGAAAATGTCTGAAGAAACCAACCAGCCGCCAGAAAAACAAAAAGAGGAGTTAGGCTCCAAGATTCTCCTGGTAGACGATGAGGATCGCTATAGGAAGAACCTGGCCAAACGTCTTTCGATGCGCGGCTACCAGGTTCAAGACGTGGGCGACGGGGAAGAAGCAATCCGGATCGTCAGGCTAACCAGGCCGGATGTGGTTATCCTGGACCGCAAGATGCCCAAGTTGCAGGGCGAGGAGGTTTTAAAGGAGATCAAGAAAATCGCCCCGGAAGTACAGGTTGTCATGCTGACCGGCCACGCGGACATACGTTCGGCTGCGGTCTCCGGCCGGCTGGACGCCTTTGCCTACCTGCAGAAGCCCTGCGAGACCGAGGAGCTGATCGCCACAATCGAGGCGGCCTGTCGTGAAAAGGTTTACGCCATGGTGCGCCACGAGATACCGGTCGTCAAATCCCGTTCTTTCCGGGCCTGGATGTGGGGCACCCACAACTCGCGGCCCGGGATCATGATCTTAGGAGCCATACTGTTTTCCGTCATAGTGCTCATGCCGCCGCCCGACGGCCTGCTCAAGTTGCTGGGCACGCCAAAGACAGGCGAAATGAGCGACGCTATAGCGGGCTACGGAAACTTTGCAGACATGGCAAAGGGCCAGACAATCGCGGACCACTACAGCCATTCGGCCAAACGCATGGTCAAAAAGACGGGGCCGGACGGTCAAGTGACCAAGCGAGCGCTGACACCCGAGGAGACAGCCCAAAAAGCAAAAGTCATGCTGGGAATCCTCGTGTTGGCCGCCCTTTTCTGGGCCACTGGAACCCTGCCGATTGGAATCACCGCCCTACTCGTCGGGCTGTTGATGTATATTTTTGGAGTCTTCCCGCCCAACCTGGTAGCCAAGGCTTATGCCAAGGATGCTGTCATCTTCATTATGGGGGTGCTGGCCCTGGCCATAGGAATCGCCAAGACAGGCCTCGACAAGAGAATCGGTTTGCTGCTTTTAGGAACCAGCAAGTCGTTGACAGCTTTCCTTTTCATATTCTGCCCGCTTTTTGCTGTCTCGGCCTCCTTCTTGTCGGAGCATGCCCTGGTCGCCTTTATCGCTCCGATCCTGATGGTGGTCTACATGGCCGGGATTCGGGCCGCCAAGCTCACCAAGGATCGCTCTTTAGCAGTCATGCTTGTCCTGGCGGTCTGCTTTGCCGCCAACCAGGGCGGTCCCGGCTCTCCGGCAGCAGGCGGCCGGAACGCGGTCATGATCGGGATTCTGGACGACTACGGTATTGCACCGAGCTTCGGCGAGTGGGTCCAGTACGGCCTGCCCTTTGTTCCGGTCATGGCTCTGGTAATCGCCACCTACTTTTTCTTCGTATTCCGTAAGAAGATAAAGGCCAAGAACATCAATGTTGCTCAAATCGTGAAGAAGGAGTCGAAGAAGATCGGCCGGATGACCTGGCAAGAGTATATTACCGCGGCCATCTTGGTCACCGTGATCGTGCTGTGGATCACGGCCAGCGATGTCCTTGGAATGGGTGGACCCGTATTGCTGGGCCTGGTAGCGCTTTCAGTCTTTCGAATTATCGGCTGGCGCGACATTAACCGGATTTCGTGGGATGTGGTCGCGCTGTATGCCAGCGCTTGTGCCATGGGAGTCGGCCTGGCCAAGACCGGGGCCGCTTTGTGGATTGCGAGTAGTTTCGTCGACTTGCTTCCCGAGGTGCTCTCCAGTGGAGAAGGGCTTTGCGTCGCCTCTAGTCTGTTCACCGGCGTACTTACAAATTTCATGAGCGACGGAGCCACCGTCTCGGCCCTGGGACCAATCACGGTCCCCATGGCCTCTGTTTCCGGTACGCATCCCTGGATGGTAGGCCTTTCAACGGCCTTTGCATCCTCGTTTGCAAATATGTTGATCATTGGAACACCCAACAATGCCATCGCCTACTCGCTCGCCAAGGATCTCGACACAGGTGAACAACTGGTGACCCTGTCAGACTTTTTCAAGCACGGCACCATAATAACCCTGTTGGCCTTTGTCGTGTTATGGGTCTGGGTCATTTTCGGCTACTGGCAGTGGATGGGTTTTCCACCCTTATAGGCACCCGGTCGATGACCGGGTTGTTTGGAGCTACCATTAACACATGCCTGGCCAAGAAGGAGGACTGTCATGGCAGGAAAAATAAAGTTATTGATCGTAGATGATGAAGAAAGATTTCTACAGACGCTGACGCAGCGGCTAAGCATCAGGGACTTCGATGTGACGCCGGTGAACAACGGAGCCAAAGCCGTCGAGGCGGCCAGCCGGCAAACGTTTGACCTCGCCCTGGTGGACCTGAAAATGCCGGGTATGAGCGGAGAAGAAGTACTCGAACTGCTCAAGAAAAACGACCCATATATCGAGGTCGTTATTCTGACCGGGCATGGTTCCATTGACTCTGCTGTCGAGTGCACCAAGCAGGGTTCGTACAGTTACCTCCAAAAACCGTGCGATACCGACGAGCTGCTCAACGTCCTCAAGAACGCCTATCAGAAGCGAGTTCAGCATAAGCTTCAACTGAGTGAAGAAAAGATAAAAGGCTTGTTGCTTGGGGCAACCGGCGAGTCTCCCCTGGGCATTCTGCGCAAGCTGCGGGAGATGGAGGAGAAAAATGGAAGAGAAAAAAGTTCATGATCTCATGCTGTTGTTGGACGAGTATGCCACTGTACCGTCTAACAGCACCATCAAAGAAGCCCTGGAAGTCTTGAGCAAGGCCCAGCGGGATCTGCATTCTGATCGTTACTTTCATCGAGCCGTACTTGTTCTGGACGAGGCCGGCCAGGTTGTTGGAAAGCTGAGCCATTGGGCCATTTTACGGAGCCTTGAGCCCGAGCTTATCAAGAATGACGATGAGGCCTCTTTGGCTCGGGCCGGCCTGACCGAGGATTTCATCAAGTCGATTAAGGAAACCTTTTCTCATTTTGCAGGTGGATTTGAGCAGATCTGCCGGGCAGCCGGACAAATTGAGGTGAAGGATGCCATGGTGTCGATCGGTGAGAGCATCGATGAGAACGCACCGCTCAGCGAGGCGGTTCACCAGATGGTACAGCATGTAATGTCGATCCCGGTCACTCGAAAGGGCGAGGTTGTTGGGATTCTGCGCCAGTCAGATATTTTTGAAGCTGTTGCCGAGCTTATCCGCTCCAGCGATGCCTGATCGAAAAGTCCAATTCACAGCGGTGATCACCCAAATTGCTAATCTTCACATCAGCCTTTTTGAGAACATGCGGCCATGGATGCCTCGACAATCGCATTGCGGGCCGGGAAAAACGTCTGCCAGGGCTGGGCTGAATAGCTCAACTCGGCCAAATCTGATGCCGTGGCTCGTTTCTGGATAGCGAAGGTGAGCAAGTCGATTCGCTCGGCAATCGCTTGCGTCCCCACGACTTGGGCACCGACCAGCCGTTCACTACCCACCTCAAATACCAGCTTGACTTCGACCTGGCCTGCATCGGGCATCATGGGAAAACGCGCCGTCGTTGCCGCCGTCGTGCTGAACACCTCCATGTTCCGACTGCGGGCAAAGGTCTCAGTAAAACCCGTGCCGCCGACACGCAGGTTCCCCACCACAGTCGCCGCGCCGTTGAAGAAACCACTGTAGCTCGCCTCAACCCCCAGCATATCTTTGGCCGCCACCTTCGCCATAGGCACTGCATTGGTGGCCAACTTGCCTCCCAGGGGGCCGCCGTCGACGCCGGATCGGTACGATGCGCAATCGCCGGCTGCCCAGACATCTGGCACATTGGTTCTCATGTGCTCGTCAACTACGAGCCCGTCTGGCGCACGTTCAAATTCACGCGCACCTAAAAACTCGATATCCGGCGCCATGCCAACCGAGAGCACGACGAAATCGCGCGCGGGATCCAGGAAGATAACCTCGTCTCCCGACAAACGCACGCGCTCGATAGTGTCTCCCCCTTCCAGCGACTCCAAGCGCGTATTCAAGTAAAGGTTCACCCCGAGCCGCTCTAGTTCCTTAAAAACCGGCTCAGCCATGTCATCATCCACGAGATTGGGCAGGACGTGTCCTTGCATCTCGATCAAGTGAACCTCCAGGCCGTGCGCAAGATACGCCGTGGCCTGTTCGATTCCGATGGCGCCCGAACCCACTACCACTGCTTTCTGCTTTTTTTCCGGTTGCCGGGAGAAGGACGTCAGCGCGTCACGTTCCGCGCTGGTTGAAAGGTGTTCGATAATCTTGCGTGCGGACGACTCTGTTTTTACCGTGTATACATTTTTAGCGTTGATCCCCGGCAGGGGGGGGCGGATGGGGGTCGCACCGGAGGCAATCAGCAGTTTTTTGTATGTCAAGGCTTCACCGTCCTCCATTTCCACCCGGTGCCCGGCTGCGTTGACCGAACGAACTGTTCCCCGGATCAATTCCGCACCAGAGCCGGTAACCAGGTCGTCTCCCTTGAACGTTCGTTCCAGAGGAAAGAGTCCTTCGATGGCATAGGGTATTGCACAGTAAACCATCGAGTGTTCCTCCGGCCGAATCACGGCCACTTTCCAATCGGGTTGGGATTTTTTGATGAGGCGCGATGCTTGAATGCCGGCCGGCCCGCCGCCAATTATCAATACATCCTTGTCGCGTTGTTCGGCTTTGGTTTTCATTTTTCGCTCTCTTCTCCCCTCGATTAGACTTTTAGTGGCACGAAACTCGTCCCTCTAGCGTTGTCAGGTCGGACCTTTGCAGGAATTTAGACGCACAGATGCCTTTCGTCGATCGGATTCCAGATGGCAACGCTTGTATTTTTTTCCGCTGCCGCACCAGCAAGGGTCGTTTCGCCCGGGTTTTTTATCAGGCGCCCGATTACCGCTCTTAATCGCATTCCTGAAGAAATCCATCAACGCCATTTCGTCAATCCATTTCGTTGTCGATTATCTGCCGCCTGCAGGAAATGCCATATCCTCGCAGCGCCAGCATCCCTGGGCTTCGAGATCACCGACGAAGTCAATGTCCTTGTCACAGAGCCACCCGTTGCCGTCCTTGTCCTTGAAAAATTTCATGGGTCGAGCCGGTTTGTGAGTATTTGTGCTCATTAGTTCTCTTTCTTTTTCTTTTTCGCTCATGACCATCTCCTTTCTTGTCGCCAAGGGCAACGTTTCTTCTTCAATCCATTCGCATGCCGGCAGCGGGCGGCCCGAATAGATCCACCAGTAGTTGATTAAAATCCGCCCTGGTCGATTCGACAAAAACTCCGGTGTCTCCTGACACACACAATGCATATTTGCCGCCCCACAGCACCCAACCGTTTAGCCCTTTCCACTCCAGCGGTGTCTCCTTATCCAACTCATCAGTCATCGCCTGAGCTCCGCGACTATGTTCTGCGCAAATTTTAGCCACGCGTTTCATCTCCTCCGGATTTAGTTGGCCCACCGCACGCACCACTGAGCCATCTTCGGCAAACTGGCCTGCCGCCACCACTCCATCTTTTTCCATCAAGCGATCTAGTCCAATCATGGTCATGCCTCCTTTCGATTCGATGTTTGCTAAAACAAGATATAAGCATAGGCTGTGCCAATCCCTTCCCGATAAGCATCATGCTATTATTTCAATGGGATACATACAGACCTGGATCTACTACGGCCAAGTTATGTCGATGGACAGACGTGAATCGCTACTCTTGAAAGGAAGTGGGGTTGCGTTTAGCTACTCTCTTATGACTCGGGCATTCTTTGCCTAGAAGCCCAATGCCAATAAAACAAACCCCACGGCAATACCGACGACAAGATTTATCAACTTTACCACGAAGAAAGCCTTTTTCGATGACGCCAGAAGCGGGAGCATGCCGTGCCCATCTTGAACAATGGAACTCGCCACCAAAACGCTCAAAGGCGCCACATGGTCCGCGAACATAGTGACAAAGGCCAGGTGGGGCCCGGATTCGGGGAAAACACCCACCAATGATGCAGTGAGGAGAACCATTCCTTGATTGGCCTCTACGTTGGAGCGCAAGTCGACGAAATGCTCGATGACCGCCATGACCGCGAGAACGCCGATCGTCCACAAGAAAATCCGGGGTACGTGCTGCAAAACCACGTGTCGCCACAAATGATCCTCGAGGAAATGCTCCGGAACCGTAGACGCGACAAACAGGCCCAATCCCATGACCAGAGCCAGCGTGATGCGCTTCCATCCCCAGGCCACCGGCCCAAGTTGCCCGGTCAGCACGGTCAGCAAGACCAATGCCAATCCCGCCACCAGAGTGGCACGGTATGCGCTGGGGGGGCGCCATTGTGCCAGGATTTCCCCCCTCGGAAAGCACCGGCAATCCTCCTGATCGTGGAGCGCGAGATTTTTGCAATCACTTTGTTGGGGTAACCAACTGACGGGAAACAGCGCGTCCGTCGCCCAACCGGCGATCACGCCCAGAAGCGCAAGGCCTGCGGTCATCCACAGAGCGGTCGCGGGAAACAAGGCAAGCATGACAAAGGTCTCATCCCCGCTTGTGGCAATCATGGCCGCCACCAGCGCCCCCAGTCCCACCTTACGGTGGGCGTAGAGGGCGACCACCGCATAAGCTCCGAGGCATCCGGGCACTGCACCTAATAAGGCCGCGATCCCGTATTGCCGCCAGCGAGTGGTTCGAATGAGGCGCAACAAAGCACCATAAGTTTGAACATTGAGATATTCCACGAGCAGCAGCATAACCGACACGAAGGCGGTGATCATCAAAGCCTTGTGAAATACACCGATCGCAGCCGTCATTTCTCACCTCGGATTCGCGACTGTCAACCCCGAATACCGGCATAGCTGTCAGCGCCTATATGGAATCCTGTATCATCTTCTCCAGGACGGCTTTTCCCTGAACACCGATCAACTGATTGGCTGTTTTCCCTTGTTTGAAAATCGCGATGGTCGGGATGCTCATGATGCCCAACGACAAGGCGACATTCTGGGCCTCATCCACGTTGACCTTCACGAATTTGACCCTGCCGCTGTAGTCCCGGGACAGGTCTTCGATGATCGGGGCAACCGCCAGGCAGGGAGCGCACCAGGGCGCCCAGAAATCCACCAGCACGGGTATCTCGCTCTTGACAACCACTTCCTCGAACGTCTCCCCGTTGACATGTACGATGTTATCGTTCGTTGACATTGTTCACCTCCTGAATCGTTGTTTCCGATTATGCAGCTTATCTGACTTACGGTGCCAACAACCGCCAAAACCCATAACCTATCCCATCATCTCTGGCCCACCACCTGCGCCGGTCGAGCTGGCAACCACCGATGCATAACCAAATTGGATTGCGTTACCTCGAAACCCGTTTTCTTCAGTGACTCGTCTATTGCGCTTCTATCAGTCAGAAGCGTCTTGGTTATAACTGTCTCCGCGCCACCTTTGTACAATTCGTTGAGAACTCTTCTGATCAACAGCCTCTCCAGCTTTAGGTTGTCCGTTGACATACAAAGTTGATCCATGCTTCCCACTCCATAGGTAGGGGGAACCCAGATGTCCGCATCGAAACTATAGGTAGCAAATCCGAGTGCCTCTCCATCGAAGTTCAGGGCCAGCATGCCTTGTTTGTTTCTCTCGTGGATATGTGATCTCAGGTTCAAATCGGCAAGCTTGCATACCTGGTTTCGGTCAAACCCTTGATTGCAAGCCAACGAACTACACTGCGTGCAATCACAGGCGATTTCCAGTGCGGCATCAAGGTGCTTCGGGCCAAGATGCACGAAGTCTACGACTTCTTGTTGGATCCACAAGGGACCCGGGGAGTTCACTACGGAAATGGCCTCACCGGAGATGACTTCGAACCCCGATTTCTGAAGCCCGCGTATGGTAATGCCGTCATAAGGAGGCACACGAGCGATAATATAATCGACCGGTAGATCCAGTGCGGCAATAGATTTCTCCAGCATTGCGGCAACAGCGTCTCCGGACACACCCGGAGCTATGATTAGGATTCCGAGGTTCCACACATGTATGCCCATTGCTGTGCTGGGGTCTGGCATTGGCTCCATGTATAGCAATCCCTGCAACCTGCGGCCGTCGTCTGCGGTCATCAGCACACCGCCGGGCCGGGGAAGCGCTTCGCGTAGCCAGGCGGCCGTCTCATCCTGGGGGGATCCAAAATCTCTCAGCGCTTGCTCAGCATAGGGGGACTGCACAAGCAGCCTAAGCACCTCCAAGTTGAGCTCTTGCGCCGGTTCCTTGCAAACGGTGAAATTCGCCGATGCCTTGCGTTGATCGGATTCCAGATGGCAGCGCTCGTATTTCTTTCCGCTGCCACACCAGCAGAGTTCGTTTTGTTCGGGTTTTTTATCAGGTGCCCCATTGACGCCCTTGCCTGCCTTTATTAAAAAATCCAATAAAGTCATTTCTCACCTCGGATTTGCGATTGTCAACTCCGATCTCTGTTCTCGCCACTTGGAATATGTCAATCGCTGACGATAGACTTCGATGCGGCAACGAAAAGACTCGTTTTTGAACTTCGACATGGCATAGGCCTTCTCTTCTACGGAAATCGCCTCATCGAATTCTCCCGATTCCGCCAGAGCGGCAGCCAGGGTGTCGAGCCAGGCGCCGATGTATCCAATCTGGAGGGAGCGGCGGGCATACTCGACCGCCTTGGGCCCGTCGCGGAGTGAGGAATCCGGCGTGGTCGCAAGAATCCAGGCCAGGTTGTTCAATGTTCCCGCGCTGTTTGGATTGATTCGTAAGGCCCGCTGATAATCTCCGATGGCCTCTCTGGTCCGGCCAAGCGCCGTATACACGACAGCCCGGTTATGCCAATTGCCTTCGTGATCCGGACGAAGACTCAAAGCACGGGTCATATCGCGCAAGGCTTGACGGTAGCGTTGTCGGCGCGACAGGATAAAGGCCCGCGAGGTCAGTGCCGGCACAAAATCTGCGTCTATCTTCAGGCAACTTTCGAAATCGGCGAGGGCCTTCTCGGTGTCGCCCGCCAGCATCGCCGTCAGGCCACGTTCGAATCGGAAACGACAGTTTTCGCTTCCGGACTCCATCTTCATGCAAGACTCCCGCACCCGGTTTCAAGATCGATCCGACGGGCTCGGGTCAACGCCAAGCCCGTCGAACCCGCGCCTGGTTAGTTACCTGCCGCCGAAAGGAAATGCCATATCCTCGCAGCGCCAACATCCCTGGGCTTCGAGATCACCGTCAAAGTTAATGTACTTGTCACAGAGCCATCCGTTGCCTTCCTTGTCCTTGAAAAACTTCAGGGGTCGGGCCGGTTTGTGGGCATCTGTGCTCACCAGGTTTTTTTCTTTTTCGCTCATGACCGTCTCCTTTCTTGTCGCCGAGGGCGACGTTTTTTCTGTCTTCAATCTTTCGATGTCTTGCAGCATCTTCTGCAACAACAGAAAGCATAAGCCGTGCCAAACCTGCCTCGACAGGCAGCCTGCTATTGTTTCAATGAGATACGAATAGGAGTCAGCCTTCTATGGCCGTACTCAGACGACGGACAGAAGTGAAACGCTACTACTTAAACAACATAGAGTAGCGTTTGGCTACTGTTGCAGACTCAATTTCACTTCTGACTAGGCCTATTGATTTTTGCTCCGGCCATCCTTATCGGGCAGTTCGATGTCCAGCTTGCGGATTTTGCGAAAGAGGGTGGTTTTGTGGATCCCGAGTTGGCGGGCCGCGGCCAGTCGGTTGTAGTCATTGCTCTCTAGGGCAGCGACAATGGCGCGGCGCTCCAACTGTTCGAGGGTTTTAGGCTCCGGATCGGCGCCGGCGGCAGGACGAATCCAGTCGGGCAGATGCTCGAGACTAATGAGACTACCGGGGGAAAGGACGAATCCGTGTTCCACCGCATTTTCGAGTTCGCGGACGTTGCCCGGGTAATCGTGGCTCATCAGCACCTTTAAGGCCGCCGGAGAAACACCGGAGATGCTCTTTTGGCCCAGGGCCGAAAGCCGGCGGATGAAGTGATAGATAAGCGGGGGAACATCCGCCATCCGCTCGCGCAGCGGCGGCAATTTCAGCTCGAACACTTTTATTCGATAAAAAAAATCCTGTCGAAAACTGCCTTCGCCAACCATGCTGTCGAGATTGCGGTTGGTGGCGGCCACGATCCGGACGTCGGCCTTCTGGGGCCGAACACCACCCAGGGGCTCGTAGACTCGTTCCTGCAGAACGCGTAAGAGCTTGGCCTGCAGTTGCATGGGAAGATCTCCGATCTCATCTAAGAAAAGCGTCCCCTTTTCAGCCCGTGAGAAACGTCCCGGTTTGGCCTTGAGCGCCCCGGTGAACGCCCCGGCCTCGTAACCGAAGAGTTCAGCCTCTATAAGAGTTTCTGGAATACCCGCGCTGTTGACCGCAACGAAAGGTCCCTTGGCCCGGCCGCTCAGGTCGTGGACAGCGCGTGCGACTAGCTCCTTTCCCGTTCCGCTTTCTCCTGTGATCAGGACCGTACTGTCACTTTCGGCGATGGTGGGCAGTGTTTCCAATATCCCGCGCATCTTGTGGCTCTTGCTGATGATATCGCCGAAGGTGTAGCTCTCCTCTACTCGCTTTCGCAATACCTCCAACTGCCTCAGATCGCGAAAGGTTTCAACTCCGCCGACGATTTCGCCAGAGCTGTCTTTAAATATAGCCGTCGAGACACTCACCGGAATCTTTTCGCCCTTTGCATTCTTGATGTGAACCATCAAATCCACAACTGGCGTGTCAGTTTCCATTGTGTATCGCAGAGGGCAGGCCCCCTTGCATATGTCAGAACGAAAAATCGTGTTGCAGGGCTGTCCAATAGCTTCTTCGCGCGAAAAACCCGTAATCCTCTCCGCTGCTTTGTTGAAGCAGGTAATCCGTCCATTGAGATCAATGCTGAACACCCCGTCAGAAATGCTTCTCAATATGGCCTCAAAACGATCCGGGGAAAGGCCACCTACAGAAGTCGGGCTCTTTTCGGAAGTCGAAATGCAAGGAGGTTCTTCCATGATGACAATAAAAACATACCAAGAATTGCAATGTCAACTTGACATGTAGTGGTTTCAGCTATAGGCATTTCATGAAATTTGCTATCGCATATTAGCAATATATTCGATAGCAAAGGTGCTGTAGCATATATATTATTGATTGGCGCGGTACACCCTGAAACCAAGGTGGGGTGGAAGGTGTGCAAGTAATGACGGAGCAATCGAGGAACCGGGGCTGGATTGTCACTTTCTCCGGGACGGGCATCAACTTGGCCTTGGGCGTGCTCTATGCCTGGAGCGTAATTAAGGCCGCAATCGAAACCCGGATTGACGCGGGTGCCTGGACCTGGGACAAGGCCTCTTTGAACGATCCCTACGTCGTTGCCCTGGTGGTATTCGCCTTCATGATGATCCCGGGCGGCCGTATGCTGGACAAGTGGGGCCCGCGGATCACGTCGTCGGTGGGCGGCTTGCTGGTCGGCCTGGGTTTCTTAGTGGCCTCTTCATCCAGTTCGTTGTGGGTCTGGATTCTGGGCTTCGGCTGTCTGGCCGGCAGCGGCATCGGCCTTGCCTATGCCGCCGCCACCCCTGCGGCGATTAAGTGGTTTCCCCCGCGGCGCACCGGGTTAATCGCCGGGTTGGTGATCTCAGGCTTCGGCCTGGCCGCGGCATATATCGCCCCTTTAGCGACCCACATGCAGAGATCTTATGGTATCGGCTCAACCATGTTGATTCTCGGCCTGATCTTCTTAGTTGTCGTGATCGGGCTGTCTCAGCTCCTGAGCAACCCACCCGAGGGCTTCAAACCGCAAGAAACAACCGAGCAGACCGCTACAAAGGCAAGCGCGGCGCCGGTGGATTGCACCTGGAAAGAGATGATGAGCACTCCGGCATTCTGGCTGATCTGGTTCGTTTTCTTCATTGGGGCCGGGGCCGGCCTGATGGTGATCGGCGCCGCCAACAGTATGGCCAAGGCCGCCTTTGCCGAAACGGCCTGGCTGGCCCTGACCGTCCTGGCCCTGGGCAACGCAGCCGGTCGCATCATCGCCGGTTCCCTCTCGGACAAGATTGGCCGCAAAGCAACCCTGGTCGCTTTCATGCTTTTTCAGGCCGCGATAATTTTCTCTCTTCTGGCAATGCCAAAAGACAGCGCCACTCTGATCCTGCTAGTGGCGACCCTAATTGGTTTCAACTATGGCTCGAACCTGACCCTCTTCCCCTCGATCACCAAGGACTTTTTTGGCCTGAAGAATTTCGGATTGAACTACGGCATAGTATTCACCGCCTGGGGCGTGGGCGGCTTCGTACTCGCGCGCGTCAGCCAGATGCTATTTGAAAATACCGGTTCCCTGGACTACAGCTGCATCATGGCCGGCAGCCTGTTGGTGCTGGGCGCCCTGTTAGCCTTGATGATCCGGCCGCCCAAAACCAGGCCGGCAAACTAAATCGATTATAATTTAGTAATGAGGTCAATATTTATTAGAAAAAGGAGGTTACAAAATGGTCGCCGATTCAAACCAAGACGAGGTGTTCAGACCACCAGCGAAACTCTCCCGGGAAGCCTGGATCAACTCTATGGAGCAGTACCAACAGATGTACAAGCGCTCGATCGAGGATCCCGAAGGGTTCTGGTCGGAACAGGCGGAGAGCTTCCACTGGCACAAGAAATGGAAGCGGGTCCGCTCCTTCGACTTCACCGGGGATGTTCGAATCAAGTTTTTTGGTGGAGCCCAGACCAACATCACCTATAACGCGCTCGACCGTCACGCAGAAGGGGAACGCAAGAACAAAATCGCCCTGATCTGGGAGGGCAACGAGCCCGGTGATGACAAGAAGTATACCTATGCAGAACTGAAAGACGAGGTCTGCCGATTCGCCAATGTGCTCAAGGGAAAAGGCGTGAAGAAGGGCGATCGGGTGACCATCTACATGCCGATGATCCCCGAGTTGGCCATTGCAATGCTGGCCTGCGCCCGGATCGGCGCCATTCACTCGATAGTCTTCGGGGGCTTCTCGGCCGAATCTCTGGCCGATCGCATCCTCGACTCCACCTGCTCGGTGCTGATCACCGTCGACGGTGGCTTTAGAGGGAAGAAACCGGTGCCCTTGAAAACCAGCGCCGACCTGGCAATGGAAACCAGCAAATCCAAGGGCCACACTGTTGAGCACTGCATTGTTTATCAGCGAATCGGAAAGCAACAGGGCTTCGAAGCTCCCATGCAGGCAGGCCGGGACGAGTGGTGGCATGATCTGGTCAAGGACGCTTCTAGCGATTGTCCGGTGGAGTGGATGGATGCCGAGGACCCGCTGTTCATACTATATACTTCCGGGTCGACGGGAAAGCCCAAGGGTGTGGTGCACACAATCGCTGGGTACATGGTGCATACGGCGACGTCCTTCAAGTATATATTCGACTATCACGAAGATGATATCTTCTGGTGCACCGCGGACATCGGTTGGGTCACCGGTCACAGCTACATTGTATACGGCCCGTTATGTGCCGGCGCTACCACGCTCATGTTCGAGGGCGTGCCGACCTACCCGGATCCTGGACGGTTCTGGGACGTGGTCGATAAGCACAAGGTGAGCATATTCTACACCGCCCCCACGGCGATTCGGGCCATCGCCCGAGAGGGAGACGAGCACGTCAATAAGCGCAAGCTCGACAGCCTGCGGCTCCTGGGCTCAGTCGGCGAACCGATCAACCCCGAGGCCTGGAGCTGGTACCACCGGGTGGTGGGCAAGCAGCGTTGCCCGATTGTGGATACCTGGTGGCAAACCGAAACCGGCGGTATCATGTTGACCCCGTTGCCTGGCGCCACGCCGCTAAAGCCCGGTTCGGCCACTTTTCCTTACTTCGGCGTGGTACCTGCGATCCTGGACGAGGACGGCAAGGAACTCGAGGGGCCCTGCCGGGGCATGCTGTGCATCAAGGAAGCCTGGCCGGGGATGTTACGTACGCTGTACAAGAACCACGAGCGTTTCATAGAAACCTATTTCTCGATGTTCGAGGGCTACTACTTCACCGGCGACGGCTGCCGCCGTGACGAGGATGGTTACTACTGGATTACCGGCCGGGTGGACGACGTGATCAACGTCTCCGGCCATCGTATGGGCACGGCCGAGGTCGAAAGCGCTTTGGTTAGCCACCCGAAGGTGGCTGAATCCGCGGTGGTCGGCTTCCCCCACGAAATCAAGGGGCAAGGCATATATGCCTATGTGACCCTGAATACCGGGGTCGACAAGTCGGTAGAGCTGGAAAAGGAACTGGTCAGCCACGTCCGCAAGGAGATTGGCCCGATTGCCACTCCCGACGTTATCCAATGGGCGGACGGACTACCCAAGACCCGTTCAGGAAAGATCATGCGACGGATCCTGCGCAAGATCGCAGCCAACGAGGCCGATCAGATCGGCGACACCAGTACCCTGGCGGATCCGGGCGTGGTCGAAAAGTTAATTAAGACTCACGAGAAGTGAAGCTTCGCCTGGCAAGCTATGGGGCATCTTCATGAAAACTTGCGCACGAAGATGCTGACATCGGCGCTTGAAGTAGGGTAGCATCCTGAAAGACATCCGGTTGGCACGCGGCGGATGAGAGTCCCCGCCTAATTATAGGGGGAACTGCATCGTGGGTTTTTCTGAGTTGCTGTATCCCGAAAGCATTGCGGTCATCGGCGCCTCACGCAAGCCCGGCAAGGCGGGCTATGCGGTTGTAGATAATCTCCTAAAGGGGGGGTTCCAGGGCGAAATCATTCCGGTCAACCGCGAGGTCGACGAAGTATTGGGACTGAAGTGCTACCGCGATCTTTCTAGCTATGAAGGCGAAGTGGATCTCAGCGTAATCGCGGTACCGGCGGGCAATGTTATTGACGCAGTCGAAAGCGCGATCGGGGCGGGCACAAAGGCGCTAGTGGTCATCTCGGCGGCCTTCAAGGAAAGTGGTCCCGAGGGAGCCGAGCTGGAACGACAGCTGGCCGAGCTTTGCTTGGAAAACAGAGTTTGCTTGCTGGGACCCAAGAGCCTGGGGGTGATCAACACCCACCACAAGATGAATGCGTCATTCACAAAACACATGCCGCACAGTGGTGGTATTTCGGTCCTGTCCGAGTCGGGAGGAGTCTGCACGGCGATCATGGACTGGGCGGCTGCCAGACACCTGGGCCTGGCAAAGGTAGTCAGTATAGGCAACAAGGCAGACCTCAACGAGATCGATCTGCTCGATCAGTTTGTAAAAGACGATCAGACCAAGGTAGTCGTTGGATATCTAGAAGGTATCAGTTCCGGTGACGAGTTTGTCAAGGTTGCCGAGTCCGTGGCCGTGCTCAAGCCGGTTGTCATCTATCGAGCGGGAATCACTCAGGCAGGCGTGAGGGCGGCTTGTCTGCACACCGGCAGCCGGCCGGGTGCCAACATCGCTTACGCGGCTGCCTTCAAGCGGGCCGGCGTGATACAAGCCGAGAGCTTAGAGGCCCTGTTCGATTACGCCACGGCCCTGGCTATGCAGCCGCTGCCAAGAGGTGACCGGGTGGCGGTCGTTACCAATGCCGGGGGCCTGGGCGTCATGGCCTCCGACGCCCTGGAGCTTGCCGGCATGCGGGTGGCCGCCCTGGACGAACGAACCTGCACGGCTTTGAAAGAGCAGCTTCCAGCCGGGGCCAGCATTGGCAACCCGATTGACATTCTGGGTGACGCCGATCCCGATCGCTACGCCATGGCCGTTGAATTAGCCCAGAACGACACAGCCGTGAATGCGACCATCGTAATTTTGGCGCCACACGCCATGACCAAACCGGCTGAGACGATCCGGGCGATTGCTGCCCATGTGCACAGCGAGAAACCGATGCTTGTAGTCGTCCTGGGCAGCGCCGATGTCATGCCGGGACGCGAGGAACTTGCGCGAGCCAACCTGCCTGATTACCCGTTTCCCGAACGGGCAGTCGCGGCTCTCAAGGCGATGCACCAGTACGCCACCTGGCGAGCACGACCGCCACGAGTAGTGACCCGCTTTCCAGTCAATCGGCGTCGGGTGGAGCGACTCGTGTTGCGGCAGGTCAGGACCGGCCGGCAGGAATTCGGCGAGGTAAGAGCCAAGGAAATATTACGGGCCTATGACTTCACCGTGCCGGAAGGATATCTGGCCAAAGATGCAGTCGCGGCTATCGAGGCGGCCGAGAGAGTTGGCTATCCTGTGGCAATGAAAATTGTCTCTCCGGATATCATTCACAAATCCGACGTGGGCGGGGTCAAGCTGCATCTTTCCGATCCCGAGCAAGTTCAGGATACTTATGATCTGTTGTCACTCCGGATTCAACGCCGTGCTCCCGAGGCCCGCCTGGAAGGGATCTACATTGAGAAAATGTGTCCGCTGGGCCTGGAAGTAGTCGTCGGCATGCGGCGCGACCCTCAGTTTGGACCAATGCTCATGTTCGGCCTGGGAGGCATTTTCGTCGAGGAGCTTAAAGACGAGGCCTGCTACTTAGCACCAATCACCGCCGACGAGGCAATGCAGATGCTGATGGGCACCCGATCTTACCGCCTCCTGGAAGGCGCGCGCGGACAGGCCGGAGTGGACGTAAGCGCGATAGCCAAAGGCATGCAGCGCATGAGCCAGCTGGTTACAGACTTTCCCCAGATCTCCGAGTTGGAGATCAATCCGTTTACTGTCGGCGAGGCCGGCAGCGAGCCCGTGGTAGTGGATGCGCGGATGATTATATCAGGCGTGAACCAATGAAAGAGGACCGTAGCCTCAGCTACTTAGCCGACTGGCAAGAGCGTTATCAGGAGGTGATTGCCACGCCGGAGCAGGCGGTATCCCGTATTCGCCCCGGCCAGAGAATATTCATCGGCACCGGCTGCGCCCAGCCCCAGGAGCTGGTCCGCGCCCTGGTACTAAGAGCAGGCTGGCTGTCCGACACCGAGATCGTGCATTTGTTGACGATCGGCGATGCACCGTATGCCGAGCGAGAACTGGCCCACTGTTTTACGATCAACAGCTTCTTCATCGCGGAGAACGTACGTAACATTATCCAGGAGGGCCTGGGAGATTATACGCCGGTATCCCTATTTGACATTCCAAGACTATTCAAGTCGGGACGTTTGCCTCTAGACGTAGCGCTGATCCAGGTGAGTCCTCCAGATGAGCAAGAAATGTGCAGCCTGGGGATTTCGGTGGATATCGTCTCGAGCGCCGCCGAAAATGCCGGGCTGGTGATCGCCCAGGTCAACCCGCAGATGCCGCGCACCCAGGGGGACAGCACTCTCAGCGTGCACGACCTCGACATACTTGTGCCCGCGGATGTGCCGCTGTTGGAGGTCGAACCGCCCGAGCCGACAGAAGTCAGCCGCAAAATAGGCCAGCACGTGGCCTCGTTGTTGGAAGACGGCTCGACCGTCGAGTTGGGGATCGGCAACATTCCGCATGCCCTGGTTGAATTCTTGAAAACCAAGAAAGACCTGGGCATTCATACTGAAATGTTTACCGATAGTATCATTGAGTTAATAGACTCGGGCGCGATTAGCGGCAGTCGCAAGTCTTCCAATAAGGGTAAAATCGTCGCCAGTTTCTGCATGGGAACCCGCAGGCTCTATGAATACATCGATGGAAATCCCTTGTTTTCCTTCAAACCGACCGAGTACGTCAACGACCCTTATGTGATCGGTAAACAGAACCGGATGGTATCGATCAACGTCGCCCTGGAAGTAGACCTGACCGGCCAGGTTTGTGCCGACTCGCTGGGGACCAAGTTCTTCTCGGGAATAGGCGGCCAGACCAACTTCAACATCGGAGCCGGCAGATCGCCCGGCGGCCGGGCAATTATCACCCTGCCCTCTACGGCTAAGGATGGAAAAATTTCCCGGATCGTCTCGCGCTTGAGTCCGGGGGCTGGAGTGGTGACCACCCGCGGGGATGTGCATTATGTGGTCACCGAGTACGGCGTCGCCTACCTGTACGGCAAGAGCGTCAAGGAGAGATCCCTGGCGCTGATCAGCATCGCGCACCCCGACTTCAGGGCGGAGTTGCTCAAAGATGCCATCGAAATAAAATACCTGCGCTCGGAGCTGACCGAGATGGGAGGAAAGATCCACGTTGAACCGCAGGAGCTCAAGACCTCCATGCTGCTGGACGACGGCACCCAAGTCAACTTCCGGCCGGTGCACCTCACCGACGAACATCGAATGAAGGATCTGTTCTATGCGCTTTCCAAAGAGACCATCTACAGCCGCTGGATGTCACATCTCAAGCGCATACCCCAAGAAGAGATCCAGAACTACGTCTACATCGATCACCGCAACCAGGTCGCCATCGTCGGCACCCTGCCGGAGTCGCACGGCGAGGACATCATCGCAATCGGAGGCTATTACCTGGATCCAAAGACAAACCGCGCCGAGGTGGCCTTCACCGTTCGCGACAAGTGGCAAAAACGGGGCATTGGCACTTTTTTGCTGAACTACCTGATAAGAATAGCCAGGCGCAACGGCATTGCCGGCTTTACCGCCGAGGTCTTGCGCCAGAACAAAGCCATGCAGACGGTTTTCAACAACAGCGACTGCAAGGTCAGCAGTCACCTGGTAGAAGGCGTCTATGGCTTTGAGCTGGAATTCGAATAAGTCGCTGCGTTACTTGACGAACTGTTCGGAGAAATATTTAGGATTCAACGATTCAGCGGTGGCGCTTTTGAGGAGTTCATCCCAGCCCAGATTCTTGCCGGGTTTGAAAATCTTTTCTTTCATGAATTTTCCGATTTCGGTCTGGCCGACAAAAGTAAGATCTTTGTCTTTACCAAGCTGCTTGGCTAAATAGGCATGCAGCTGGCTGGCCATCATCTCACCCAACATGTAGTTGTGGTAATAAACCGGCCAGGCGGCGATATGAATCTTGGAGGCCCAATCGGGTGCGTTGCGGCCTTCGGGGGGAGTCAACAACTGGTAGCGCTTTTTCAGATCCCACCAGAGCTTGTTCAGGTCCTGATCCGGATTGGCGTAAAGCTCACGCTCGAAATGCACGACCACCATCGTCCAGCGAGCCATGATCAGCATACTCAAGCGCAGCTGAAACTTAAGATCTTCGCGCAAGGGTGCGATTTTATCGTCCGCTAGCTTGAGCATCCCGGCCAGCCAGTCGGGATTACGAGTCAGACGCCCGAAGAACATGGCCACCGCCTCGGTCGTAAATGAGTGCGCGGCTTCGCGTAGCAACCAGGGCAACTGGGCGTCAATGAACTTGTCATAGACGGCATGGCCCATCTCATGCATCAGGGTCGAAGTCCATTTCTCGCTGGGCCGCAGGTTGGCCAGAATACGAATATCGCCCGTGCGGTCGACGTCGATGCAATAAGCATGCGGCATCTTGCCCTTCTTTTCGAACAGGTCCGAGCGCTCGAGAATGTCGGATGGGTCGAGCCCGATGCCCTTGAAGTAGTCATTGACGATGGCTTTCTGATCGGCATCTTCAAACAGCGGGTCCAGATCGACCTTGCCGACGCTGGGCGCCTCTTGAAAAAACGGGTCTTCATAGTGCCAGGCCCGTAAATCTTCGGGCTTGATTTTGTAGCGCTTGGCCAGCACGGCGTTGACTTTTGTCATCAGCTCGGCAAAGGGTTTGTCCGTCTGGGCGGCCAGATCGTCGAAGATCTTCTTGATCTGAACTGGATCTTGTTCGATGAATTTCAGGCGCATTTCGTAGAAGTTCCGGTAACCGAGCGACTTGGCGGCCTGGTTGCGCAGTTTAGCTAACGTAACGACTCTGTCTCTGACCAGAGCTCCCCTGGTTTTGTAGGCCAGCCAGGCTTGCTTGCGTTCGGCAGAATCCTTAGACGACTTGAGGATATCGTAGATGTCGTTGTCGGTGACTTGCTTGCCGTCGATTGTCCCGCGGAAATCGTTGAAGGTTTTTTGCACTTCAGTCGAGAGCTTTACCATTTTCTCCATCAAGACCGGATCGATCTGATTCTCCTCAAAATTCAGGTAGAGAATCTCGAGCTGACGCTGCAGGATCGGGTCCTTGATCTTTTTTTCTTCACGCATCTTTTTCAAAAAGGCGAAATCATCCGCGCCGGAATACAATTTTCGAATCTCGATCTCTAACTGGCTGGTTTTGGCATAGGCGTCCTTGTTGCCAGTCGTGGTTGCGTCCCAGTAGGTCAGATTCAACTGCTTGTTCATAGGAGCAACCTTGGCCACGTGGCGCTCGATGAATTTCTTCAACTGAGCCTCGCCATCCTCTGGGGCTTCTTTGGGGGCAGTCATTTTTTCTTCCTTGACGGCTTGGTTTTTACAGGTATTGCAGCAGCCCGTTACCAGGCAGCCAAGAACCACAATGATTATGGTCATCTTTTGCATTTTGCCCTCCAGATTGAGTTCTGCGGAGTGTACTCGCAGGCCGGCTGGCTGGTCAAGCCACTAAGCCAAATCGGAAGCAATCAAGAGTGTTCCAATTTGGAAAGGTGTATTCAGCGAATTGGAACTCATTAAAAATCGAGCACCTGGCCGTTCCCGGTTTCTCTTTTTCCTTCAATGTGTTACACAACCGGAAGGATTTGGCATACACATTGCTCTACTTCTAGAGACAGCAACCAAGCTATTGTTGAGGAGGTACCCAATGAAAAAGTCAATTCTTATGCTATTGCCTGTAATCATGTTGCTGGCTCCCGGCTGTATTCTGATCGATCACGAAAATCCCGGCTGTATTGGCTCTAATTGCAACGAATATCCTGGCGATATCCGCTTCTATTGGGCATTCGAAATGGCCAATGGCACAACCACCGATTGGTGCAATGTGGCCGATGTGGCGCGGGTCGACGTCGTGATCTACGACAACTGGGGTGATCTGGAATTCGAGGCCTACGATCGCCCTTGCGGCGACATGGGCGCGATCATCGACAACTTCTGGCCGGGCACCTACGAACTGCAACTGAGCGGAATCTGTTCAAGCGGTCGCATCACGCATGAGGGCTGGTGGGAATTTGATGTTTACGAAGGAACCAACGACTTCGGAACCGTTGTTCTGGATTACGTTGGCCGCTGTTACTAACCCCTGCTCGCCTAACTTACCGATTAGCCCAAGATTTCTTTTATCAGCGTAAAGGCCCAGTCGAGGTCTTTTTCATCGATTACCAAAGGCGGGGCAAAACGAATGATATTGTGATGAGTCTCTTTGCACAAAAGACCCTTCTCCATTAGTTGCTCGCAGTATTCGCGGGCGCCGCCGGCGGTTTCTTTCAAAACCACGGCCAATAAGAGCCCCTTGCCGCGCACCAACTCGACCTTGCCGCTGGTCAGGCCCTGGAGCTTGTCCTTGAAACGACCGCCCAAATCGCTTGCGCGTTCGGCCAGCTTTTCTTCGATCAAAACGTTTAAAGCCGTGCCTGCGACTGCCGCGCCCAGCGGGCAGCCACCGAAAGTGCTTCCGTGATCACCGGGATTGAAAACCCCGAGGACCTCATTTGAGCTCAAGACTACGCTGACCGGCAGCACCCCGCCCGAAATGGCTTTGCCCAAAACCAGCACATCCGGCTTGATTCCGTCGTGCTGGTAGCAGAACATCTTGCCGGTTCTTCCCAAACCGGTCTGGATCTCATCCAACACCAGCAAAACATTGTGGCGGTCGCAAATTTCTCTGACTTGTTTTAGATATCCCTCAGGCGGCACGACCACCCCGGCTTCGCCCTGGATTGGTTCCACCAAAAAAGCAACCGTATTGGGCCCGATCGCATTTTCTAAAGCGCTCGCGTCGCCGAAAGGAATCAACTTGAAACCGGGCGTAAGCGGGCCAAAACCCTGACGGTACTGTTCTTCAGAACTGAAAGAGATTACCGTCGTAGTTCGCCCGTGGAAATTATCGTTGCAGCAGATTATCTCGGCTTGATCGTCGGCCACCTGTTTTTTAGTGTAGCCCCATTTTCTAACCGCCTTGACTGCCGTTTCGACTGCTTCGGCACCGGTGTTCATCGGCAAAGCCATCTGCATATCGGCCAATTTACAAACCTGCTCAAGAAAGGAACCCAGCTGATCGTTATGAAAGGCCCGCGAAGTCAGGGTGACTAGATCGGCCTGATCCTTGAGGGCCTGGATGATAGCCGGGTGACAATGGCCCTGGTTGACGGCCGAATAGGCGCTCAGGAAATCCAGATACTTCTTGCCTTCGCAATCCCAGACCCAGGCCCCTTCGGCCTTGGCAATAACTACCGGCAGAGGATGATAGTTGTGAGCGCCGTACTTCTCGGTAGTTTCTATAATCTCTTTTGACGAGGGCATGTATACCTCCTGAGCAGCAAGTTTGCGACCAGGAGCATATCCATTGCGAAGGATTGTGGCAAGTCTAGTGAATGGCTAATTTAGCGGGCTTGAATCGTAAATGTCTTCGACTTCTCTCCGCGGTCGATGGCGGTCACTTTAAATTCACCCAGCACATCGTCGATGCTCAAGGTACCGCCCTCACCTTTGCCCTCTCCAAGGACAATCGAGAAAGTGTCCGAGGCCAGCGTGCTCTGAGCCGATTTGCCTTTCGGCCGAGTCGCCCTGAAGCTGATCGTGTTGGTTCCTTCTTTGAGGTAGTTGTTTAATTCCACCACGTGCTGCGAGATGTCATCCGAAAGCGTCTTGAGAAATTTATTATTGACGATAATTTGAATATGGTAGCCGGTCATCTTGGTGCGCGTCACGTCGGAAACTACAAAGTACTTCTTTTTCAGATTGGCATTGGTTGTTTCGGCCGTCGGCGGCGGGCTGGGGTTTGTGCCGCCACCCACTTCGCGAACCTTGTAGTCCGGAGCGGTAATGTGCACATTGCCGTCTTTGTCCAGAACCACCTTGGCCTTATCAATAACCTGGTCCTTGGCTCCGGAAATCTGAACGCCGTTCAAATATACTTCCAGGGCCGCTACCGGCACGACGTTACACAATAAAAACGCAGTAATACCAACCATTAATGCTTTCTGGTGATATCTCATATTGAGCCTCCTCACTTTACTCGTTGCTTACGATAGTCATAGACTGGAAACAGTGCGCGGGCATTCATTTGTCCTTACTTCTTGCGCCCAAACAACCTTCCAAAAAAACCCTCTTTCTTGGGTTTCTGATCGGGCCCCGGTTCTGTAGCCTGGTCTGGTTCGGCATGCAACTTTACTTGTTGCACTTGCGCCCGGCCCTGATCGTCAGATTCTTGCCGGATTGATCGCGGATAACCAAAAACTTCGCCGCTGACTTCATCGTCGGGGATATTCAATTTTCCACGGATAGTCTCGGCAGTGTCTTTCGAAGTCATTTTGGCTTCGTTTATTTTTCCGCTGCCGAGTTCTCGACACGAAACCTTGAATAGACCTTCCTGGTCGAGCGAAAAAGAAACCTCCAGAGTAACAGCGCCCTTGGGAGCTACGGTGATGTCCGAGATATTCAAAGTGCCCAAGTACTCGTTGTCGACCAGGCGCTCGCTTTCGCCCTGGAAAATCAACAACTCGAGGTCCTCTTGCTTCTCCTTGAATGTTTTCAGAGTGTAGCTTTTAGTAGCCGGCAGGGATGTTCCGGCCTCCAAGACACACAGAAAGCGACCGCGCGGAATTCCAAGGCCTATACTGATCGGCAATACGTCAATCAAGACGACGCTGTCGATCTTACCCAGCGAATCGGCCAGCAAGGCGGCCCCCAGGGCGACCGCCTCGTCCGGGTGGACTCCCTTATGGGGCTCTTTTCCAAAAACTTCTTTTATCTTGCTCCAAATCATCGGCATTCGGCTCTGGCCGCCGACCAGAAGAACATTCTTGATTTGATTGGGCTGCAATCTGGCCTTGGCCAGGACCTGGGCGGTGACTTCCATGGTGCGCTCGACAAGCGGGCTGACCAGGTCTTCTAAGGTTGCTCGAGAGATCCTGACTTCGAGATCCTTGGGAGTGTTATCAATCGCCACGAAAAACGGCAGTCTGACAATCGTTTCTTGTTTTTCACTCAAAGCACACTTGGCTTGTTCGGCAGCGTCCCGCAAGCGCTGCATGGATATTCGATCGAGATTGGGAACATTGCCAATTTCTTGAGAGAACTCAAACAAGACGTGATCGACCAACTGGTTGTCGAAATCGACTCCGCCCAAAAACGCGTCGCCGCCGGTTGCCACAACTTCATAAACGTTATCAGTCAACTCGAGTACCGATACGTCGAAGGTGCCCCCGCCCAGGTCATAGATCAACACTCTCTGATCGAGGCGACGATTGAACCCAAAAGCTAAAGCCGCCGCAGTCGGTTCATTGACAATCCGTTCGACTTGCAGCCCGGCCAGGATACCGGCCTGACGAACCGCCTGACGCTGGTTTTCATTGAAATAGGCCGGGACTGTTATGACCGCCCGGTTTACTTCTGCCTCCAGAAGATCTCTGGCAATGTCTTTGATCTCTGCCAAAATGAAAGCCGACACTTGTTGCAAGCTGAAATTTCGACCGACTATTCTTACGGCCGCCTCGTTCTGGGGGCCCTGGATGATTTCATAATGGAAGCGATCCTTCATCTGGCGGACCGCCGGAGAAGTGTACGGGCGGCCGACCAGCCGTTTCGTGCCGTAGACCGTATTCTCCGGATTGAGTTCCATCTGGGCCTTGGCCGAATGCCCAACCAGTAAGCGGCCTTCCTTGGTATAGGCCACAATCGATGGAATCGTTCGGTAACCTTTCCGCGAAGGGATTACTTTCGGTTTGCCGTCCACCACTACTGCCGCACAAGAATGAGTGGTTCCCAGATCGATTCCGATTATCTTGGATTCGACGCCTCCGGAAGGCGCTTTTTCTTCAGCACCTTCAGGTGCCATTAAGTCATCGACCGAGATATCCAGGTCGAATTCGTCTTCTTCTTTCTCGGGCGTTTCGTAGGTTTCGACTTCAAGGTCCCCGTCCACTTCGACGGTCGGCTTGGGCGGCTCGGGCGGCAAGTCAATTGACACATCGAGTGCATCCAGGTCGGCGGATACTTGGGCCGGGGTTTTTACCGGCGTGGGCTGCTTGACCGGGGCGGGAGCCTGCTTGGCCTTTACGCCAGATGGCCTTTTACGACCGGCTTTTATTTCAAGGATCCGGTTGACCAGGGCCTTGGAAGGATCGTCCAGCTTGTTGAATTTGACGCCCATACCCGGCACTTTCGGCGCCGCCTCACCTGTCCCCGGGACCCTGGCCCAGGCGACCTCTCCCTCGCCGCGCAAGACGGTCTGGCCGCCTTTGAGCTGCAACTCGAATCTTAATACCGTTCCTTTGGGGTAGGGCTTTCTACTCTGGATGAAAATCCCGCCCTGACTGATATTGGTAGCGAAATGATCGATGAAATCGTTGACCTGCTCGTACTTGACCTTGACGAGCAAGCTCACCGGAACTCTTGTGTCTATTCTTCTATCCGAATCGTCTTTTGCCACCGGATAAACCTATTCTAGTGAAACCAGACAAAATTATAGGCAGACGTTGAGGTAGATGCAAGCAAGTGTCATTGAAAATTGCCTCGCTCGGCAAATTAGTCGATTAAATCGTCGTCAGCCGTATGACCGGCCTGCTTGCGCGTATAGATGATTCTGAAGCGTTCGATGTCGGCTTCTAAGCAAGTGCGGCATTCTCCCTGATCGCATTTGCCCGGCAGCGGCTCGAGCAATACCTCGAAACCGAGAGATTTATACAACTCGACCGACTCGCTCAGGCGCGGTTCATCGGCCATTAATCTCTTTGTCCAGCCCTGCTTGATCAGTTCTTCTTCCGTCGCCATCAAGTTACCTCACCAGGAATGCTCGATCGCGCCGGGCTGGCAGGCCGCAACGCACGGCAAAGGGGGGCGGTCGCCGACAGGTTTGCAGGCGGCGCAGGCGTATTTGATATTTTTTCGCTGAGTATCGGCCACGACCGCAACTGGTTCTTCCCTAAGGGGGTCATTTGGATCTTCACCGGTTTCGAATACCCCAGCCGGGCAAGCCGGCACACAGTCGTTACATCCGTTGCACTTGTCGGTATCAATCGTGATGAAGAATTCGCCCGAACCATCCGTGTAACCGTAGTTGGCAAGCATCCTGCCTCCAATGTTTCAAGATAGCGGAATCTAGTATATCTTGTGTGATTTTGAATTGTTAGAAAATAAGGCATCAACTTAGACCTCAACTATTGGAATTGTTGCCCGCATAGAAACAAATTGCTTTTGCCCTCAGGCAGGTTGATCTTGGGTCTTCGCTCGGTATAATGACTTAGCGTGCACAAAAAGGAACCTGACTTGGAACAAAAGGTCTTCATCGCAATGGCCGGCAACATCGGCTGCGGAAAAACCACAGCGGCCAAATTAATCAGCCAGCACTTCGGGTTTGAATTGTTCGACGAGCCGGTCATCGATAATCGGTTTCTCAAAGACTATTACCTAGACATGCAGCGCTGGTCGTTTACCCTGCAGATGGAATTCTTAATGAAACGCGTGGAACATCACGAACTGATTCGCAGGGTTCCTAAAAGCTGCATTCAAGATCGCACCTTGTATGAAGATCCAGAGATATTCGCAAAATACTTGCACGGCCTGGGTAACATGGACAATCGTGAACTCGACTTGTACTTCGAGTATTTCAACCGACTCAATCGGGAGCTGCTCAGACCGGACTTGATTGTCTTTCTCGGTGTAGATGACGTGAAAACTTTGCTAAACCGGATCCAGGTACGCGGGAGAGAGGAAGAGCGAAATATCGATCCATCCTTTCTAGTCGGCTTGAATGCCTACTATTCTACATTCCAGCAAGTCTGTGAAAAAAAGTACAGTATTCCGGTCACCCGGGTTAATGTTGAGAAATTGGACATTCGTTCCGCCGCGGGGAGAAAGACGTTTCTCGGACGGGTGGAACTGGCACTCGAGGAAATCAAATGACCTCGCCGATCAGTGGTTCAGGCAACATTCCGACTGGCAGTGCCGCACCGCGAAAAGACCGTCCGACCTACATCGTCGTCGACGGCCCGATTGGAGTCGGCAAGACGACCCTGGTACGCAGATTATGCGAACATTTTTCCGCCAAGCTGATGCTGGAAATTGTCGAAGAAAACCCGTTCCTGCCGGATTTCTACAAGGATCAGGAGAAGTTTGCTTTTCAGACTCAGTTGTTTTTCTTACTTAGTCGCTACCGTCAACAACAAGAGCTGTGGCAGCCTGATCTATTCCACCGCTACATTTTTTCAGACTACATTTTTTCAAAAGACCGTCTGTTCGCCACACTGACTCTTTCAGAAAACGAAATGGTTCTTTATGATCAGGTTTTCAGAATACTGAATACGCGCGTATTGAAACCCGATCTGGTAGTCTATCTACAAGCCCGCCTGGATATCTTACTCGACCGGATAAAACGACGCGGGCGCCCATTTGAGAAAAACTTCGACGCCGATTATCTCAAGCGTCTCTCATCCTCCTACAACGACTACTTCTTTCATTACTCGGACACGCCCCTGCTGGTTATAGACACTTCGGACATCAACGTAGTTGAATCTGAAGAGGATTGTCTCGATCTGACTCGCTGCATCCTCAAGCATCGCGGGGGGGTCCAATATTACAAGCCCCTGGGCCGCTAAGTTATTTACCTACCTGGCAAAAATCTTGTCATAAATCACGAGATGTGAAAGCTTTAGTACTTATATTGGCAAAGAAAATTTCTCTATTGTTGCTAATAGCAACACTTGTCCTTCCACAGGCGGCTTTCGGCCAGGATGACGACGGCTTCGATAACGAGTTCGCCCTGCTGGAAGAAGAGTTGGCCGCCGATGAAATCGAGTCGGCCTCCAAGCACCGCCAGTCGATATTCTGGAGCCCTTCGGCAATCACCGTCTTCACTCGCGAAGATATTCTGGCATCGGGAGCCACTAGTATACCTGATCTGCTCAGGCGTATTCCCGGTTTCGACGTCTATGAAATGAAACCATCTTTCCCGATTGTCGGGGCGCGGGCCCTGACCGATCACTCCAACAATCTGGCTCTACTAATTGTCGATGGCCGCGAGGCATTAATTGAACTGGCTGGTTTTGCGATCTGGGCCGCCTTGATCATCGACATGGAAGAGATCGAGAGAATCGAAGTCATTCGCGGCCCCGGCTCGACTCTTTATGGAGCCAATGCTTTCTCGGCAGTAATTAACGTAACCACCGTAGCCGAGCGACCCGAAACCAGGGCTGATGTGCTGATTACAGGGGGAGAAATCGGTTTTAGAAATATATTCGGCAGAGTCTCAGACAGCTGGTCCCTGGGCGACGGGACTTTATCGTTCAGCGCCAGTCTGGCAAATGGTGAACGCTCGAGCCCTTCCGATCGCGAAGAAGAAATGTTGCAGCAAAGAGTCCGCTCGCATCTTTATCTGCGCTATCAAAAGGGCAATTCGCTCGATCTGTCGCTGCATGGCGGCGTCATGGATGGGGGCGGCCCGCTGTATATGATTTGTGGCGATTTCAACGCCCAGGTGCTCAACCACTTCGTCATGGCCCAGGCAAAAATCGTCTTGACTGATGACCTCAGTCTAAAGGTTCAGTTTTACCAGGTTCGTTATGACGGCCGTTTCCACTATCGCTCGACCTTTAAGGCTTTTGAATTCTGGCTGGCCGACCTGCCTGACTTCATTATGGACACCAGCTCATACGACGGACAAATTCAAATCGACTGGCGCGCTGGCGACTGGCTACAGTTGATCGGCGGCGCAACCGTGCGCTACACCAGTTTGTGGTCCGATAAAGTCGTGGCCCAGGGACTCAGCGAACTACGCGGGGCTGGGTTTGTTCAGGCGCAATTTCAACCCTGGGATGTGCTCCAGCTGACCGCCGGCTTCCGGCTGGACTTGAACTCCAATACCGAAGCTGCCTTCAGCCCGCGCGCGGTATTGGTTTACCGTCCCTGGGACGATCACGCCTTTCGAATCGGCTACGCCCTGGCCTTTCGGAAACCCTCCTTCATCGAAAGCCAGCTTCACATGCAGGTCGAAGATTTCAACCCGGCATTTTCAGAAATCCAGGATAAACTGGTCGAAACAATCGGCAACGAAGCCGTGACCAACGAGAAAGTCCATTCGATCGAGGCCGGCTGGCGGGCACGATTTTTTAAAGAAAAGCTCAACACCTCGGTCGATCTTTTCTCCAACATTTATAAAGATGAGATTTACTTCAAGGCTCAGATGGCTCTCGACCCTGACACCGGTTTACCGAGCATACCCAACTCCGACTTCCAGTTCGAAAACGAAGACAGTCTCGTTCTGGCTTTCGGCGCCGAAGGTGAAGTCAGCCTGCGCCTTGATGAAAACTGGTTGATCTGGGGCAACCTGGGGTTCAGGTGGGTAACCGATGAAGATTTCAACCGGCTGAAGTCCGAGCCGATCTTGAAGGCCAACCTAGGCGGGCGCTGGAATTCCAGCCAGGGCCTCTTTGTCGATCTGGCTTTTCATTACGTATCGACCTATGAAATGCCGCTGATTCTCCCCGAAAAACCTTTCGAAGGTTATATCACTCTGCCGCTCGGAAACTCCTTCCTGCTAATTGGACGTATTGGCTATCTACTGAAGCTGGGCGAATCCCAGATGGAAACCGGCTTTACGATTCGAACCCCGCTGGGCGAGCCATTCCGCGAGTATCCGGGTGTCGCAATCGAACGCAATCGCTACTCAGTCAGCTTCTCCGACTGGGGCGGTGAAAAACTGCACCGCTTTGTAACTCTCTATTTGAAGGGTTCATTTTAGCAAAAAGAGTATTAGCTGTTCTTCTTTTTCAAACCATTGAGCATCAAATCGACTATCTCACCAGTAAATTGTTCAAGAGATTTTCTCGATTTGAATCGGTAATAAGGCGGAGTCAAAAACTCGAAGAGGCTCGCAAGCAACTGGCCGGTAAGCTCTGGATCCTCTGAGACGAGCATACCGCTAGAACATCCTTCACGAACAATCTGGCCAAGCAATTCTCCATGACGGCGAACATACCTGTCCAGCCTTTCCACAATTTCCGGAAGGATGGAGGCTATCACATCCTCGCTATGGGGATAGCGATTCACGAGATCAAACAAGGTCATAACCCGGTAGAGAACACAGGCCCTAAGCCGCTCTTGGGGCGGTTTGTTTTCAGAAGCAATCCGCTCGAGCTCGCGGGTAATGCGTTGGTTGGTAAGATCTGTCAAGGCAAGCATTATCTCGGTCTTCGACTTGAAGTAGAGATAGACGGTACCCTTGCCTACTTTAGCCCGCTTGGCGATGTCATCGATGGTCGTTTTGCTGTATCCATAATGCCGGATAAGCCCCCAGGCCGCATGAAGAATAGCGTCCCTTTTTACGTTTTTTACCTGGGATTCTTTGCTGCTTGAGTTAGTTTTGGACACTTGCTCTATTCTCACTTTATGCGGTTTTCGCCGCACACTATTACCAATTCAGACTTATCGGGAAAGGCGAGCGTCATGTTGAGCGTCTTCCCCATTTCGACCGCCAGAGCAGTCGGCCTCGAGTTACTGATCATCACCGCCAATTGCGCTCGGGCGGCTTTTTGAACCAACTCAAAACTATTCCTCGAAGACAGAACCACGATCCCGGCTTTTGACAACTTGCTTTTCATAAAGGCTTTTCCGATTGCCTTATCAAGCGCATTGTGCCGGCCGACATCCTCCGCAAAGGAGATTTCTTGTAGTTGTTTGTCAAAGATAAGTGCAGCGTGCGAACACCTGGTTGTCTGATAGAAGTCCTGATTTTGGTCGAGTTTGTCGATGCAATCAAAAATACGGCTAGTCTCAACTTTAAAACCGTCTTCTAGGGGAGTCAGTTTCTGATAGAGATCCTCAATCAGCTCCTTGCCGCAAATGCCGCAACTGGTTTGGCTGATAAAGCCCCGCCTCCCAAGAACATCACGAATTTTTTCACTCCGTTCGGGCTTGAGCCAGATATCGATGACATTTGGATCGAGATGTTCATCATAGCCAATGGCTTTGAAATCATCCGGAGAGTCCGCAATCCCCTCTCCCAGACAAAACCCGGCCACCTGAAAAAGCTCGTCCCCGGGTGTTCTCATTACCACCGAATACGGTTTCTCATCGATACGAACTAAAAGCGGTTCCTCTGAGATAAAATCGAGAGAACTACTCTCGCAAACCCCTCTTTTGTACCGCAACGTTTGATAAGACTTGGTATACTTTCTTGCACTCATTTGTTCTTAGGGAACGCAAGAGCTTCACATAAAACGAAAGCTGCCTGGAGATACGATGTCGGGCAGAGCGGAAAACATTCCTTGCAGCTATTGCATTCCTTCAAAGCGATTTCCGGAATGAAACTTATCTGGCGTTTTGAGCCATTGTTGACAAATCCAACAGCATTTTTCTTTTTGACTTCAGCACAGTATCGAACACATAGACCACAAAGGATGCAAAACGAGGACTCTTTTTCAAAACGGTCTTTGTCTGCGCCATACTCGGCTGCCAAATCCTGCAATTGCTCAGAATCCGGGGCATGCGCCAGCAGAAGCTCTAAAATCATTTTGCGAATTTTATCGACCTTTTTTGACCTGGTTCTTACTATCAAATCCTGTTCTACCGGGTAAAGGCAGGCAGCGACCATCTTTGTCCAGCCGCGAACTTCTACTTCTACCGTGCAAACTCGACATCCACCATAAGGTTCTAGTTTCTCATGGTGACAGAGGGTAGGAATAAATATGTCTACACTTTGGGCTGCCCCTAAAACAGTCATCCCTTGTGCTGCTTTAACTTTTTTTCCATCTATCTGTAATAGAATTTCCTTCATTTGATGCTCGCCTCATACTCATCCCTGAAGTAGCGTAGCGAACTCAGCAGCGGGTCGGAAGCCGTTTTCCCTAGCGCACACAAAGAAGCCGCTCCGGTTACCTCGGATATCTCCTCCAAAAACTCGATGTCCCCCTCTTTTCCCTTTCCATCACTAATATTAGTCAAGATCTTAAGCATCTGCCTGATGCCTTCGCGGCAGGGGACGCATTTACCGCACGACTCATCGCTAAGGAAGTTGAGGAAAAACCTGGCTAGATCGACCATATTGGCGTCTTCATCCAATACCAGCATGCCGCCTGCCCCTATCGGGGCCCCCAGTTTTGCCAGCTCATCAAAATCCAATGGGGTGTCGAGGTAACTTGCGGGAATTGAACCTCCCATAGGTCCTCCAAAATGGACCGCTTTGAGTTTCTTTCCGTTTGGAATTCCGCCACCGATGTCGTAGACAATCTCTCTGAGCGTGGTCCCAAAAGGAACTTCCACGACGCCTGTATTAACTATATTACCTGATAAGGATAATAGTTTTGTTCCCTTACTCTTCTCTGTCCCTATACTGGTATACCAATCAGCACCCTTGTTGATTATCTGAGGCACGTTAGCCCAGGTTTCAACATTGTTCAGGTTACTCGGCTTATCCCAAATCCCACGTACCGAAGTGCGAATATATTTGGGTCTTGGCTCCGGGTTCTTTCCTTCAATAGATCTCATTAATGCGCTGGACTCGCCGGAAACGAATATGCCTATGTCAAAATGCACCTCAACACTAAAGTTGAAGCCGGAGCCAAGGATATTTTCACCTAAAAGCCCGTATTGAGCAGCCGTTGCTAAGGCGGCGTCAATATTATCTTTCAATTGAGGAGTGTCATGCCGGGTGTAGATAAATCCTTGATGCGAGCCGATGGCATAGGCACCGATTATCAAGCCTTCCAGCACACAATGCGGATTGCCGGTAAAGAAGGCCCTATCCATAAAGGCCCCGAGCTCGCCTTCATGACCGTTGACGATCACGTACTTTTCTTCCCCGGGAGCATTCCGGGCAGTCTCCCACTTCCGACCGGCCGGGAACCCGCCGCCGCCCCGGCCACGCAAGTTGGCTTTCTTTATTTCTTCTACGACTTGCTCGGGACTCATCTCAAAAAGCGCTTTGGATAAAGCCGAATAACCACCATTCACCAGATAGTCATCGATGCTCTTGGGATCAATCTTTACGTTATTGCCGAAAAGGTGCCGCATCTGTTTGCCGTAAAAAGGTATTTCAGACTGGTGGGCTGCTTTTTCGCCGGTATTTGGATCAGTATAAATCAGGCGTTCAATCACTTTCTTCCCAAGCACCGTCTGAGAGATAATTTCCCCGACATCCTCCGGGGTTACCTCGATATAGCAGATTTCTTCAGGATAGATGACTACGACCGGCCCTTTTTCACAAAAGCCATGGCAGCCGGTTGCTCTAATATCAACTTTGGTCTGTAGACCTTGTTTGTTGACTTCTTCTTCAAAGGCGCTGACAACCTTGCCGTTAGCGAGGCCGTGACAACCCATTCCCGTACATATCGCAATGCAGGGTTTATCGGGATCTCTTTTTGACAAGAAACCCTGCCTGAGGTCTTCCAATTCAGCGGCTGAATTTAGCCTTGGCATAATCTTCCCTTACTCGCAGTCTTTCAACAGATCTTCTACCTCAGCCGGTGTTGTCTTGCCGTGATGCTTGCCATTGATTATTATCTCCGGTCCTAAATTACAGCAGCCGAGACAGGTGCCGGTCTCCAGGCTGAACTTTGAATCAGAGTCCGTTTCACCAGGTCTAATTCCGATCAGGTCTTGAACCTTATCGAGCAGACCTGTCGAACCGCGAACATGACAGGAACTGCCCGTGCACACTTGAACTTGATTACGTCCTTTAGGAATCAAACTGAAGGTTTTATAAAAGGTAGCTATTTGCATTACACTACTTAGCGGTACATCTAGTTTTTTACTGACCTTGTCTAATACGTCTTTAGGCAGCCAGTGAATTTGGCTCTGAATCTCCAGCAATAACTGAATCAGTGAGCTGGCTTTGCCCTGATGTTTGTCTATGATCTGATCGATTTTATCGTTATCCATATATCCTGTACCTGCTCTTTCATCTCAGGCGGCAACAATGATCTTTGAGCTTTTGTCAAACCTGACTAATCCTTGCCTGGCTGACACATCAAGGTGTCTTGATACTTCAGACGGGTCTATGCTTAAAATCTCTGAGAGTTCTCCAGTTGAAAGAGGTCTTTGACGCAGGAGCGCCATAATCTGGCTAATTGCCAATTTATCTGCAATTAAATTATTAAATAACAAGTCAAACTCGTCACTGGTGTAAAATTTATTATAGGCTTCTTCCGACTTGACAGGAACTCTCAACTTCTCCCTTTCGACTAATTTAATGTAGGGGATTATTTTATTAACGGCTTCAAGTTTGAGCTTCAATACATCCACGTCCAGCCCTTCGCCTTTTCCTAGCGGTCCGATCTCCTTTAGCTGCCGGCCAAAGTCATTCGCCACTTCGGCGAAACGGTTTCCTTCAGCGGCGGAGATCCATTCAATCCTCAACCGTTCGGGGTTCACGCCTATGTGCGAAAGCATTTTTCTGCTCAAATGCACATTGCTTAATGCATCGTAATTGCCTTCCGTAACATAATGGCATTCGCCCGGCCAACAACCACCGATCAGCACCCCGTCTGCTCCATCGATGAAAGCCCGGAGTATAAATGCCAGGTCTACCCTGCCGGTACACATCAACCGGATAATCTGAATTTCAGGTGTATAGCTTTGTCTGGTAACTCCAGACATGTCCGCGGCGGAATACGCTCACCAATTGCATAAAAAAGCGACAATCCTTGATTTATGCTCAAGTCCTGTACCCATTTTATCTCGCTCCTCGGTCGCCATATCAAAACGCCAGTTTTGAGACGGCGACCCGTCGGTCATCTATGTTTGTTCACCCTGATAACGCCGCGTCAATTTGGCAAAAGACCTCTTGATCGGTAAAGTGCTTCAGAATAATGGCATTTGTCGGACACTTTGCGTTACAAAGACCATCCCCCTTACAAAGAACAGGATTAACCACGGCCTTTTTGCCCTTTGGTGTGTCATGAAACTCTATAGCACCATACGTACAAGCTGAGATACATGCCCCGCATGCTATACAATCGTTTTCGTTTACCTCACAAACAGAACCGGAAGCTGTAACTGTATCCTGTGACAGAATACATACAGCCCGGCCGGCAGCTCCATATGCCTGACTAATCGTTTCAGATATATGCTTGGGATAGTGATTTGTCCCACACAGGAAAATACCATCGGCGGCAAAGTCAACCGGCCTTAATTTTACATGAGCTTCCAAGAAGAAACCATCCGGGTTCATAGACACTTTGAATAATCGGGCTATTTCCTGATTTCCGGACGAGGGAATAACGGCGGCAGATAGAACAAGTGAATCGGCATCTATTGCTATCTTCTTACCTAAAACAGGATCAGACACGCTTACTCGCAGAACTGGCTTGCCCCCCTCTTCGACAGCTTCCACCTGGGGCTTGTCATCCGGTTCCCAGCGGATGAACTTCACCTCTTTATCCGCGGCCGCATGGTAATAATCCTCTTTGAACCCATATGTTCGCATGTCCCGAAATAGAATGTAGATATCCATTTCTGGGTTAATCTCTTTTAACTGTAAGGCATTCTTTATGGCCTGGCTGCAACAAACCCGGGCGCAGTAGTTTCTGTCTACCTGTCTGCAACCGACACATTGGATCATCACCAGACTCTTGGAGTTCTTGACCCAATCCTCTCCTTTGCTGATTTGCTCTTCCAACTCCAGCTGGGTCAATACCCTGTCATCTTGCCCATAAAGGTATTCGCTGGGTTTATATTCGTCAGCACCAGTTGCCAAGATGGCCGCACCATGCTGTATCTTTTTGACCCTTCCTTCAGACGTCAGCGTAGTGACGAAATTACCCACATAACCGGAAACCTCTGTGATGGTCGCAGCATGAGATACATGTACCAAGGGGTGTTGATAAACCTTGCGGATAAGGTCGCTCAAATATGCTTGAACATCCAGCCCCTCTAAGGTGTATTGAATTCTTCGCGCCATTCCACCCAGGTCTTTAGCCTTTTCCACCAGGTGAACTTCAAATCCCTGGTTGGCCAGGCTCAGGGCACTAGTCATCCCGGCCAGGCCTCCACCAACCACTAATCCGGTCTTGTTGACCGGCAGATCAAATTCCTGCAAGGGCTCCAGATTGGTCGTTCGGGCGACTGCCGCCCGGACAATATTTTTTGCCTTTTGGGTGGCTTCTTCCTTTTGCTTGGAGTGAACCCAGGAGCAATGTTCCCTGATATTGGCCATGTCGAAGAAGTACTGATTAATTCCCCCTTCACGAAGTGTGTCCCTGAATAACGGCTCATGTGTCCTGGGTGTACAGGCGGCGACAACCACGCGATTGAGCCCTTTTTCTCGAATCGTGTTCGATATTTGCTTGGCAGCATCAGTAGAACAAATAAAGAGGCCGTCTTCAGCGTGAACAACATTGTCTAAGGTCAAAGCATATTCAACTACTGAAGGGACATCAACGATTCTACCGATATTGGCGCCGCAATGACAGGCAAAGACCCCCACCCTGACGTCCTCTTTTGAAACATCCCTCTCCAGTGGATATATCCTTTCTTTGGCCAGCTTCCCTCTCCGGTAATCAAGGAGTTCACCGGTACAGGCATTAGCCCCGCTGGCACTCATGACCGACTCAGGGATGTCTATGGGGCCCTGGAATGCGCCACTAATAAAAATTCCCGGGCGAGTTGTCTCGATAGGATTAACCGGATTTGTTTTACAGAACCCGTGCGAATTGAGCTCGATACCAAACAGGTTTGCCAAACCGCTCGCATCAGCAGGCGGGTTCAATCCGACGCCCAACACTACTAGATCGAATTCTTCTTCTTTAACTCCATCATTGTTTGTTGCGTATTTTATCGTCACGTTCTTTGTCTCGGGGATCTCTTTCCCTATCGATACGTAGCTTCGGATAAACTTAACCCCGGGAAGGTTCTGGGCTCTTTGGTAGAATCGCTCGAAATCCTTGCCATATGACCGAATATCGTTATGGAAAATGGTCGCCTGCGCGTCGGCGTCATGGTCTTTTGTCAAAATCACTTGCTTCTGGATATACGAGCAGCATACCGCAGAACAATAGCTGTTACCGCCCTCGACAACCTGCCGGGAACCGACACAGTGAATCCAGGCAATTTTATGTGGATGCTTTTTGTCTGACGGGCGTAATATCTCACCTTCGTGTGGCCCGGTGGCACACAAGAGCCGTTCGAAGTCGAGACTGGTTACTACGTTTTCAATTTCTCCGTAGCCGTAGTCACCCCGCAACTTGGGGTCAAATACGTCATAGCCCGGAGACAAAACTATCGCCCCTACATTTATTTCAAGCTTTTGAGCCTTTTGATGAAGATCTATTGCGTCATTTTGACAGACGTTTACGCATATAGAACATTTCTTGTCTTCAAGATAAAGACACCTTTCATCAATATAAGGGATGAGCGGAACCGCCTGGGAGAAGTAAATATGGACGGCCTTATTCCCCGACAAGTCTTGATTGAATGGATCAGGGACTTCGACCGGGCAGTACTCTACACAAGTCGTACAGCCCGTGCATTTTTCCTCAATAATGTATCGGGGCTTTTTAGTCAGGGTTACGGTGAAGTCTCCCGCACCCCCTTCTACACTATCAACTTCAGTATAGGTTAGTATCTCAATATTGGGATGCCGATCACATTCAATAAACTTGGGAGATTCAATGCACATCGAGCAGTCATTGGTGGGAAAGGTCTTGTCAAGCTGAGCCATCTTGCCGCCGATGGTCGGTGATTTCTCAACCAGAAATACCTTGTAACCCGAAGTGGCCAGATCAAGGGCGGCTTGAATACCGCTGATCCCTCCCCCAACAACCATTACATCTCCAAGAGTGCTACCCTGTATTTCATTTTCCAATTCTTAGCGTCCTTAATCCTGTTTATTCGATTGCCTAAATCACTTCCTGGATGATTTCCGTGAGGTCATTAATCTCTAAGACTTCGTCATCTTCCAGGTTCAGGCGGGCATCCTCGAAATTGGTGATGCAGTATGGGCAAGAAGTAGCCAGCACCTCGGCTCCAACCTGATTAGCTTGTTGTAATCTCAAGTCTGCGAATCGTTCGCCCTTTGGCGTATCCATCCAGATCCTGCCGCCTCCGCCACCACAGCAAAGACTATTTTCACGAGAATCAGTCATCTCAATAAGTTCTAAACCAGGTACCTTCTTTAGCACCTCTCTGGGTTCGTCATATATGTCATTATGTCGACCCAGGTAACATGGGTCGTGATAAGTCACTTTCTTGTTATACTCTCCGGTGAGTTCAAGCCTTCCCTGATTAACAAGCTCTAATAAATACTGGGAGATATAAACGACCTCGAAGTTCACCATGAATTCGGGATACTCGTTT
>JAFDKH010000425.1 GCA_019307065.1 Deltaproteobacteria bacterium
CATTATTGAAATCCGGGGCACCTCGCTGATCGAGCTTTTTAGAATCGTTGACTATCCACATCTCGACATCAACGTTGAACCCGCGCACGATAGCCTGGCGATAGCCGACAACCAACTCGCGCACAATACCTTGCTCGCCGATTCCCCAGGCATTTTGCGGGGCAACCTTGCGATCGTGATAGCCATAGGCAATGAAAGGGCCGCCCCCGGCGCCGATGTTGAACCATTGTGAAAATTCGACCCACCAACCCATCGGGTTACGTTCGCCTAGATAGGGCTGCGGGTTCCTCGAGTTGCTCGGGTCGTCTTCGTCGACAAAATCATCGTCATTCAGGCTGCCCTGAACGTACTCGGCGTATAGTTCGGTGTTGCCGAAAAACGAGTCTTTGGCATGTTTCCAGATTATGCTTATGTCGAAACCGTAATCTAGGCGGCGGACATTGTAACGTTCGCTGAAGTTAACCAGGTGGAAATTGTCATCGACATCCCAGAAACCGGCGTTTTCATAGCTGTCGACCCACAAGTTGTCCTCGCCGTACATGAAAGATGCGCCGAAGCCGAGCGTGCCAAAATTTTTGATGTGATAGGCAAAACCGACCCGGCCCGAATATAGAAACATGATATCGTCCGGGTTACGTTCCAAAACGGCCAGGCTCGGCAAAATATGAAAATCACCGGCAGCCAGGTCGAAATCTATCCGCAGCCCGTCGCCGCGAAAGCGGCGGTAGTCGGTTGCCTGCAAATGGTATTCAGGAAAGTCGGTGAAACGCCCGCCGAAAGGATTGCGGACCCGGCCGGCCGAGAATTGAACAATCGACAGGTTGTAGTAACCCCAGGCCTCGAGCAAAGCCGGAGTCGAGAAAGTGTCCGGTTCGCTGCCGGCCCCGGTTACTAAAAAGGCGCCGTGAAACCCGGCGGTTTTGTCGGAAAAGGTTGCATCGAAAACCAGGGTTAACTCCTCGAAGCCGAATTGCAGGGTTTTGTCGGCATCGCGGTCCCAGCGGTCGGGAAATGAACGCCGGAAACTGGCGGGAAACTTGTGGAACAACTTCGAATCGGAGGCGATAAATGCGAATTCGCAAACTCCCAACATGCGCAGGTTGACCGGCGACAGAACCGGCGACAGGATTGATTCAGTCTCCGGCTCGGGAATCGTGTCGGCCCAGCTTGTCTCAACGAATAAAACCATCAAAAAAGCTGCAAAAACGAAGGAAATCCTCTTGGTCATGGTTTGCTTCTCCCGTTATGTTCTAGATATCTCTCTTTTGTTATCGGGCTTGATTTCATGAAAGACTCCTGACTGTTATAGCGATTGAACTCGGACATCATATGTCAGCTGGCCGGTTGGGTTCAATAGAGTTTACGGGCAGACCCCGCCCGAGTTGACATTTGTCCAGAATCTGGTGGAATATCCAGTAGCTGGAGAAAAGATGCCAAAGTTACAGCGGATATTTGGCCAGACCCTGGTAGCCGGTTTGTTACTGGTAAGTTGCGTCGATAAAAATGGGGAGGTCGTCAATAACCCATGTGAGGGAGTCGACTGCTCCGAGCATGGCAATTGCGTAATTAAAAATGACAATAAGGCAACATGTGAATGCGATCAGGGTTACCATGCCGAAGGTCTCGAATGCCTCGAAGACGATCCCTGTGAGGGCATAAACTGTTCTGGTCACGGGACCTGTATTCCCGATGCCGAAGGTAATCCGAGTTGTAAATGCGACGATGGCTACGAAGCGGAAGGCCTTACTTGTGTTCCGGCGTCGGTCTGCAGTCCAGGCATTCTGCGCGAAGATGCTCTCAACAATGGAGAAATTATATTAGCCGGGGTTCACCTGCCCGAGAGTACGCCGATTGTCGATATTTTGGCAGACCCTGTTGGTTTTGAAGGGAAACTCCTTCAGGTTGAAGGCCTGGTGACCTATGTCTGCATGCGAAGCGGCAATATGTTTTTGATAACCGACACTGACGGCAACCAGTTGAAACTTGCCGGTGACTGGTATCATTTCTATAGCGATGATGTCTCGGCCGGTCGCTATGTTGTTTCCGAGGGAATCTTTCAGCTCCAATTTTGTCGACGAGGGATGCACTTGGCTATTGGAAAGCACGGCACTGTTGTCGGGACGATTAACTGCCCGACTGATTAGTAGCCAGACTGCAAGTCTAGCGCCGCCGCCGATTTCTGCGCAGATTGAGAACAAAAGCGAAACCAATCAAGCTTGACAGTAGCACTGAAGTCGGGGTGCCGTTGCCAGAGGCCGCGCAGCCGCAACCGCCTTCGTCTTTTATACAGCCGCTGGGCTCATAACGGCAGGTCCAACCATCCTCAACTTGACAGTTGTCGGAACAACCATC
>JAFDKH010000062.1 GCA_019307065.1 Deltaproteobacteria bacterium
GGGATGGTTTGTTTGAGCCTGGGGGCCTGTGGGGCGGATACTAGCGGGCCCGGAGAATGGGATGACACTTGTTACAACTGTCAATCGGTTTGTGATGGAACGACAGAAATCGCACTCGACGAATGTCTGGTAAAGTGTGTTGAATGTCAGGGGTACTCGGATTGTTTCGGCTGGATGGACGGACATTACAGTGGGATGAGTTTACTCATGCGGGACTGGATGATTATTGCTTGCGAAGATTTGAGGTAATTCATCGGTGACAAAGCCGGCCTGTCCTGCGTTGACCCGGATGCCTATCCGGGGTATTCTCTGGCATAGCTAACCGCACTGAAGTGCTCATGATTCCGGATCCTACATTTACTCGCAAACCTGTTCCCTTGATATGGCTGCAGTGCGCGCAGCTTCTGGCTCTTCTGGGCATGATTGTCGTGTGGGATCTGCTGGTGCCCCAGATTATTTCTTTGCCGGCCGAGGTGGCTGCCCGGCTTCTCTGGTTTCCCGTTTTTATGATTCCTGTGGCGGCGATTATCCTGGCCAAGAATCACCTGTCTTTGGCTCCGCTGTACAAAGATTGGGAAAAACTGGTGGGGGGAGAGCTGGAAGAATCCAGGATGGCCAGGATGATTTCACGGGCGGCGCGCTATCCGTACCATGCCTTTGCCGTGCCGTTTCTGGCGGTTTTATTTGTCTCGGCTGTGATTACCGTGGTGCAGAGTGCAGCCCAGGCGTCGCCGCCACGTGTTATCTGGAGCCTGTTCGCCCTGGCTTCTACTCACGCAGTTGCGTTTGCCATGATCTCATTCGGGATCGGGCGGGTTTTCATGCGCCGTTTTCTGGAGATTCCCGGAATCGTGACGCCCGGATTCAGCTGGGAACCCGACTTGCGAAGGCGACTCGTCCTGGGCGTTGTCTGTACGGTTGTTGTTGTCTGGACAGTCCTGGGTGTCATGGTTGTAGATCGCCAGATCTCTCTGGCGATTACTTTGACCGGCACTGACCAACACGCCATTGTAGGCAAGACCGTATTATTTTTAGTAACAGCCGGCCCGGTCTTGATCTTGATATGCGGTTTGGCTAGCTCGTTTTTGGCACGCGACATTTCTAAAGATACCGAGTCGGTTATTGTCGGCATGGAAACCCTGGCAGCCGAGAATCTCGGTGAGTCCACGCCTCTACTTCCGGTGCTGTCGCCGGATGAGCTGGGCGATCTGATTGAGGCATTCAACCACCTGGCAAAAAGGTTGGCAAATCATGATCGGCTCTTGAGGAAGGGTGCCGCAGACGCCTCCGAGGCAGATCGGCGGCAGATGGAATTCCTGGCAGTGGTGAGTCATGACTTGAGGACCCCGCTACATTCGATTACCGGTTTCGGTGAGTTGTTATTGGAGAGTTCTGATCAAGAGCTGAGTGTCGACCAGCGGGAAGATGTCGTGTGTATACAAAATGCAAGCAATCATTTACTGAGGCTGGTAGATGACATCGTCGATTTTTCTAAGATCGAGACGGGTTTGATGGAGCTGACCCTGCAAGAAGTAGATATAGGCGAGGTCGTTCGGCAGGCCCTGGCGGCCGGGTCGGGACTGCGTGCCCACAAGGAAGTCAAGTTGGCCAGCCAGGTGCCGCATGATCTGCCTGCCGTACGAGCCGACGAAACCCGACTGAGGCAAGTCTTGTTCAACCTGGTTGGGAATGCACTGAAATTTACACAGCAGGGAGAAATCCGGGTAATTGTTGGTCCGGAGGAAAACGGTATGATCGAGGTGGCTGTCTCTGACAGTGGCCCGGGTATTCCGCCTTCCAAACTCGACCGGGTGTTTGAGGAATTCGAGCAGGTTCGAACGAGCGATATCTCAACCGCAAAAGGCACTGGTCTTGGGTTGGCCATAAGCAAAAAACTGATCCAGATGCACGGTGGCGATATCCGGGCTTCAAACCGGCCACAAGGCGGTGCGGTCTTTTCATTCACAGTGCCGGTAGTTACTAGGCAGGAGAGCAGTTTGTGATTTCTAGACCGAACATTCCTTCGCCAGCACGATTCATCGGTACTGCATGTGTTTCGGTCATGTTGCTCGGGGCGGTTTTACTAACGGCGAAGATTGCAGTTACCAAGTTGCCCCTTGAAGGTATTTTCAACCGGCGCTCTTATGTGGCCGATCGGTTGACTGTCTTCGTTGTGTTTTCACTTATTGTTGTGCTTGGGTACATGCTTTATCGACTATGGCCGGTCGCAAGAACCCTTGGCAAGTTGCGGCAAGGGATCGCCGTTGATGATCTGGACAGAAAAAAAGCAGCTTTCAATGCCATTGTATTGCCGGTCGGGTTGTCACTGGGAAGTATAATGGTGGTGATTGGGGTAAGCCTGGTCCTCTGGTTGTCCGGGTTATTGCAGGTTCGTTGGCCGATAAATATACCGGCTAGACAATTACTGACACTCCAGGCATTGATATTGCTGTTCGGGGGATTCTCCTACTTGATACTGCGGCGTCTATTGAGGCCGGTTCTGACGGTTTTGAGCGTGTCGGTTGTACCTCTTCGGCAACGCTTCGGCTTGCGGGTGCGAATGGTTATTTGGGGCCTGCTGGTCGCGATTGTAGTGATCACTCCTCTGCTTGTGGTTGATGCCGTGATGATGGGAGAGTTGATTGTCCAAGCCGACCAGAAGGTCGGCCTGGAGCAAAGTGGAGTCTCTTCGTTGGGAAATGTACTGCCGTTACTCTCGGGCCCCAAGTTGTTGGCGCTGTTACTCGCGCTGGTTTTCGCCGGCTCGACTGGCTGGATGCTTGGTCAGGAGTTGCGCACTCCGGCAGTGACAGTGAGAAGAATGCTGGATCGAATGCGCACCAAAGAAGTCAGTGCGACAATCGAGCGGCTGCCGGTTCACTCGACAACCGAAGTCGGCATGATTGCGGTTGCCTTCAACCGCTTAGCGGATAGGGTCGAAGGGGAATACCAAAAACTTGCCGAGTACGCCCAAAAAGTGAAGCAAACCGAAAGTGTGCGCTCGGGCTTTCTGGCCAACGTAAGCCATGAGTTGCGGACACCGTTGAATTCGATCATTGGATTTTCCGATCTGTTGATTCGAGGATACGAAGGCGAACTCAATCAGAGCCAAAAGCGAGATGTACAGGTGATCGGTGGCGAAGGCGAACGTCTCCTGCGGTTGATTAATGACATTCTGTTGATGGCAAGTTTTGAAGCTGGAAAGAGTTTCTTAATGCCCGAAAAGTTGAAAATGTCGGAACTGCTTGTGAAAATCGTTGATTCACTGCAGCCGGATGTTGCCGGCGCTTTTGAGGGGCCCGAGGATGACGATTTGGTTCATTGCATTTTGAATGTAGATGGGAGCAAGTTTGTGCGGGCGGTTGTGGCCATGGTTGAGTATGTCTATGAGAAAAAAAGTGACGAGAAAGTAGTCCTGCGAATGCAGTTACTTGCCGATAATACATTACGCGTGGGGGTCGTCCGCAAAGACTTTGACTGGCCTGACAACAACCTGAAGGAAAAGTTGTTCGAGGGATTCAGGTACAGTGATAATGAATCTGGAGTGGACAGCCGGACATCGCTGGGTTTGCCTTTGGCCAGGAAAATCGCCAATCTGCATGGTGGCGACGTGACATTTGTGAGAGAAGAAGGCGCCGCCGGACTGGAAATGGCTTTCAAGTCAACAATTGAACAGATCGGATGAACCTTGACCCGTTTCGAAGCGTTTTTGTTGTTGCGTAAGCGAGTCAGAGATCGGACGCTGATCAAAAATTGTCTGGTGGTCGAAGCAATAATGGAGGATCTGGCAGTACATTTCGGCGAGGATCCGCAGACCTGGGGTTTGGCTGGCTTACTTTTTGAAATGGACTATGAATTCACCGAGAAGAATCCGAGTGGTAAGGGTAAAATTGCTGCGGATATCGCTCGCAGTGAGGGCGCCCCGGCGATAATTTGCCGTGCCCTGGAAGAGTTCAGGGGCCCGGGACCTTTTGATGATTTGCTGACAAACAGCCTGGCGGTGGCGGCCCCCGCGGCAATGCTGGTTTTGGATCTGGCAACCAGCGTTCAGGAACTCAACGACCTGACCGGCAGTCAAATGTCTGCTGTTTTTGACGATCCGTCTGTGGCGCCCGGGGCAAGTCGCACTCGTATTTGTTACTTGGAGAAGTCAGGCGTCGATCTTGTGGCATTGCTCGAGATTGCAAAAATTGCACTGCTGCGCGTTGCTAGTGATGTAATCGACAAGAATCCGGCTTGAAGCCTTACCTATTGCTTGCCAACTTCCGGATCGGTCGCGTCTTTGTCCCGGGGTTCTTTGTCGCCCGAATCGCCGTCGATTAGTTCTACATCGGCATCGGATATGAAATCGAGATTTGTCGGAGTCGTGTCGGTTGCTTTCTTCTTTCTGGATGTTTCTATTGGTTCTGGCTCTTCAGATTTCACCGGGAATGGTGGCCCGCCCAGAAGAAAACGGCCCTTGACTGGTTCAGTCTCGGTCGAATCACTTTCTTGTTCAGGCAGAGTGACTAGAGATGCCTCAAGTACTTGCCATCCATCGGGATTCGAGCGCGGGGCGGTATCCTCGTCGTCAACTGATAGAAAAACAAGGTCATCTTGAGTTTGCAGATCGGGATCGGTGTCGGCTGTCGAGGGAGGCCGGGCGGGATCTGTGCCAGGATCGGTGCCAGGATCAGTGCCAGGATCAGTGCCAGGTTCGGTGCCAGGATCGGCCCCTTCCTTTATGAGGGCGGGGCCAGTCTCTGTAGCTGGATCGCCCGTATCGACTTGTGGCCCGGCAATATTGGGATTGGTTTCCGGGAGCTGCAGGTTCTTGATCGGGATCGGCGTTGTATCCGCAGAAAATTTTCCCCGGCCGTCAATCAGGGATTTAGGATGGGGACTGGTGTCGGGATCGGTCTCTAGGGACTCGGAACCTAATATTTCTGAAATGCGCGGCATCGTGTCTGGGTCAGCCTGGTCCAGAGGATTGAATTCGGGGGGCTGACTCACACTTCCGATCAGTCTCTGATAGATCCCGGTCAGTTGCTTCATGGAGCCTTTCAGCGAAAATGAATCTTCAAGGTGGAGCCGGGCTTGATTGCCCAAACGCACAGCCAGGTCGCGATCTAATAACAGCTTTTTGAGTGATGCGGCCAGTCCCTTGAAGTCGCCGGGCGGGTACAGTAAACCGTGAACCCCGTTCTCGATGATCTCAAGTGCGACCGGTTGACTCGAAGCGACAATTGCCCGGCTACAGGCCATGTAGACAAACAGCTTCTGGGGTGTCGAGGCCGCCAGGCGGTTATGTTCGTGATTGCTAAGCGGTGCCACGCAGACATCGGCCCGGGCAACCAATTTACCCAGCTGCTCGAATTCGACCGGGTCGATCATTTCAACTTTGCGCGCCAATCCGAGCATCTGGATTTTACCAAGCACTTCCTTTCGGAAAGGATCGTCCGGTGGGCAGATAAGATGTACTTTGACGGGCAAGCCGTGCGGCAATTCGGCGATTGCCCGAAGCATCGAAGGTATGCCCTGCCAGGGGAGTAGGCTGCCGAGATAGAGAATGGTTCCGGTCTGGCGGTCGCCACTCTCGACCTTTTCAAACGGAGCGAGATCGATCATCGGGCGAACGACTTCAATTTTATCGGCAGAAATGCCCCGTTCAATCAGGTGATTTTTCAACAACTCGGAGCCGGCCACAATGAAATCGGCCAGTGACAGGCAGCGCTCTTCTTGCTGCTTGAGCGGGTAGGAATGCTCGACCTCGGGAGCCTCGCCGGGGTAGAGGGTTTTGAAATCTACAGACGGCAGGGAGTGAACTTCATAGATCAATTTATAGCCGGAACTGCCTTTTTGAGAGGTTAGAATCATTCCTTCCCAGACAGAAGAGAAATGACACAAGCGGTACTCTTCGCTGTCGAGTTGGCGCTTCAGGGCCCGCTGAAAAGTTTTGATTTTTTCAAGAAAGGGGCCCGTGCCAACCGGCACCCGCAAAAGGCGTGCTCCGTGAAATCGTTCGATATGGGACAGATCCTCATTTTTCAAAGAGAGAACATCAAGTTGGTAATAGCTCGAAAGTGTCTTGATTTCGTCAGCTACCCAACACGACATTCCCGAGGGAGACGGAACAAAGTCGAATGAGACAAGGAGAACCTTGTCCTTTGTGTCAGTGTTCGCTGGCATATATCTGGCCCTGAATGTCCAATATCATTATAGCTTTATGATGAGAAGTAAACATCGGTCAGCTGGACGTTCTTGAGCTTGGTGAATTAAAAAAGTCCATTTGTTTCGGTGGCTTAAGCGGCCAGGCCTGAAAACCTCGATCTCTCAGCTCGGCTGCGAATTTTTGCGCAGCCGCTCCGACAATGAATATTTTTTTTGCATAAGAATCAGAGATGTAACGGATCAAAGCGGTATGATCGGCGTGCCCAGACAGGGCGAAAGCGGCATCTACATTCCAGCGAGCGCTTGCTCCATTTTCGATGGCTTTACCCGTAGCAATGGCTGTTTGTACGTTTTTTAAATCTGTAATCATTTTCGAATGGCGCAAGTTGATCGGAAAAATGATCACTTCATTCGTGCCGGGATTTTTTGAAAAGGTGCGAAGATTTGAAATATCAACACCCAAGGCTGCGTATTTTTTACAGGTTTGATAAATAGAGCGATGGACCCGGACGGTTAACCCGCTGTCTGACAATATCTTTGTCAACTCCTGCGCCTTGCCGGGTTGGGCGGCAAAGAAAAGCGGCTGAGCGTTGGACTCAATTGCAGCTTGGGCCCAGCTAACAATTTCATTCTCTACTTCTGAACGCTTCGGAAATTGATATTCAGGCAATCCATAAGTAGCCGGCATTACCAGGACATCTGCTTCCAGTATAGTTGCCGGCTGGGCAGTTCGGGATTTTTCTAATTGGAAATCTCCGGTATAGACGATCTGGCGGTTGTTTCGAGTAACTCGAATCTGTGAAGCTCCCAACATATGGCCGGAAGGAGCGAGTTCCAGGTCCAGGCCACCAAGAGAGAATCGGCGATGATATGGAGAGATCAGGGCCTTGGTTTTTCCGAGCCGATCACCGAGCAGGGCCGCTGTTTCTTCGGATAAGAGTATTTTTTTGTGCGGGCCGATAGGCGCCAAGTGAGCATGTGAAATAAAACACAAATCAGCTTGACGGGGAGCGTCGCACCACAGAATGCTGTCGACAATGTGAATGCCTTGCAGATATTCGACGTCAACGAATGTCTTTGCCGACATGATTTAATCCTCGGGGCAATCAATGTATTCACCCGAGGAATGGCTGTCAATCGAATGTTGGTCTGGCCAGGTTGTTGGCTGTCGGGTTAGGGTGGACTTTCTTGCACCTATAGCTACACTGATGTAGAAATAACCTAAGGAAACCGGGCCCCAATGGGCGGGGTCCGATGGAGGTCTTTTTGCAGATATTATTCTCAATGACAAAGTGGATTGGGGTTTTTTCACTGGTGGGTCTGGTGGGTGGCGTATGCTTGGCTGATGAAGTCGGCCAGCAGAAGATCGGTCAGACAGCCAAGGACAGCGAAGCAGAGAACAGCCCCGAGATTGACCAGACGAACGCGGCCGACGAGGAAGCTAAGATCAAAGCAGCCGAAGAGGCCGAGGAGGCGGCAGAAAGGGCCAGGGAGGCTGCCGAAAAAGCCGAGCTAAACAAACTGGAACTCGAAGATCCTTTTACGCCCAGATATATCCTTGAAGCAATCGAAGTTCGGGGCAATGACAAATCCCGCGGAGATTTGATAATTGCCCAAATTCTATTGAAACCGGGAGATGTTCTTGACGAAGAGAAGGTCGATCTCAGCCGTATTCGTTTATTGGCTCTGGGCTATTTCAAAGATGTTCGCATGCGTCTCGAAAAAGGCAGCGAGCGAGGCCGAGTCAAGCTTGTCATTACAGTAGAAGAACGCAACACAATAATCATCGATGACTTGTTTTTTGGCTGGTCGGATACAAATCCCTTTTGGGGGGGCTTGGGAATCTCCGATATAAATTTCCTGGGCCGCGGACTGGATCTGTCATTTGCTTTTGTGGCCTCCGAGCATCAGCAAGCTTTTCGCTTGGGCCTTTTCTGGCCCTCGGTTTTCAATTCCAGATTCCAGGCCGGCATCCAGGCCCTGGTGTCGCTTGGTGAAGAGCGCGCCCTGAGCAGCAAGATCGCCGAGTGTCAAGACGCCAGTTGCGATCCGATCTGTGCCGGCTTGCCCGCCAGCGATCAGAATATGCCTTACCTGCGGGCCGGCGGAGTCATTAATTTCGGAATCCGACTCGATCGGATTCATCGACTGGCCCTTGAGTTTCACGCCGAACATATTGATGCGGACGTGGGCCTGGGGGAGTGGTGTGATAACCATCCATTCAACGGGTACATCCGCCCCGGACAGAGTACTTTTTCGTCTATGACTTTTCGCTTTACCCGCGATACCCGGGACGATTATTTCTTGCCGACTCAAGGGATGCATTTGGTCGTCAGTATTGAATTGGCCAGTAAGATATTCGGAAGTGATTATGAGTTCTCTAAATACATGTTGAAATATGAGCATTCGTTTCCGGCGTTTCTGGATCACGCCGTTCGCCTGACTCTAGTCGGAGGCCTGATCCAGGATGTCGGTGAGCGGGGCAGCCCGTTTTTCAGCCGTTTCTATGTAGGTGACTACGCTTTCTTTCTGATCAACAAAGATTCACTGCCGCGCAATCTGGAGCTGAACTTTTCCGAAGTGGTTGATTATGGGGACTTGCTGGCCTCGGTCACGGCCGAATACGACATACCTCTTTGGTCGACCGGAAAATTTTTCTACCGCGGATATGTTTATGCGGCCGTCAACTTTTCTTTTGTTACCAAGGCGGCGTTTCTGGCTAGCTCAGACGAATGGAGCGGAAGAACAAAGCGGCCGGTATCTTTTGATATTGGGTTCAAAGTAGATACTCCGGTCGGCCTTTTTACTTTCTCACTTGGTTATGTGATGGATTTGGTGTTCTGACAATAATGTTGCGGCGAAATAAATCAAAGATTTGGGCAATCCTGGTCGTGCTCGGCCTGGCGATGCCCGGGCTGGCCCAGGTCAAAGAGGTCAAGTCTTTCAAGCGCAACATGCAAGTTGCCCAGAAAGACGGCCAGCCGGTCTTGTCGGTCACGTTCGATGAAGTGTTTACGCCCAGGCTGCGTCACCGCCTGTCAAGTGGGTTTACCAGCCGAATTCTGGTTGATATCGTCTTGCGGGAGGAAAAGCGCAAAACGCCCCTGGCTCAAGGCTTGGTGCAATTTACAATTTTATATGACATCTGGGAGAAGCGTTTCACCGTCCGTGAAGAAGGCCCCATGGGGAAACGTGATTTTCGGATCTATTCAATGAAAGAACTAATTAAAACTTGTGGCTCACTTCGAGATTTACCGCTGACGCCGCTTTTGAGTTTGCCCAAGAAGATGGAATCACGAATCGAAGTGCGTATAACGGTCAATCCGATGACACCAGAATTACGCCGCAAGGTTCGCGAATACATGGCCAATCCGGATGGCAGCGGACATATCGGTGGCCCGCGTTCCTTTTTTGGATCTTTTTCCAGGATCTTCGTGAGTGAAAAGGACATCCAGGCTGACATGGTTTACACCTACCGATCACAGCGATTAAGTTTGCCGACCAACTCAACAACGGAATGAGTCGATGCTGCGGATAGGCAAGTTCGAGTGGAAAATTATTTTGGCCCTGCTGGTGACTGCGGCGGTCCCCTTGGTTTTTACCGTTTTTATTGTCGAACGTCTGGTGGAAGAGAGCATGGCCGTCGGCCTGAACGAGAGAGTCATGTCGGGCTTGCGATCCGGGGTTGATCTGTACAAGGAAGTGATCGAGTCGCGAATTAGCATTGCCCGATTACAGGGCGAGTCGCTGAATAATGAAGCGGCCTTTCAGAAGGCAGTCTCGGCCGGCGAGATGAAATCTATTCGGACCAAGCTGGAGGATCTGATTGCCGGTAATTCCTCGATGAGTCGGGTCCGCTTGCTGGCCGGTGACGACGTTGTGGCCGAAGAGAAAAGCGCCTTGTTGTTCCCGACCGATGCGTGGAAATCAAGAACCGAGGAGTGGGAAATGCCGGATGGTCACCGGCTTGAGATTACTCTTGTAATTTCAAAACAATTCCTGGCCGCTTCAGAAACATTGCGAGATCTTGTGCTGACTCTCGAAGACGTTCAAGAAAATTTTCAGCCCTGGAAAATGGGTTATTACCGGCTGTTTCTGTTTGTCTACACTTGGATTTTGGTTGCGGCAGTTGTGCTTGGGCTGATTCTTGCGAGGAGCGTCACCCGTAGAGTGGCAAATCTTGCCCAGGCCACAAGGATGGCGGCCCGGGGAGATTTGACTGTTCGTGTACCGGTCGGCAGTTCCGATGAGATCGGTGTGCTCACGGGTTCATTCAACCTGATGATGGATGATATTCAGCGCGGGCGTGATCGAATCGTCTATCTGGAGAAAATATCTGCCTGGCAAGGTATTGCCCAAAGACTGGCACATGAGATCAAGAACCCGCTCACTCCGATCCAGTTGTCTGTCCAGGAATTGCATCGTTCTTATCGCGGCGATGATCCTGTGTTTTTGAGCAAACTGAATGATTCTTTGGAAATAGTTGAAGAAGAAGTCGGCAACCTGCGCCGGATGGTGGAGACATTCTCTGAGTTCTCAAAAATGCCACAGGTGCAGGCCGATTCGGTTGAGCTGAATTCGTTTGTTTCAGATTTTTTAAAGCACAACCCCCACATCGCCGGCAGAGTCAAATTTGTGTCCGGCTCTAAAGTGAGCGTGCAGCTCGATCGGACATTGATGGGTCGCGTGCTGATTAATCTGATTAACAACGGCCTTGACGCCAGTCAGCCCGAGGACGATGTATATTTAGAGGTGAGTCGCGGGAATGGCTGGGGGACCATACATGTTATTGACCAGGGAGGGGGATTGTCGGATGAGGCCCGGGCGCGTCTTTTCCAGCCGTACTTCACTACCAAGCCGGAGGGAACCGGTCTTGGTCTGGCTATTGTCAAAAAGATTATTCTGCAGCATGGTGGTGAAATCACTGTTGAAGATGGGGCAACTTCGGGTACAGTCTTCAAGGTGCGCTTAAGAACAGAAGATACGCAGCAGCAAGAAGAAAGTAGCGGAGGCTGACAATGTCGGTAAATGCTGAATATCAGGCCAGGCTGCTGATAGTTGATGACGAAAAAAATATTCGGCGCACTTTGCGAATGGTACTTGGCGAAGAAAACCTGATTGTTGATGATTGTGCCTCGGCGGAAGAGGCCCTGCGCCTGATGAAGGAGGAACCGGCTGATATTATTCTGCTGGATATCAAACTTCCCGGAATGGATGGGATCAAGTTGCTCGAAAGAATTCGTAAAGACTGGCCGGGAACAGAAGTCATAATGATTTCCGGACATGGCACGATCGGGGACGCTGTTGGGGCCACCCGCCTGGGCGCCTATGATTTTTTGGAGAAGCCGCTCGATCGCGATCGGGTTGTGCTGTCAGTGCGTAATTGCATGCAAAAGCTCGCTCTGTTCAATCAACTCGAAAAGATCCAGAGCCACCTGGACGAGCAATACCAAATGGTCGGAAACAGCCAGGTTATGAATCAGCTATTGGAAGAAATTCGCAAAGTAGCTCCGACCAGTGGGCGAGTCCTGATTACCGGTGAAAGCGGCACCGGCAAAGAATTAGTCGCGCGTGCGATCCATAAGCTCTCCAAGCGTTCTGAAAAGGCCTTTATCAAGGTTAATTGTGCCGCGATTCCGGCCGAGTTGATCGAAAGCGAACTGTTTGGATATGAGCGTGGAGCTTTTACCGGTGCGACTAGTAAGAAAAAGGGACAGTTTGAACTGGCCAATGGCGGCACTCTGTTCCTTGACGAGGTTGGTGACATGAGCTTGACCGCCCAGGCAAAAGTCTTACGGGTTTTGCAGACGGGAGAGCTGAGCCACGTTGGCGGCGAGCACACGATCACTGTGGATGTCCGCGTTGTTGCCGCGACTAACAAAGACTTACAAAAGGCAGTCAGTTCCGGAGAGTTCCGCGATGATCTGTACTATCGGTTGAATGTAATACCGGTCCATTGTCAGCCGCTCAAAGAGCGTCTGCAAGATATTCCGCCTCTGGTGACAAAGTTTGTAGCCGAATTTTGTGAAGAAAACGGGTTCAAGAACAAAGAGCTTATGCCCGAAGTTTTACAGACCTTGCGGCTTTATCATTGGCCGGGAAATGTGCGCGAACTGAAGAACGTCACTGAGCGCATGGTTATCATGAGCGAGGACGTCATTCGGGTCGACGATGTTCCCGAATATATAACCGGTCAGGCAGAGAAAGTGGACGTCCAGCGTTTTGACGGCATGAGTCTCAAAGATGTGCGCGATGAAGTAGAGAAGGAATACATTCGTTCACGCCTGGCCGAATTTGGCTGGAACATTACTCGTACAGCTCAGGCTCTGGGAATTGAACGTACAAATCTTCATAAAAAGATAAAGCAACTTGGTATTAAACGGGCCGATGAAGACTCCTGAGGCATTTTAGCAATATATTTTGAAATCTTGCTTGCCAAGTCGCGAGCCGATCTCCTATAATAACACGCTATTACTGAAAATCCGAACCGGTCCGGAAAGCAGGTAGCCCGGACGGGACGGTTACTCCTTCTCCTTTTTGAACTGGAGGATGCCCGTGAGCAAAACCATCCTCGTTGTTGAGGACGACAAAACTGTCCAGAAAATGCTGGCAGAATCTTTGGAGGAAGAGGGTTTCAACGTCATCAGCGAACGTGATGGCGAGTGGGCCCTCAGAAGCTTCGAAACCAAGGATATCGATTTTGTAATATTGGATATCCTCATTCCGGTCATGAACGGATTCCAGGTAGCTGAAAGAATCCGCAAGACGGTCAAGGGCAAAGAGCTGCCGATCTTGATGATTAGCGGAATATATCGGGGCGTGAATCACCGTAAGGACGCTATCAGGAAATACAATGTAGTCGAGTATCTGGACAAGCCCCTCAATATGGACAAGTTGTTCGACACTCTCAAAGAGACTTTTGGGGCAGAATACCCCTCGGCCGTGGCCGCTCAGGCAGAGCGAGACGCAGTCGACAGAAAGGCGCCCGAACCATATGCCAGCCCGGATAGCAAAGAGGAGCAGGAGGAAGTAGAGCGACGCTCAGAAGAATTTCAGTCTGCCGCTCGACAGGGCAGTCTTGCCGAAACCCCGTTTGCCGAGCTGCTGGCCGAGCTTTACGGTGAACGTGCCAATGGTGCCCTGCTGCTCAGGAAAGAACGCTTGAAAAAGATTGTCTACATGAAAAACGGTTACCCCGTCTTTGTAAAATCCAATCTGCTGAATGAGTGCCTGGGTAAGGTGTTGGTGCGCGAGAAGATGATTGCCGAGACCGAGTGTGAAGAATCAATTACGAAAATGAAAGAATCGGGACGTCAGCAGGGAACGGTTCTGATCGAGATGGGCTGCATATCGCCGCATAACCTTCAATATGCATTGCAGTTACAACTCGAGGTCAAGCTGTTTGACCTGTTCGGCTGGGAGGAAGGCGAGTTTCAATTCAACCCGAAAAGCGCGGTACCTCCGGCCACGGTTTCTCTGGATGCAAGTACTGCAGCTGTGATCTACGAGGGAATGAGAAAAAAGTACAAACTAGATCGATTGCGTGGAGTGTTGGACAATCATCTTGATCTTTACGTTGTCCCTCATCCAGATCCGCTTTTCCGCTTCCAGGATATGGATCTTGATGAAGACGAGGAAAATTTCGTTGCCCGGCTCCGGGGCGATCGGACTCTCAGGGAAATCCTGGACTTGGGGCTTGACAAGGAGCGAGTCTACCGGATTGTGTATGCCCTGAAATGTGCCGGAATGGTTACTTTCGAACGGGAGCCAGGCGAAGAATCCGACGATGAGCCAATTGGCACAGAAAAGGAACCGGAGGCCGAAGATCCAGCTCAGGACGATCTACAGGATCATGAGCCATTCACTCAAAAAAATATCGAAAACATTCAAGATCGGAGTGACGCGCAAGACGAAGAACTCGAGGATCTTCAAGACGACAGCTCGGCAAGTTCTTTCGAGGATGAGGATACTGCAATGGTACGCCAGCCCGCACTAGATGGCGACTCTGAGCCGCCCCCAGTTCCGCCACCCGTTCCGGAGCGAGTCAAAGGCCGGCTTACCGACCATGGCGGTGTGCCGGTACCCCAGCTCAGCCAGGAAGATGAAGTTGCCGCAAATCTCAGCCCGGAAGATCGCTCACTTCGTGAAGAACTTGCCGAAAAAGCAGTTGAGATGAAAAAACAGGACTATTTTGAAGTCTTGGGTGTCTCGAAAAACGCTTCACGCGCGGAGATCAAGAAAGCCTATTTTTCCCTGGCCAAACAATATCACCCGGACAGGATTTCAGGTAGTGCCAGCGCAGAGATTCGCAATCTGGCTGATGAAATTTTCGACTTAATATCCAGCGCTCACGATGTATTGTCCGACGATACCCGCAGAGAGCAATATGTTGAAGAGCTGACCTCAGGGGAAAAACGAGATGTCTCCAGCGAAGTTTCGAAAATCTTGTCTGCCGAAGGGCTCTTCCAGAAAGGGGAAATCGCCCTGAGAAAACGGGAATACGGCGAGGCAAAGAGCTTGTTCGAAGAGGCTGCCAATCTGTGCCCCGAAGAAGGAGAGTTTCACGCATATCTGGGTTGGGCCATGTTTCAAAGTGACCCCAAGAACGAAGAGGCGGTCCGCAAGTCCCGCGACCAGCTCAATCAAGCCATTTCACTCAATCCCAAAGTGGACAAAGCCTACTTGTTCCTCGGCTACATCTACAAGGCGATGAACTATCGCGAGATGGCCGAGCACGAATTCGAAAAGGCTATTCAGTGCAACCCGGACTGCACCGAGGCACTACGAGAACTCAGACTAATAAGTATGCGTCGTAAATCAAAAAAGAAGAGTGGTGGTTTATTGCGCAGAGGGCGCTGAACAGCGGAGTGCACTGATGACTGGACCGATTCCTTTCGGGAAATATACTTTACTAGAAAAGCTGGCTTCTGGGACGATTGCCGAAGTATACCGGGCGATCACTCGGACTGCAGAGGGTCAAGATCTTCCAGTCGTAGTCAAGAAAATCCTGCCCGAGTTGGCCAACAACCCGGATTTCCTGGCACGCTTCGTCGATGAAGCCCGGATCACGTCGATGCTTGATCATCCTAACGTAATAAGGGTTTTTGAATGGGGCCGCCAGGAAGACAGCCTGTACATTGCTATGGAATACATCGAGGGTACAAACCTGGCGGCAATCATGCAGGCAGTTGTCGAGCAGGGCGTCAGGTTTCCACCGACGACCGGCATGTATATTATTGCCGAGGCGCTCAAGGGTTTGATTTATGCACATGCCATTAAAGACGCTTATGGAAACCCAATCGGGCTCGTTCACCGTGATGTCAGCCCGCCGAATATTGTGGTTTCCTCTTCTGGCCAAGTAAAGCTGGTTGACTTTGGCTTGGCAAAGGTTGCCTCGAAGATCCAGGGCACCATGCCGGGTGTGTTCAACGGTAAATTTGGTTATATGGCGCCAGAGGTGATCAGGAAACAGGCGATCGATGCGCGCGCCGATTTATTCTCACTAGGGGTTGCCCTGTATGAACTCCTGACGGGGATAAAACTGGAAGGGACCGGAACCGAGTCACAGATCCTCGGGATTGTCAGAGCCGCACAGACCCGACCGCCCTCGTCGATACATCCGGATATTCCGGTCGAACTCGATCAGTTTTTCGCCCGGGTCATGGCGGAAGACCCCCAGGTGCGGCCGGCCTCCGCCGAGGCCATGCTTGGCGAACTAAACGTTTTCCTCGGGCGTTGGGACAGGAAACTTGATGCCGATGGTCTGTCGTCTTTTCTGCTCGAGGTTTTGTCCGGTCGGGCCGGCCAGAAACAGGAGAAAGTTGGCTTTGCCTTCGGAGAAGCTACCAGCGCCTGGATGGCCCGCGGAGATGATCCGGACGAATTGGTCAGGGTTCCGATGGTGGCCGAAAACGAATCTCCGTCAAGTATGCCTTCGCCGGAAGGCTTGCTGGCTGAAGTTCCGCGAGCTGCAGCGCCTGCGGTTATGCAAGATCTCATGCTGCCTCCAGACGAGCAACCCACACAAGTTGACGAGCCGCCTCGTGAACCTGAATTCGCTCCGCCCAAGGGCAGCTTCGCCGCCGGCAATACGGTTATGGCAATTAAGGAAGGCGGACTGGGCAAGGGTCGTCAACTAAAGACACTCCTGATTGTCCTGGGAGTTGCAGCAGCCCTGGTGCTGGTTGTCGTATTGATTGTCAAAAACCTGGGAACCAAGGACGATGGCGGCAAGTCGAAAGTAGTCGAGCCACCTCCGGAAAATTTGGACAAGTTTGCCGGAGCCGTGCAGGTGCTCACCCAGCCGGCCGGAGCCGTGATTTTTGTAGATGGCGATCAAGTCGAACCGGAAGGCCAACCACCACGAATTATGGGATTGAGATCAGGTGAACGGCAATTCAAGCTGATCCTGCCGGGCTATTTGCCCTGGGAGGGCAACATCAAGCTCGAGACGGATAAACCCTATGTTATCGAACAGAAGCTCGAAGAAAGGCATGGCAACCTGGTTATCACTTCTCAGCCGTCTAAGGCCCTGATTTTTTTGAATGGTAAACGTGCCGGCCGGACTCCTAAAACGCTTAAAAACCTCTCGGCCGCCAAAACCTACAAGTTCATTCTCAAGCAAAAACGTTACAAACTAGCTCGCTTCACAGTTGGACCGGCCGACTGGCCGGACGAACTGACAAAAGATCTAGCGATCGAGAAAAAGCTAGAACGGCCCAAGAGGAAGAAGCGCCGCCGCAGATAAATTCAGCGAAAGATTGCCATGAAAATAGCGGTTATTGGTGGTGGAAGTACTTATACACCCGAGCTGCTGGACGGTTTGATCAAGAAAGCCGCGCTGCTAAACCTCTCGGTGGTTTCATTGATGGATATCGACCGGGAACGACTCGATATTGTGGCTGGATTCTGTCAGCGGATGGTCAAGAGTGCCTCGGCAACTTTTAGTGTTGAGAGCACCACTCAGAGAAAAATCGCTCTTCAGGGCGCTGATTTCGTGTTGACTCAGGTTCGCGTCGGCGGGCAGTCCGGGCGACACAAAGATATCCAACTCGGCCTGCGGCACGGTTTGGTTGGACAAGAGACAACCGGGGTAGGTGGTTTTGCCAAGGCCCTGCGTACCATACCGGTGATCCTGCAATTGTGTCGGGAGATAGAGCAGTATTGCCCCGACGCCTGGTTGATTAATTTCACCAATCCGTCCGGCTTGGTCACCGAGGCGATTATCAAACATGGCCGAGCGCGAGCCATGGGGTTGTGCAACATTCCGCTCAACCTTCGGATAGATGTGGCTAAATTCTTGAACGTCGATCCCGATCGAGTCGAACTGGATTATCTCGGACTGAACCATCTCAGTTGGGTGCGTAGAATTATGCTTGACGGTAAAGATGTCTTGCCGCAGGCGCTGGAAAAATTGACCGGGGCCGGTCGCCCGGCAAATATTCCCGAGGAACTGGACTATCCCGAGGCATTCATCAAGGCCCTCGGGATGATTCCCTCTTCCTATCTCCGGTATTACTACCTGACCCGCAAGGCCGTAGCCGAGTTGAGCGCCCGGCCCCAAAGCCGGGCCGAAGAAGTGCTCGAAATTGAGCGGCAGTTGCTGAACGATTTTGCCAATCCCCAATTGTGTGAAAAGCCGGCGGCGCTGGAGAAACGCGGCGGGGCATATTACAGCCGGGCTGCCATTGAGCTCATTCAAGCGATTCACGCAGACAAAGGCGAGACGCACGTAGTCAATGTTAAAAATAACGGAGCCATTGCTTGTCTTCCAAATGACTGCGTCGTCGAAGTTCCGGCCCGAGTGGATGCGGCCGGGGCTCACCCCCAGACGGTCGAGCCGCCCCCGCCCGAAATCCGCGGGTTGTTACAGCACGTAAAGGCCTATGAAGAACTGGCGGTTGAGGCGGCCCTGACCAGGTCCCGGCGCCTGGCCGTTTTGGCCTTGGTAACCCACCCGCTGATCGGCGATGCTGAACTGGCAGATGTTTTAGTAGATGAAATTACCGACCAGCATGGTATTGAATTCGAAGACGTTGCCCGGTGACAATTTGATGTCTAACTTGACCAGTCTGGATGGAATGATCAGGGCCGCCTGGCGGTTGCCCATGTGGAGTCTGGTCGCTAAGGCTGTTCGCCTTGTAAGATCGCCCGGTAAGCAAGACTGGATCGATCAGCTGCAACTGCCCGGCCCCGGTTCGACCCGGCTGGATTCACTCATGCAGGCGGCCCGGCCTGGTTTGGTGGCATCAGCAGCCCTAATGGATATTACTCCACCCGACCCGTCGGGGATGTACCTGGCTGGTTTTGCCGCCCAGCGCACTTGCACGGGCGTGCTAGATCCGCTGTATGCCAGAACGTTGTTTATCTCTGACGGCGAAACCCCGCTGATCATTGTGGCCCTCGATCTGATTGGGCTCTCAGGTTGCGTGGTCGACAAACTTCGTGACTGTCTGACAGGCAAATTCCAGGATTCACTTCTGATTGTCTCAACTCACAATCATCAGGGCCCTGACACTTTGGGTCTATGGGGTAAATCCCTGGGCGGCTGGCTGCCTTATCAGACCGGGGTTAGTGTCGACTACATGAATTTTCTCGTAGACAGGATTGTGGCATGCGTCGAGCAGGCCCTGGATGCTGCGCAACCCGCTCGCCTGCATGTCGCCAAAGGAGTATTTGACAGCCAGGCTCGCTGGATTCACAACGAACGCGATAATCTTGTCGATCGTGACTTGCGCGTCATCCAGTTCGACGACTTGCAGGGGCGCTCGATTGCCACTCTTATGCAACACGCCTGCCACCCCGAGACTCTCTGGAAGGCCAACCGGAAGATGAGCGCCGACTTTTGCGGGGAATGCTGCGGTTATGTCGAAAAACAGATTGGAGGAGTCGGCCTATATGTAAATGGCGCCCTGGGAGCCATGCTGACGGCTGCAATCGACCGCGACAGCCGGGTGGAGACCCGGCAGACTTTCATGGTTGATCTGGGCCGGGCCCTGGGCCGGGCGGCCGTCCGGCTGGTTCGCAGGGCCAGGCAGAGACCCCCGGCCGATCCAGAAGTTAATGTTGCTGCCTGCGAGGTTCGCATGCCGCCTCAGGCCAATTATTTCTATGCACTGATGCAATCTCTGGGAGTCGTGGCCGGTCAAGAAGACAACGGCGAGATTGTCAGCCAGGTGTCTTTCTATCGAGTGGGGCCGGCCTCGATAACTTGTTTACCCGGGGAGCCGGCCCCGGCGGTAGGCCTCGAGATCCTCAAACGCGTGCCGGGCAACCCCAAGCTTCTGTTTGGTCTGGCCAATGACGAACTGGGCTACTTGGTTCCACCCGAGTTCTTTCATGACGACAAGTATGCCTACGAGAGCAGTCTGAGTCCCGGCCCGCTGGCGGCTGCCCGTATTGCTTTAGCAATCGAAAAACTTGCCAGATTAGAACAATGACATTCGCTTCAAACTTGTTGCGAAGCTGCAGCCAATTCAGTATGATTTGCCCCAATCGTGGCAAAGTTTGAACGGAGTGTGTCATCCCAACTATTGGCCGGCCTGTCAGCGGCGGCCGCAAGGAGGGTCTCGTGAGGCTCATGCGAACGTTAGCTTTTGTTCTGGTGACGACCGGCCTGCTGTCTTTCCAGGCCGGGGCCGAAGGTTTTTTCAAGAAGTACACCGATTTTTGGGACGGGATCCTGGAGAAAGTGATCGAACTGGATCTTTACGGAGTGACCGCTCAGCTGCCCCAGGGGATATTCTCGTTCAAGATCGACTGGAACATGCGCCGGGCGGCCGGCCGGTATACCAGCCACCGCCAGCGGACCGCCATGGTCGAGCCGATAACCTTTGGAGAAGAAGGCAGCGAGATGTTGATTCTCGACCTGGGAGCTTCGGGCAAGGGCGGCGGGGTTACCATGCAATTCTCGTACGGGGTAACCGATCCGCTCGATTTTTATTTCGAGTTGCCTTTCCAGTACATGGATGTCCAGGTCAGGCCCAAGCTGACCAAGCTCGATCCGATAGCGGCCATGCTGATCAACGGTTTTTTGCCGGCCGGCTATCCACAGATTGACTACGACTGGTTCGATGAAAATGGAGTTACCCGGGATGAATACCTCAACGCCGCCTCGGCCTGGTTCGTGGGTTATCTGCCGCGCCTGGGAAGACCGTCGATGGGTGATCCCGACAACTATCCCGATGACCTCGGGCCGGGCAAGGGCTATCACTCCGGCGGGCTCGTCCTGGCCGACATCAACATGGGCTTCTCCTGGAATTACTATCGCTCGGCTCGCTGGAGCGGGGCTTTTACCGGGCGGGTCTATCTGCCGACCGGCAACATTGGTGATCCGAGTAACTCGCTGACTTTCGGGACCGGTCCGGGGATCGACCGTGGAGTCGGGTCTTTCGGGGTTGGATTTACCCAGGGATACGACATCCGCCTGTATCAATACAAACACTGGATTAGCCTGATCATCTCGGCCGAGTTCACCGCGTCTTACTTCTTCAAGAGCCACCGCGCGTACCCTGATTTTCCCAAGCCGACCGCGGACGGTGAGCGGCTGCTCGATATGCTCGATCCCGAGCGGGCCTATTTCCCGGACATGTCCGACTTGACCGGCAAGAGTTTCGAATACACTCCCGGATTCGGCTGTGGGGCCCTGCTGCAGTTGGGCATCTCGTCGATGATTTTCGATGTCGGGCTCGGGATAGGTTATTCGTATGCTCAGGAACCGGAGATGAACGCCGACTATCGGTTCGAAACGATGGTGCGCAATCTCGAAATGATGTTGGCCGGACACTATGAGGTATTCAGGGTTGCGGTCGGGGTCAACTTGATTCCGTTCTACATACCTTTACAAATCCAATATCAATATGAAAAGAACATTGGCGGACGCAACACTCTCATCTTTGATCAAAACCACTGGGTAACCGTCAAAGGCTACCTGCCGACGATGTTTTAACCGGCGCGAAAGGAGATAAGTCATGAGAACTTTTTTCGTTCTGGTCGCAATCAGCTCAATCCTGATAGGCAGCTTTGGTCTTCGGGCAGAAGAAGTAAAAGAAGTAAAAGACGACAAAGCAAAAGACGACAAGGCAACTGAAGAATCCGCGGCTGTCGAGCCGGCCGATGAAAAACCTGGCCAGGCGACAGAAGCGGCTCCCTTGATTATGGCCACCGAAAAACAAAAAGCTCTGGTATTTCAGATTGGGGCCGATGCCTTTGGGGGTCTGGCCCTGGGCGGCGCCGAATTCATCGGCGGTGTAAACGCAACCTTGATCTACCCGATCATTGACTGGGTCTGGGCGGGCATCCGGCCGAGCTTGCATTATGTCTACGACGAAGACTCGGATTATGAGATTACCTGGTTTCATCCCGAAGTGGTTGTGCAGGTTAATTTCCTGCACGATCCGGTGCGGCTCTATTTTCTGGCGGCCGGGGGATATTCTGGGGCCTTAGATTCCGATCAGTACGGCAGCCTGGCCCACGGCTGGGGCCTGCTGACGGGCGTCGGAGTCGCATGGCAAGGGTCCTGCGGCACGGGTATATTCGCCGAGCTGGGCTTCAGATACGGCAGTGCCAGCCGCGATAAGACGATCCTTTCTCGCGATGAAAACAACCAGCCGATTTGTGCAGACAGCGACTGTCTGACTTATGAAACCGAAGTCGTCAATCGCGAACACAACTTGACCGCCTTTACCATCAATATCGGGGTAATCTACTCACCCTAGCCGAATAATTATTTCCCTATTCGACGGTAACGCTCTTGGCTAAATTTCTAGGCTGATCGACATCGGTGCCGTTGAAATCGGCGACGTGATAGGCTAGCAACTGAAGCGGCAGGACGTTGACAATCGGCTCGATAGTCTCAATCGTACGCGGCACGGGAATTAGATGGTCGCTGTAGGTGGCAATCCGGCGATCGCGTTGAGAACAGACGGCGATGATTTCTCCGTCGCGGGCGCGAATCTCGGCCAGGTTTGAAAGAGTCTTCTCAAAGGTGCTGTTGCGAGTGGCTATGGCTACAACCGGGACGTCTTCGTCGATCAACGCGATTGGCCCGTGTTTCATTTCACCGGCCGGATAGCCCTCGGCATGAATGTATGAAATTTCTTTCAGCTTTAAAGCCCCTTCCAGGGCGATCGGATAGTTGATTCCCCGGGCGATATACAAAAAGTCACGTGCCCCTGAAAAGACCTTGGCGATCTGCTTGATGTTTTCTTCGTTGCGCAGGATTCGCTCGAGTAATTGGGGTGCCGCAGACAGCGCCGCCAGCTGTCGGACGGCTTCGGCCCGGGATAGGGTTTTGCGGGCGCGACCGATCCGGATGGCCAGGAGTGCCAGGGCGGCAATCTGGGTAACAAAAGCTTTGGTCGAGGCAACCCCGATCTCCGGTCCGGCGTGTGTATAAAGTACATGATCCGAGCGGCGCGGAATGCTGGACTCGAGCACATTGCATATCGCCAGAACGCGGGCATCGAGCCGCTGGGCTTCCTGGATCGCAGCCAACGTATCGGCGGTTTCGCCCGACTGGGAAATGGCCACGACTAGATCTCGTTTGGAAAGGATCGGATTGCGATAACGGAATTCGGAGGCTAGATCCACCTCGACAGGAATGCGCGCCAGGCTTTCGATCAGAAACTTGCCTACCAGTCCGGCGTGCCAGCTGGTACCGCAGGCGACAATAACGATTTTCTTGAAGCTGTTCAGTTGGCGGGATGAAATCTTGGCCGAGTCCAGGTGAACATCGGCGCTGTCAGCCAGAATTCGGCCGGCCAGCGTGTCGGCCAGGGCCCGCGGCTGTTCATGGATTTCCTTGTGCATGAAATGCTTGTGGCCGTCTTTTTCGGCCATCAGCGGAGACCAGTCGACGTGACGAGTTTTGCGGCGCACGTTTTTGCCTTGCAGAGTGCGGATTTGAACTTTGTGAGCAGTCACCAGGGCTAGTTCATCATCATCCAGGAAGACAAAGTCACGGGTATGTCCCAAGATGGCCGGAACATCCGAGGCGATAAGGTTCTCTTTCTGGCCGAGCCCGATCACCAGTGGAGAGGCATTCCGAGCGGCGACGATTCTGTCGGGTTGTTCGCTACACAAGACCACCAGAGCGTAGGTACCCTTGACTCGGCGCAGGGCGCGCCGGACTGCCTCTTCGAGCGGTTTCCGGCCGAGTTCTTCGTCGATCAAGTGGGCGAAAACCTCGGTATCGGTTTGCGAGCGAAACCGGCGGCCCTTTTTTTCAAGGCGCACGCGCAGTTCGGCGTGGTTTTCAAGGATGCCGTTGTGCACGACTACGATTCGACCGGATTTGTGCGGATGGGCGTTTTCTTTGGAGGGCGGACCGTGGGTGGCCCAGCGGGTATGACCGATGCCCAGCTGACCGGTCAGTGGTTTCTTCTCGATCAGGGCTGACAGGTTGGAAAGTTTGCCCGGGGCGCGATGTATAAAAACTTTGCCTTTTGAACAGACCGCCAGGCCGGCCGAGTCATAGCCGCGGTACTCGAGGCGAGCCAGGCCTTCCATCAGGATCGGGGCCGCCTGCTGGAAACCTACGTAACCAACGATGCCGCACATATTTGTCCTCCCATGACACCTATTTAGCATTCAGTATGCATTGCCACAAGTAATCTACAGGCTTGGAAATCGTCACCAGAGATGTATGATGAGTCCATGGGAACTGAAGTGAGCTGGCTGTCGATCCTTCCGCCGATTATTGCCATTGGCCTGGCGATAGCCTTCAGGCAGGTAGTCGTGGCCTTGCTGGCGGGTGTCTGGTTGGGAGCTCTGTTTTTATCCGGCTACAACCCGCTCTTGGCATTAGTCAAGACCGTCGACACCTATGCCTTGAACGCCATG
>JAFDKH010000229.1 GCA_019307065.1 Deltaproteobacteria bacterium
CGGCGGAATATCAGGCTCCCACAAAAACCTCCCCCAGACCCCTTCTGCCCGGAGAGCCTGGCCGTTCCCGGCTGACAGGGGAAGATTATCCAGCAGCAACCAGTACTCCGGATCGAGCTCGACAGTCACGTGATCACTGCCACCACAACCAGAGACGCACAGAACGACCACTAGCAATCCAAGCATTCTTCTCATATCAAAGCCCCGATTTTTTCTTTTCAGACAAATTTCTCAAAACACAACTCGTGCCCGGCCAGCCCCGCCCTGAGTTCACTCGGCAAGCTCTCGTATTCGACATCTTCTGTGCGCCGGTACCCCTCCAGGCTGGAAGCCGAAAAATCGACATCTTGCGGCCTGACAAATCGCACTATTCGTCGTCGACCATCTTTTTTTGTCATCTTCTCGACATAAGAGAGCAATTTATTCCCGCCACCCAATATTCTAAAACCCGGCATCGAATATTCTACCAAATAATCTGTCAGCGGTCCCTCCACCTTCGAGTTCAAACGCCAAATTAGCGCAGCCCCGGTCAGTCCGCTCTTTTTTGAACGCGCTAAAATCATGTTCAACTCACCACTTTCAATTCTTGATTCAACCGTAGAGACGAGCTTTTGTGAAAGCGGCTGCGACTCCGCCAGAAGAAACCCGACAACGCGCTCAACGCTTTTTTCCGGCCGGATTTCCAGGTCACCAAGAAACCATTGCCCCAGTTGCATAAAGACTGTCCGGACAACAGGCAGGTGTGTCAGTTTTCGCAGGCCCGGCCAGCGGATGGCAGTCGACTTTATTCCCCCGACAACATGGTTCAAAGCAAGCCCGAGGATACGTTCTTTCTCGCTTTCAAGAGAATGCCATTGCCCATCTCGGTGATATCCAATTGCCCTCGCAAAAACCTCTCCGATCGGCAGCGGCCCCTCCCTCCCCGCGCAAGAATCGCCCCTGGCCCAAAACATCTCTTTATCTAGCCGCACCAGTCGATGCAGAATAATTCCAGAATTGAACGGGAAGGCAATGATCCACCCAACTTTCAAGTCACCCGTAAGCCGCTGAAGACAAACACGGTCGCCGGGCAGCAGAGTCGGCTCCATACTGTGCCCTTGGCAAACATAAGACACCCGGCCACCGCCGGCCTTAAGACTCTCTTGTAAAAGCCCGCCAAGATCTTCATCGCCTCTTTCAAGGACAAAAAAGGGTTTGTCCGCGTGCCTGTCTACGGGCCCAGATGAAGCACTCACGAAGTTAACCCTCTTTCAACTATTAGGGGATGACCAACTCGTTATCAATTTCCGGACGATAACATGCCTCGTAGATCATGTGTTTCCCGAGAACTTCCTTGCGTAATTCTTTGTCTTTGCTGAATCGTTCTCGGAGCTTGTTTACGGCCCGCGGATCGTTGAGAATGCTCAAGCACACCTCACATTTCGACAGCGTTGTTTCCGCCAGCTTATCACCCTCAAGCAATTCATAAAGACCCCCTGGGCCCATGACAATAATCGCGGCAAGTAAAAAATCGCGAGAGGCCCGGTACAAAATGTCTTTTATTGGCTCGTCCTTGACATTGGCCCTACACAAGATCGGGTTATCAATATTGAGTAATCGCGGGGCACAACAAGCGAACACGTTTCCGTCAGGAGTTACTAAAGGCGACAAGGCCCACCAACAGTTTTCATAAAAGTTCGACCTGGTCTTGTCCTGGGACAGGCCGGCTGCCGTTCCAACTCTTTCGAGATTGATCTCGCTTTTTGAAAAATCCGGGATTTTTCCCTCAAATTCTTTCTGAATCGTCTCGATTTTTTTTTGCGCCTCTAAACCTACGCCTTTTACGTTGACATGCAATCTCAACCGACAAGCATGCTGAAAAAGGCGAACCAACACTTCTGCCGGGAGTTCGGGCCGATGGTAATCATCGACACTTACCGAAACACCCACCAGTCCGAGTTCTACGGCTTTCTCAAGCAACTCTTTGGCCTGGCTCCATTCCTGCGCCCAGAGCCCGTTGGTCACCACGGTGGAAGAGTGTCCGGCTGCTTGTGTCGTTTCTAGGAGAGTCAGCAAGCGTTCGGGGTGTAAAAACGGTTCGCCACCCGTGAAACAAACTAGCTTGATATCATCAGGCAATCCAGCGACCAGGGCACTCCATACATCTTCATCGAAATCATCCAACCTGCGCTTTTCTGCTGGAATGTAGCAATGCCGGCAATGGGCATCACAGTGCCACGACGAAATAATATTCAGGGTATCGTATCTAAAAAAGGGCTCACTATTGCTCTTGTCGCTCTCATCACGATTTTCAAATTTGCGACCCAAGATCAGAATCCTCTCTGAACAGCAGTCGTCTACATTCGATCCCGGTTGCAAACGTCAACAGGCTTTCGGCAACATTAATAGTCATTGCAGGGTCCGTATATGGCATGATGACACTTCCCGGTAAACCAGCCAGGAACAATCTTGTGGGCAAATCGACTATTTGAAAACTGTCACTTTTTTCAATTAAATATACTACTTCAATTGGGGCACACATATTTCGCCCCGGGAGGCCGGCATTGTCCAGGGTTGGAATCCCGTAGGCATACCAACAACCTTGTCTATACCGAACCGCGACATTGTCATCATGAGCGCATTGCATGTTCGCGGCATTTTTAGCCAGGGTTGACTTGCCCGCGCCGGACCTGCCCACGAGAATATGCGCCTTCGAATCACGCACCAACATCGCACCGTGCAGAAGTAATCCGTGGTGATACGAAAGTGCACTTATCAGAAGATAGGCAATGCTGATCGAGACAGCTAAGGGCGTATTCTCAAAAAGATCGATCTCCAGGCTGTTTTTCTGCCATTTTCTGATTTCGCAAATGTCACTGTTGGCGTTTATGATATTCGTCTTGGGTCTAGTAGCCTTCGACCTGCCAACGGCTGCCTTATAATTCAGCAGTATGCTGTAGCGACCCTTGGCGTTGCATACGAACGGCTCTACGACGTGATTCACTACCCGGGCTAGTTCATGGGTGAAAAGAACTTCAAGGTCCAGGTCGCAAACACGAAAAGACAGTACGCTTTTTTCGACCCGAGAGTGGTCCTTCATACACTTCTAACCCTCGTCGGGCGGCCTCCTGGGGGCCTCGCGCTCTGGTCCAAAAGCAAAAGGACCTGTATTCGTAGTGACCATAAATTCGATCTTTTTCGAAACAATCTCAGGCTGTTTGTAACGGCCAAGTGGGCTATTCTTCTTGGGTTCCATAGCTAACCTCCATCAATATAACACATGAATTATATCATCTAGGCTACCAAGCGCAATGTCTAAACGACCGTCTCCGTCAAAATCGCCGAGCGCGACACTAATGCCATAAAAACCTTCAGCGCCAAGCAATGTGCTATCGGCCGTATCGCTAAAATATGGCGACTGACCGGTATTCAGGTGCAAGAATGCGCTATCGCCATAATAAGAACCCACCAACAAGTCTAGTTCACCATCGAGATTAATATCGCCAGCTTCCAGATCGAACCCGAAACCAATACCACCATTGAGGATCTTTTTTGTATAGCTAGTTGAAATCTGTTCAGGCGAAGTCTCGCAGGCGTACAAGTACAAAGAGCTGTTAGGCGAGGAGGCATCGGTAACAACTAGATCTGGATAGCTATCACCGGTGAAATCAAGCCCGCCGATACTGTTCATCCCGAATCCGACTCGATTGGCGTCATTCGCCGAACTCTCGGTCAGATAGTTGACTGCATCTGCCGTAGATGTAGTCGTGGCATGACTGGCACCGTCAAAGTTATAGACCTTGAATACCTTGGAGGCCACAATCGAATATTCATCGTTGCCGTCGCCATCCAAATCGCCCAGGCCGGTACTACCATGCCGGAAACCAAACTCGTCGTTGGCCGCCTCGCCCAGAATTATCACATCGGCCTTTGATGCTGGAATATAGGGAATGTTGTCCGCATCCAGCCCATCGGCATAGCCCGAGTCCGTCCATTCGGCCTGGGTTCTACCAAAGAAAATATATCCCTGGCCGTTGACGCCTCCCATTGGAGCCCCGACGAATAGATCATCCTGGCCGTCGCCGTTGACATCACCAATGATTTTTACACTCCCGCCGAACTCGGTTGCGGTAGTTTCTGCCGGTCGAATCTCGATAGCGGGTGTGCCCGGTAATTGCCCGCCAACTACACCGAAATAAATCGAGACCCTGCCGCGATTAGAATCAAACCCTCTCCCGCCAACTACCAAGTCCAGAGCATTGTTGGCCGGACTTCCGGTGTCACGATCAAGATCGCCCTTACCGCTGAAACTATAGCCAAAAAACTCGCCGTTTATTCCCCGGTTGATCTGCTGGGGGCTGCCTGATGCCCAGCTGGACAGGGGGTCTTCGCCGTAAAACACATACAAGGCGCCTTGATCATTTGTCTGCGTAGGGGCACTCACCGCCAAATCGTCGTCGTTGTCGCTGTCGATATCACCGAGATTTTGCATGAAGAAGCTGAAATACCCGCCCGACGGACTGGTATAGGTCAGCTCATTCCAGTTATTGGCCAGCGAATGGTCGGCCGAGACCGGCCCAAGATTACCTAGTTCGTCTTCGGCTCTGACCGCCAGGTGGTAAGTATTCAAAGTCTGCAAGGCCGGTGCGCTAGCACCCGGCCAACTCTGATTTGAGCCGCTATAGATGAGGTTAGCCGCATCCCAATTCGTGCCGTCGATGTCGCTCAGCGACCATTTAAGGTTATAGGCCGCGGCTGCGCCGACACTGCCGTCATCGCCGGTTGCCGCCCACATGGCCGATACATATGCCCGGCGCGAATCGGTCACGCTCGAACTCGACATATCGGCCGCACCGGGCGCAACTACGTCGGCTGTGATCGTTACTGGAGCAGTCGCCTGGTTACCGGCCGCATCGACCACCCGGACAGTCAGCGCATGAGAATCGTCATGGGCCAAAGCTACGTTGGCCAGAACAACGTCATCCGGAGAGGCGTCCACGTTATCTGTGCTGATCGGCGCGCCGTCTTCTAGGGTAATCGTGCCGCCGTTAGAACCATTCCCGCCGTCTGTGACCCGAATCTGGAAGTCCATGTCGCAATCGAAAGGAGCACCGGGATCTTCGTCGGCAATCACGGTCAGGCCGTCTACTCTCGGGTTGTCAGCTACAACGCAGTCGGCCGCTGGGCCGCTAGGTACTAACAACTCTATTACGGGAGCTCTCAAGTCAACCAGGACACTGAACTGATCGAAAGTAACATCCTGGCCATCGTCGACTTCGACTCTTACGACTGTATCGTCGTCATCTTTGTGTGGCAAAACTACGCCGTTGAAGTCGACACAACCACCGGCATCGAAAGGCTGGGCGCCGCCTTGTTGTGTATCGTCGACCCAAATAGTGACCGAACACAGGGCACAAGAACTGTTGCAATCATTACTACAAGCGGTCAGATCGATCGAGATGCCGTTGTCGGGATTGCCGTCGTCATCGGCTGCGTTCAAAACAGTTGGTGTAGGGTCGTTGAACGCTATCTGGCAGCCGTCGACGCTGACCGTAACATTGTCGATCAAGTACGGGTCAGATACATTGCCGGCCTGATCTGTCACGGTAATTGAGAGATTATGGGTACCTTCACCAAGCTGACAGATAAAATCCGTATTTCCGGCCGAACCGGCCGCATGCAGGCAGTTGTCACCCAGGTCTGAATCGACCGAAATCTCTCCGGCCTCGGTAATGTCACAGGTAAACGGTACATTCTGAGTCGTTTCAGTGTCGCCCGTAGTCGGCGCCGAACAGGTAATTGTCGGCACAATCGTATCGACGTCAATGTTGAGAGCCGCCGAAGTCGTCTGGTTGCCGCATGAATCTTCAACCATGGCTGTCAAGGCGTGGCTACCTTGACCCATTGTTGTCTGAATACAGGCGGTGCCATTCGCTAAAACGTCAGCGGTCGTGCCTTCCGGGCTGCCGTCGATATAGAAGGTCACCGTCTGGCCTTCTTCGGCGTCGGTTGAAACACAGAAATTGAAATCGGCCGCCTGGGTGCCGCCATTCAGATCGTCGTCATGATTGAACGAATTTACCGGTGTCGGATCGGGGTCGGTTACCGAAATAGCCGGCGCCTGAGTGTCGACTCTTATTGCAAATTGGGCCTCTGCATCCGCAACCACAGGGTTGGCCTCACGGATGTTGGGGTTGTTGTAAGTGTCTAAGAATGTAGCCGTCAAGGCGTATGGAAGTACGTCATCGGCCAAGCTGCATGTTATTATAACCTGATCACTTAGAATGGTATTATTGCATCCGGCAACCGCAGAACCGGTTGGCCAGTCACGAACCAGAGTTACCAATCGCCCATCCAAATTGCTGCCGAGACCGGTATCCGACACAGTAAACGAAACCGTAAGATCGCCTTCGCTGGCGTTCAAACAGCTGTCCCCATTCAAATCGCTGGTAATTGTCTGAGTCACGACCGTCGGGAAAGTCGAGTCTACGTAAACTATAATTTCATCGGAAAAGGATTCCTGTCCAAAATCGTTTCTGGCAAATGCCCTCAGCCTGTTCTCACCTTGCTCCATCGGCACACACATAACATACGTAGTAGTCCCGGTGACTGTCCCAACCCAAACTTCCTCTCCATAACCGTTTTGGGCACAGCGATCAGCAGAACCCGGGTCGGCCGCCGGGCAGGCTCCATGGCAAATGCAAAGGACAAGTAGATCACCGATCTCGGTATTATGGGTCTCAATATTTACCTGGCTCTGGAAATCCGGATCACAAAAATCGTCCATAAAGTTCAACTCAGCATTTTCCGGAGGTCGCGTGATGTCTACGGTTGGTGAGTTGCGGTTGAAAAATACGGTGATTATTCCACTGTCATCAGCGTTGCCGGCTGCATCTGTAATGGTGGCCAGAATCTGAATGGTGGCAATATCCTGAACGGTCAGGGTTACGTCGTCAAATAGGTAGGTGTTCAACTGGGAAGCATTCAGAACCAAGTCGGCTTCGTCGATCCAGTTGGCCTGGTTACCGCAATCAGTATCGCAGTGGGACAAAACGACAGTATCCCCTACTTGGGCATTGGTGAATTCCGCAACAACGTCGTACTGGAAGCCGGCGATGAGACTATCGTCATCTGTTTCGCCCAGCTTGTCGTTGTCAATCGGGACGCTGATGATCACATCCGGAGCCACCCGATCAACGGTCACATTTACCGGCGCAGCCGTGGCACAATTGTTTGCACAATCACAGACTTCAACTTCGAGTAAAAGTACTCCGTCGTTCAGGGTCACTGCCGGGAAAGTAATAGTACCGGGTGTGTGGTCGGGCCCCGAGATAATTCCGTCGTGCCCGGTAAAATTGACTGTCACGGGCCCGGTTTCGTCATGGCTGATAACCACCTGGGTCTGGAAACCTGGCACGCCTGGGCTGGTGTCGACACTGGCCGCATTGAAGACTGTCGGATCGGTCGGCTGGACAAATGCCACCACCGGATCGGTGTCGTCGTACTTGACTTCTACCGCCGGCGAGGTCGAGGTGATCGGCACCGTATTGGTAACGCTGCCCCAGATTTGCCAGTCGGCTTCAAACGGCAGGATCAGATCAACCTGGCAGACGCCGGAGGCGTCCACTTGCCCGGAGGCTGCCGATAGGGCCGAGGTGCACTCGGGCACCTGGCCGGCTGTTGTCTCGCGCATGCAGAAGTAGCAAGTCACGCCCTGGGCAACGTTGGTGGTTGAAGCTTCGACGTGAATGCTGGCCGCTTCCGAACAAGAACCAGTCGTCGGCGTGGTGATAACGATTGTCGGGGCGTCGACCGGCCCGACTAAAATTGCAAGACTCTCGTTTGTGGTGCCGCAAGAGTTGGTGGCAGTCACTTGCAAGACGGTGTTTCCGTTGGAGAAAGTAACATCGAAGGAGGCTGTCCCGGTTGCCGGAATCCAACTAGTTGGGTTCATTGCCTGTCCGGGTACCCCATTGCTCACGACTACCAGCCAAATGCCGGCCGGGTCGATAACCTCTGTCGCCTCGATAACAACGGTGTAAGGC
>JAFDKH010000063.1 GCA_019307065.1 Deltaproteobacteria bacterium
CGATTTGTTAGTCCGTTTTGTGGGTGGAAATTGGGAACTGGATCATGCGAGGAATTTTTTCCGGCGGGAGAGGTTTATTCAGTTGACCGGAGCCTTCTAATGGGTGACCCCTGTTGGATCTGTTGGATTCCTGCTGATATACAATAGTTAGATTGATCCCAATATTGCATAATACATAGCCCAAATCGCCGAATCGTCAACCAAGCTCAGTTTGAGAAAAGGGCTCAATTGCTTTCAATTCTTTTTCTTCTGATCTGCGTGCCCGATACAGGTCCCAGCGCAGCTGCAAGTTCATCCAAAAACCTTCTGACATTCCAAAGAATTTTGCCAATCGCAATGCTGTGCTTGGCGTCATTCCCCTTTTCCCGTTTATAATTTCGTTGATTCTCTGGTAGGGCACATGAATTGCCATTGACAAATCCCGCTGAGAAATGGACATGGGAATAAGGAATTCTTTAAGTAACATTTCCCCAGGGTGGGTTGGCTCTCTGAATTTAGGTATCCTTACCATGATATCCTCCTTCAATTCTTATTGATGGTAGTCGACAATTTCAACATTGTCTGCATAGCCATCATCCCAGGAAAAACAGACTCGGTACTGGTCATTTATTCTTATACTGTATTGACCAGCTCGGTCGCCCTCCAGAGCTTCCAGTCTATTTCCCGGTGGCACCTTTAAGTCATCCAGAGATACTATCGAGTCGATTTGCTCAAGTTTTCGAGCTGCAATTTTCCAGATGGAACGCGAGCACAATTTTCGTGCAATTTTGCTGTTTTTCCCGTCAAAAATGTCTTCAGTTGCCTGGCCCCTGAATGACCGTATCATGCTATCACGGTAGCACGGTTACCATGCTACGTCAATGGGCCATTCGGTGCACCAGGGTCCATCTAGACAAAAAACGTGCGCGGGCCGAGTTTGCCGCCTGGTTCGGCTTCAGCGTTTGAAGCCTTATCGGCGTCGGATTTGCAGACGATAACCAGATTGCCGCCCTTGATATCAGCTTCTTTCAAACCACGCATTGCTTTCTGCACAATCTTCCCGAAAGACAGTTCCTCCTGGCCTTCGGTCGAAGCCACCGCCAACGAGACTGAAATAGATAGCTGGGTCAGGCTGGGAGGGGCCTTAATCAGGCTGACATGTTCGCGTATCCGGTCGGCAACAATTGCAGACCCTTCCAGGGGAGTATGCGGCATGGCCACAAGAATTTTTGATTCGGCAAACAAAACCGGAATGTCAATGTCACGTATATCGCGAACAACCGCCCGATGCAGAAGGCTGAATAAAGTGCTGCGCTGCTTGGCGCTCAACCAGCCGGATAGTTCCTGGTAGTTGTCGAGAGCCAACAAAAGTAAAGACACCGGATGTCCGTAGCGGCGAGCTTTCTTGATTTCCATGGCAATGACTTGCTTGAACATATCGAAGCGATGCAAGCGGATCTCGGGGTTGGGATGAAGGAGTTCGCGCATGGACACGCGTAATTGGGCGTTTTCTTCCTCGAGATGATTCAGGCGTGCCAGGCTTGCACTATTTTCGAATAGTAAGCCAGTCACAGTTCTGACGTTCTGTTCGTCCAGGGGCAGCGAAAAAACCACTTCAGCCCCGACATGCTGGCGGGCTTTTTCTTTATCTGTTTCTTGCTCTTCTACGATTAGAACGAAGGGCAAGCTTCCAGGACCAAATTCATGAACGTACTCGCAAAGCTCTTTGGGGCTGTGGCCGGAGATCTGCTGGCTGCAAAAGATTAGATCGAATTCACTCGATTCGATCAACGACAAGGCTTTATCCCCATTTGCGGCCAGGGTTGTTTTGGCCTTGAGTTTGTCCAGAACCTTGACGATTTGGGCCTGTCGTTCGGCTTGCGGCTCGATTAGTAGTACGGATTTTCCTATCATTTCTTGTGCCTACCTGCAGCGAGGCTACCACACCACTAGCCCGGAAGCCATTAGAACCAGTACAACTTGAGACTTGGCGCACAAGATGTTAATCTTATTTCTTAGACAGTCAAGGCAGGAGGTAATGGATGCCCAAAGAAAAATCCAACCGACGAAATTTCTTGAAGAAAACTGCACTGGCCTCGGCAGCAATTACATTCGGCAGCAGGCTACAGGCGTTCGCCGGCGGCCAAAAGGTCAAGCTGGTCAAGGTCAGCGGCGAAGGAGTCGTCAAGGATATGGTTGGCGCGGTTGCCAAGGCCCTTCAACCACTCGGCGGGATGAAGGCCTTTGTCAAGAAAGGCCAAAGTGTTTTGATTAAACCGAACATGGGTTTTCCGACTCCTCCCGAACTTCACGCCACAACCTCGCCCGATCTAATTGCGGCCGTGGCCAAACAGGCCCTCGATTGCGGCGCTTCGAAGGTATTGATCGTCGATAATCCGATCAGACGTCCGGAGGCCTGCATTCGGGTTGTCGGCATCAAGGAAGCTACCAAGGATCTCGACGTGCATGTCTTGATGCCGACCAGTGAAAAAATGTACACCATGACCCCGATCCCCAAAGGCAAGTCTTTGAAGAAAACGAAAATACTCAAAGACGCCCTCAAGTGCGACGTGCATATAGCCCTGCCAATCGGCAAGTCGCACAATGCCGCCGGGTTTTCGGGCACACTGAAAGGCATGATGGGCCTGATCCTCGACCGGGAAAGCTTTCACTCGCGCTACGATCTCAACCAGGCCGTGGCCGATCTCAATACGGTCCTCAAACCGGATTTGACCATTTTGGACGGGATCAAAGTCATGACGACCGACGGCCCGGCCGGTCCGGGAGAGCTTACGACTTGCAATACAATCATTGCCGGGACCGATCCGGTAGCAGTCGATGCCGCCGCGGTCGAACTGGCCCCGTTATATGGCCGCAAGATAAAGCCGCGCCAGATCAAGCACCTCAAGGCTGCTCAACAAATGGGCCTGGGAAAACTGTCCCTTGCGGAAGATCAGATCGTCATTGTGAAGATGTAGAGTTCATATCCGTCAAAACCACTAGAGTCAACAAGGGGACTAGCCATGCGAGCAATCTGCGTCTTTTCTTCAGTGATGATGTTTCTGGCCTCAACTTCAGCTCTTGCAGCCGAAGATCCCGGCAAAGTACTCGGCTACCTGCCCGACAAACTCGGGGCGGACAGCGCGGCCAGCAATGCGGCTGAGCGGTTTGTCGGCAAGAGGCTGTTCGACTATATGAACGGCGGAGCCGAACTTTATCTGGCCTACGGTTTTTCCGACATCAGCGTTCGTAAATACAAAAAAGGAGCAAGCGAGGTCAGCGTGGAGATCTATCGCATGGGCAGCGACGTGGATGCCTACGGTATTTATGCCCATCGGGCCAAGGGCCAAAAAGTAGACATCGGCATCCCGGCCACTCTTGCAGGCGGCATGCTGAGCTTCTTCAAGGGCAGCATATATGTCAGGCTGGTCGTGGCCGTCAATCCGGACAAAGCCAAGGACGACCTGGTTGCGGTCGGCAAGGCTTTAACGGCCTTGCTGCCCGGCCAGACCAAGTTTCCGGCCGAGATCGGCCTGCTTCCGGGCGGGGCGGTCAACGGTTCCATGCGCTACTTGCCAAACTCCCAGACAGCCAAGCTGGTCTGGTTCGACGGCGAGGGAGATGTCCTGCTGACCAAACAAAGCAAGGCTTTTTTTGCTCTTTACGCGGCCGGTGACAACGACATCGGTCTGACCCGGGCGACGTTTGAAAAAAAAGCCGATGCGGCCGAGATCTGTTTGGCATTGGCTAAGAAGCTGGGGCTCAAGACAGCCCAAAAAGACGGCGAATGCAGCGCCGCGGGCCAGACCCCCGATGAGGTTTACGCAATTATGACCACCCAAGACGGCATCCTGCGCTGGGCCAGCGGCGGTGCCGACCTGAAATCAACACAGAACTGGCTTAAGAAAATCAAGTAGATGCCGAAAAACTCCTGGCCCACCCGGTTATTCGTAATCATCGTGTTTTTTCTCGGCTCGGTCCTGGCAGGCTGTCAATCAAAAGACTCGTCCCAAATCGTAACCATTTTTCATGCGGCCAGTCTCTCGCGGGCCTTTTCTGAACTCGAAGAAAAAGTCGAGGCCCGGTATTCGGGTCTGGACATCCGCCTGGAACCTTCGGGCTCGCAGGTTGCCGCGCGCAAGATATCCGAGCTGAACCAGAAAGCCGATCTGGTTGCGACTGCCGATTGGCGGATTATTGACCAGATCCTGATCCCTGAGCATGCCAACTGGCTGATCGAGTTCACCAGCAATGAGATCGTCTTAGCCTACGGCGAACACAGTCGTTTCACTGCAGAAATAACGGCAACCAACTGGCCGACTGTATTGTTACGGCCGGATGTCCGACTAGGACGGGTCGACGAAAACATGGCGCCGATAGGTTTTCAAACGCTTTTTGCCTGGCAGCTGGCCGAACTATACTTCGGCGACCAGGTCGCCAAGGGCCTGCCGGCCCGCCTCAATCAACTTTGCCCGAGCGAGTTCGTGACTCCTGACATTAGTGAGCTGGTGATACTGCTGGAGTCGCGCGCCATAGATTATGCTTTCGTTTTCCGCTCAATAGCCGAAGAGCACAACTTGAAAGTCATCCGCTTGCCGGTTGAGTACAACCTGTCAAGCCCGCAGCATGCAAAAACCTATGCGCGCGCCAAGGTACCGGTGATCTTGAAAACCGGCACACCAGCTGTTCAAATCACCGGCGAGCCAATCGTCTACGGATTGACCATTCCCAAGACGGCCCCCAACCAAGCCGCCGCAGAAAAAGTAATCGCTTTTTTACTGGGCCCCGAGGGACCGCGCATTCTCATTCGCTCCGGCTTCAAACCCCTGGTACCTGCGCGAAGTAAAAATCGCCAACTGGTGCCACCTGTCATCCGCGCACTCGTCGAGACACACTGAAAGAGCTTGACCCAAAACACTTTCTATTCAATCATTCGCTCATGTTCAAAACAACAATGCTTATCACATGCTTGTTCACAATTGGTTGTACTAATGAAGTAGAAATAGAAAGCCTGTTGTCTTTTCATAAGCCGCCTCGCGACAAACAAGGTTTAACCCCTCTTCACCTGGCTTCCTTTCAGGGCAATCTGGACACTCTCAAGTCACTCTTGTCCGAAGGCGCGGATTCAAAAACCAGGGATCTGCGCGGGCTTACTCCTCTGCACCTTGCAAAAACTTATGCGGTCGTAAAAGCCTTGCTGAGCTCGGGGGCCCCGGCCAACAGCCGTGACAGCCTCTTGCTTTCTCCTTTGCATCTGGCCAGAACCCGCGCGGTGGCGGAAGCTTTGCTGGATAACGGCGCCCAGATCGAGGCCAAGAACCAAGACCTTTTTACCCCTTTGCACTGTGCGGTTATCCAGAACCGAATCGAAGTCGTCGAGTTTCTCATAGAAAAAGGAGCCCAGATCAATGCTCGCGCAAGAAATTCGATGACACCGCTTCATTGGGCCGCGCTGAAGGGATGCGACAAAATTGTCAAGCTGTTGATCTCCAAAGGTGCCGAGGTTTCCGCCGGTAACCGATACAAGCTGACTCCTTTACACGAGGCCGCCACGCGTGGCATCGTAGCGGAGCTTTTAGAAGCCGGTGCTGAACTCGAGGCCAGAGACATATTCGGCATGACCCCGTTGCACTTGGCAAAAAATGCAGAGGTCGCCGACGAAATGATCAATGCCGGTGCCAACGTCATGGCCAAGGATCGATCCGGCCGAACTCCACTCCAAATGGTTGCACCCGTACAATGATCAGCTTGAATATCATCGCGGCCCTGGCAAGCCTGGTGTCAATGATTCCCGATCGGTCGATTGTCTCTCTCGAGGGGGAATCGCGGGTCATTCAAGTCTTAATCCGTAACATTTCCGAGGCAGAACTCAGTGATGTCCGTCTCTCAGTGGAAAGTGAATTCTGTTCGGCCACCTTTGACCCCGAGTCGATTACCAGCCTGCGTTCATCAGACCGGGCAGTCTATAAAGTCACCCTGAAGAAATCGCCGAAAATGGGGAAAGGACGCGTGCCAGTAGTTTTTCATTTGGCCAGTCAACACAACAAACGATTGGCGTCGGTTGAACTGACTATCGACGGCCGCAAAATCACCCGGGACAAGGACAGCTGGATTCCCGCCGGAACAATCAAAGTCAATCGGCGAAAGCCGTGGATAACCAAGTGTATCTATATTTTTCTATGTGTGGTGCCAATCGGATTACTGCTCGGATTGGGCTGGCGCTATAAAAAGAAATTCAAATAACTACCCTTCTCAAAAACCTGTTTTCTACGAGCGGGCAATTGTTTTTCCCAGCCAAACGAAATTGAGACAGTCTTCTTCGGGTCTTTCCGCGGCCTTCGTAGACTGCTCTGATATCGAGCGGACAAGAACGGGCGCAGGCCCTGCAACGAGTGCATTTCTGCCCGTCCTTTACAATAGACACCAGACCGGAACGATTGAAAACCGCAGTCAGGCCGCCGATCGGACACAGGCGGCACCAAAACCTGCGAACCGTCAAGCCGATGAAGAAAATTGCGAAGGCGATATAACCCAGGATCGTAAAGGTAGAAGTTACCGAGTTACCCCAACTGCTCCAGCACAAGCAATTGAACGAAAAGAAGGCGCTAAATATCCTGGCTGGGCAGATCTGGCAAAAGGGGTCTAGAAGATCCATTTTATACTCGGCCATGCCGGGAAAGGCTGCCAGGGCGGCAATGCCGAAAGATAAAAAAAGTAAAACATATTTCGCATACACCAAGCCGTCCCGCCAACCACGGCTAAGACGTACCTGCCCGATTCCGAAAAATGTCCTCAGCTTTGTAAACAGATCAGACAGGAACCCCAAAGGGCAGGCCCAGCCACACCAGAAACGACCAAAAAGCACCATTAGCAAGGACAAAACAAGCAGCAGGACCCAAGTGCTCTCAAGGCTGGGCAGCATGGTCACAATATCGGTCAGATAATACAGACTGCAGCCCTTGCAAAGCCCCTGACGCTGGTAGACACAGGCTGTGACCGGCAGGAGAAGCGGCGACGAGGAAGACCCCTTGCGATCGACCCACCTCACCTTTGACTCGATACCCGAATCTGAATCGGACACCCAGGCAATCGCAAACCCGCCATACAGCAAGGCCAGCGTAAAAAACAGCTGAACAAAAAAGCGCAGCCTGGAGATTTTTCGGCGCCCGAAAGAGCTTTTCTTCGCCATGCCAGCAACCTATCACAAGCTCAAATCTGTTTACACCCCGATCCCCCATTTATGCTGCTTGGCGTCTTTTCCTTGAGAAATAGAAGCCAAACCCGACCGAAACTCCCATTGCCAATAACATGCCCAACCAGAAGCTCAAATTACTCCACGGCATAGACGGGCCGATATGTTCAACCTGATCGAGTGGTATGGCATAAAAAGTACCGTTGTAAGAGCCGAAATAAATCATCCAGCGTTTGTTGATTTTGGCAACCACCGGAGACGACCAATTGCTGTCACCCTGGCTGATCGCATCCCAAATTGGTGAACCGGTATAGATACTGTAGAGCAGCGAGCCGTAGCGACCCGAGATAATATGCAGACTGTGATCCCAGGCGCTGAAGATAATATTGGTCTCGCCTTTATCTACAATTGCGGGTGATGAGTAGATCGGGCCGGCAACCGGGCTGCTCCATAGCTTTTTACCGCTTTCGAGGTCGAGAGCATACAGGCGTTGGTCGAACGACCCTACCGCCACCACAACTCGCTCGGCTTGTCGATAAATAGCCGCAGAACCAGTCACCCAGTTGCCCGTCTTGAAACTCCAGATTTCGGCGCCGGTCTCGGCATTCAGACAACGCACCTTTCCGAAATGAGAGCCAATCACGATCTTGCCCTCAAAATAGGCCGGCGAGCCCATGATCATTTCGGTCTCGCGATGAAACCACACTAGCTGGCCGGTATCGGCATTTAAAGCGCGCAGGTTGCCGTCTTGTGAGGCAACAAATATCCAACCTTTGCCGGAGATGTCCACATAGATCGGCGCCGAAACGCGGTTGTCGAGAAAGTCTGTTTGCCAGAGTTTTTTTCCGCTGCGGGCATCCAGGGCCGTCAGGCCGCTGGCTTGAAGGTTGTTACTAAGTGACTTATCCCATACCCAATGCCCGACAAAAACGGCAGCCTGGCCTTTTACTCGACCAACAACGGGCGCCGACAAACGGGCTCCGCCAAGAGTAGGCCGGTAGGCCTCGACCTCCGAAGACCATTGCCGACTACCCAACTCTGCGTCCAGGCCGTAGACCAGGCGATCACTCGAGGCAACAAAAATCCACTGGCGATCTTGATCGTGCCAGATAACCGGCGCCCCATAGACACCGGCCCCGGTCGTGTAACGCCATATTTTTTTTCCGGTGCAAGCATCCAGAAGGTAGACGTTTCGATCATAGCTGCCGACGGCCACAACTACCCGGCCGGCAACCAGGCCTACGGCAGCCGAAGACCAGACCGACATGCCGGGTTGATAGCCCCAGACATGACTAGATGTTTCAAAAGTCCATGAGGCCGGAAGCACTTGCGGATTGGTCGTGATCCGAGTAGCAGCAGTGTTGGCAGAATCATGCCGGCTGGATGGCCAATCCCCGGCCAGAGCCGGGAGCCCAACCAACAACATCACGACCGGGAGCAACCCCGGGCTACTCGCGATGCACTTTCTTCCAGACATCGACCACCTCGAGCGCATTCTCCGGGCAACTATCAACACAGGCCAGACAAAATTGGCATTCGGATACGTTGACCTTTCCTTTACGAATGGCTTGTACCCGACAAGAATTGCTACACTTGCCGCACTGATTACATTCTTGAGTGGGTTTGATTTGCAAGCGCGAGACCCTGTGCAGGCAGCCCATCAGATAACCCCAGGGGCAGATATAGCGGCACCAGGCGCAACTGATGAAAAACGAGGCAACCACCAGCACCAGGGTAGTCAGGGCCGAGGCCGGGTCACGCACATCGGCAAAAGCAAAGTGTACCGGAGATATGATAGAAGTTTTCAGCAAGGCAGATATGACAATCACCGCAAAGCTTACCGCGCGTAAAGCGCGAATAGCCCGATCGTCCAGTGACCTGCTCAGGATCAAAAAAGTCAGAAATATCAAAGAGGCTGCCCAATAAAGACTGGCATCTTCCACGAAAAAATGTTTGACGGTTCCCAGCCAGTAAACCCACATAATAAACCCGATGAAAAACAACCCGACTAAAATCAAGTTGAATCCGGTCAGCTTGACTTGATGCTTGAACGGCTTCTTTGGAAAAAACAATTTCTTCAGATATTTCCTGAGAATCGCAACTAATTCCTGGAATGTACCAGTCGGACAAATCCAACCGCAGAAATAAGGGCCGGTAGTCAATGAAAAAGCGACTATAACCAGAGGCAGGCTCATCCAGAAAAACGACTCGGTAAAGACGGTGCCTATCCGGCTGAATCCAACAATCGTGTTTCTTATCAAGCCGAATACACCCAGGCAGGAAAAAACGATATAGAAGAAAATAAGAACCGACACGAGCTGGACGACGTGCCTGATAATCTGGCGACGTTTACCTGCCAGCATGACAAAAAAAGTGAGCAGAAACAGAGCCAGCAGCGAAAACATTTCCACGTGACTCTCGTCGAGAGAAAAAAACGGAGTCTCGAGGGTTTTCCAAAGTGGTAAGTAATTACTCTGCATGCTTGTCAACTCTTTGGCAGACTGCACGAACCGGGTTTTGTAAGACACTCTTGATCACATTCAAGCCCATCAAATGAACTCGTCGATACATCCAGCCCCAGAAAACGCGCCACAAACGGACAGACTGGAGAGTCCATTACATCGTCTTTCAACCCGGCCTGAATAATGCGTCCGCCCAGCATGACCGCACAGTAGTCACCCAAAAACCTGGCTTCTTCCTGGCTATGTGTTACGTGCAGAGTCGTCAAGCTCAGCTGATTGTGGATTCGTCTGAGTTCTTGCTGCAAGTCCAGACGGGTGTTGTGATCGACTTTGCTCAACGGCTCATCCAGCAGCAAGACCTCGGGCTGTGACGCCAAAGCACGGGCCAGAGCCACCTTCTGGCTTTCGCCACCGCTCAGTGAACTTACCGGCCTCGAGAGAATATCGGCAATACCTAAAATCGAAACGAGTTCGGCGATCCGGGCGCGTCTTACGGGCTTCGGCACTCCCTGGGCCTTGAGACCGTAGCCGATATTGTCTTCTATATTGTAGTGCGGAAAAAGTGAGGCTTCCTGGAAAACCATTCCAACCTTGCGTTTTTCAGGCGGCAGGTCGGTTACATCCTTTTCTGAAATAGTTATTTTGCCGGAATCAGGTTGATCTAAACCGGCCAGGCTACGCAGTAGCAAAGTCTTGCCGCAGCCGCTGGGGCCAAGAATAACAGCATAAGAATCCTTCTTGACCTGCAGCTGAATATCCCTGAGGGCAAAATCACCGAAGTTGCTGCTGAGCCCCTCAACCGCGATCACCGCTGCCTCCTCTTCCTGGACTTTCCAAAACCGCTCGGCAACAAGGTCTTGCCGAAATGGAATACCACAAAAATCCACAGACAAATAATGAGCAACAGCACGGCAATTGGACGGCTTTCGGCTATTCCGGCCTTTTGAAACTCGTTGTGAACCAGGACCGGAGCAGTTAAAGGATGGCCGGCAAAAAGAATGATTGCGCCAAACTCGCTAATTGCCCGGGCCCAGGCCAAGATCATTCCGGTTACAATACCCCGCGAGGCCAACGGCAAAGAGACTCGCCAAAAAGTCTTGGCCGAACTCGCCCCGAGAGTTCTCGAAACGTCCTCTAGGTGACCGGGAACTCCCTCAAAAGCAGTCATGGCGGTCTTGATCAAAAAAGGACAAGCTACAAACACCTGGGCGATAATGATACCGGCAAAACGGCCGGCGACGGTCAACCCGAGATCGTCCAGGGTCTCGCCCAGCGGACTGCCCGGCCCCAGCATAACCAACAGGGCGATACCGACAACCGATTGGGGTACCAGAATCGGTAAATCGATCAGAGATTCGATCAGGCCCTTGCCCCGAAACTCACTGCGGACCAGGGCATAGGCCAGGGGAATTCCCCAGACCGCGATGATTAAAGTCGCAATCGCAGAAGAAGCCAGGCTTACCCAAATCGCCTGCCGAACATCACTACGCGAAAAGACAAACTCGAGGGTTTTCGGCGAATCTTGAATAAGCAAGTGCACCAGGGGCAACAGGACAAGAGCCAGAGCAACCAGGCCGACGGCCAGACAAGCCACCTTGAACCAGGCCGCTCCCGATTTGTGAACTTTCCAAACCGCCCAGAAAGCCAATGTCAGGGGCGCGAAAGTCTCGAAAGCATAGGGCTGAAAAACAACGTAACTGAGAACAAAGATAACGAAGATTCCCAAAAGAACCGGAACACGAAATACGCTGGCATACAGAATGATCAGCAAGATGAACAAGGATTGGCGCTCCAGCAATACCAATACCAACAAGAACAGAAGCATGTAGCCCAGGGCAAACAGGCCGATACTGATGTTGCTGCCGTCCCGGAGCACCAGCCAGGCGCAGTACAAAACGTAGAGATTAGAGGCAAACAGCACTATGTTGGTTGACAGAGCAAGCGGCGAGCCGGGCAAAAGCCCGATGAGCAGGTGCATACAACCCAAGAGAGCTGCAGCCACCAGGCTTTTTACAAAGGATGGAAACAAGGAGCCCTTGGTATTCGGCGAGTGTCCTATCAAGTTGGTCAGTTAATCCTTGGCGGGTTAAAAAGCTAGGGAATTTTGTTCAAAACGGCAGCGGTGAACTCTTTTATTGCATCCTCGCAGCCGTCGTCACATTCAGGTATCAAAATAAGCTCGACGAAATACTTGTCTTTGGTCGCATGGGTCTCCCAATAGGAAGGAGTACTTCCAATGCGGGCAGAGGTCTCGCCGGCAGCCAGAGGAATATCGGTCCATTGGAGTTTGGTGCTGAATGTGTCATAGACCTCTTGGTTCGTCGCCGGGGTGCTCATTTCATTGATGTGCAGATCGAGCTTCCAGGTGTCTTTCTTATAGGCCTCTCTTCCTATGGCGACCCAGCCGCCGGTCGCAACAAAGTCGCTAATCGCCCCGTTGATCCAGTCATCGGCGCAGTCTTCGGTATCGCCGGCCTCTCTTATAATACAGTCGGCAGTCTGCGGGCCGGGTTGATTTCTTTCCGCATCGAGATCTTCTTCCCAGCCAACCACCTCATTGCTCAACGGAATCATATCCGAAAGTGTAACGACGGGATCACCCGAAGAACTACAGCCAGTCGCTAAAACAAATATAGGTGCAAAAATACACATCAGAAAAGCGCACTTTCTTTTCATTTCCGTCTCCTTGTTACGTTGCTGTATTTGTATTGGCCGGCAAGCTAGCTGGCCGGAGTGACAGTCAGGTTAGTTGGCGCCTTGGGGGCAACATCGTCCTGGACAACTTCTTCGTCGAGGAATGATACGATTCCGGTTCCGTCCGGACCGCCCCTTCTTTCGTGGACTACCAGTTGTAACATATAGCTGGCAATCAATTCGCTGGTCCAATTCGCATCATTAGTTGTGCCATCCCCGGTGTAGGGCATTAGAAATTCTGCGGCGTAATCATTTTGCTCGCCGAGTAAGGCCAGGGCGGCCGCACACACAAAGCGAACAATGATCTCTTCACCACCGTCAGCCCGGCAGCTTTCGACATCGGCTTCGTAATCCTCATCGAGGATCAGCAGGGCGGATTTGGCCATTCGTCCCAGGCTCGAGTTGTCGGTCCCCAGGGCGGTTATGTCGCTGATCAAACCCGCGTTGCCTTGTCCCATCTCTCCGTAGGCGGCAAGAAAAGCTGACATGCCTCTGACATAATAATTTTCACCGCCATCGCCTACCCGATCGGTAAAATAGGCAATCACCGTACTTCGATTGGGACTGGTACAACCGCGATGCCTCAATCGAATGGCAATAGCCTGTCCGGCTCGCAATCCCTGCTGTTTCGGCTGGTTGTATTCCCCCGGCGCCCCAAAAAACTGGCCATACCAGTCATTGAGTTCGGAAACTCCATCTAGTTCACAATCGCCGCAGCCCAGGGTGCTGTAAACATCCCAGTTCATCTCGGCAGATTGTCCGGCGCCGCCTTCGGCATAAGTCCTGACTTCGGCTGCACTCGGGGTTTCATAAACCTGTCGGCTGGCACTCGAACTGTCTAAGTAAGACTGCCAATCATTATTGAAATAAGCCCCGGAAACATTAATGGCTACTTCCAGATCGAGGGTATCGACACTGTTATCGCTGCCGCTGTTGCGGGTAATATCCAGAAAAAAGACGGCATCCTGACCGGCGTATATCCGCTTGCCTTCTGCATCTGATTCACAATTTTGCACAGGCGAGTCGGAGATCCTGCAGTCAACCGTTAGATCGCCCGGTGGATTGGCGCGCAGCTTTATATAGCGTATCGTATAAGGGAAATTATTCCTGACCCTGACCGTCAAAGACCCGCTAGCCCCCACGGCCACGTCAATCGTGTCCCGCTCGGGCTTGACCACTATCTTGGAATAAGAATTGAACACATTGCTACACCAGTGGGCCTCTACCGTTGATGAGGTGAAAAACAATGCGCATAAAAACCACAGAGCGGCAAAGCCCTTGATCTGCGAGAATCCAATATTCATTGTTTGCCTATCTCCTTGATTTTGGCCAAAGAAGTTATTGTCTCAACTAAAGTATTTTCGACTTTATTGCCTAAACTGTCAAGTGCACTTAATGAAGAGAAAAGACGGATGACTTGAACAAATCGGCCTTTCCAGTGTAATCTTACCTGAGGCGCATAATGAAAGACGACATCAAGAAAAAGATAAACCGGCGAAAATTCATCAAAATAGTTGGTGGCAGCACAATTTGCCTGGGGGCTGCAACTTGTCTGCCGCACGTAGAAGGTGACTGGAGTTCCTGTGAAGATCGGGAGCTGGTCGAGGACCTGATGCCTGCCTCACACCGGGTGGTCGAGGTGTCCTCGGCCAATGCAGTTTACGAACAGGATAACAAAAAAATAATCGTCGAAGAGGTTGTAATCGAGATGTTCAGGGCCGGCCTGCTGGCCTTGAAGGATCAGACCACATTGGCCGGGGCCTGGAATGCGGTCATGCCCGAGCGGCAGGCCGGCGAAAAAGTCGCTTTGAAAGCAAATACCCTGAGCCCCTATGTACCGACTTCGCCCGAACTTCTGGGGGCAATCGTCGGCTCCTTGACTGACGGGCCTCAGATACCGGCCGCTGACATATTTGTTTGGGATCGCAGAGTAGACGAGCTGGAGTCCGTGGATATCGTGCCGGCCCGCCTGGGAGTCGAGTGCCTTGGGACCATAAAGTCTACCAGTGATCTTAGCGGGCCGGGCTACGAAATCGAGCCGGCCTGTCTGTCGGGCCGCAAGATATACTTTTCGAAGATATTGACCAACGGCCTGGATCATCTGATCAATGTTTCGGTGATGAAAAACCATCTTGCATCCGGTTTTACCGGCTGTCTCAAGAACCACTATGGCTCGTTTTCGCAACCCGCCAAATTTCACGAAGGCTGCGAAAATCACATTGCTATTCTGAACAGCCTGCCCGAGGTGGCCAGCGTGTCCCGGCTGCACATCATGGATGCGCTAATCGGTGTCTGCATGGGTAATACACATGAGCCTTCCGACTGCACACCCGCGCGTTTATTGTTGTCCTTTGACCCGGTGGCAATCGACTCGCGCGGGCTCGAAGTCCGGGACGAAATGCGGGCAGAAGCCGGAATGGGGGCCGGACTGCCGGCCGGCTACCTGGCCAAAGCCGCCGAGCTCGGCCTGGGTATAACCGAGTTCGAACTGGTCACACTAACCATTTAGACAATTTCGCTATTATCCGCTTACCGGTCGACCTGAAGCATCTCGATAAAGGCCTCGATCTGGTTGTTCATCCGACCGGCATCTTCCGGCCCAAATTCGGAATGGATTTCCAGCCAGGGCAACCGGCGTTTTTTGAACTGACTGGCAACCGTCTGGGAGTCTAGTCCATATAGCTGACATAATCGCAGGGAATGGTGGATGATCCCGTCGACTTTGTAGTTGTTCACAAGTTCAGTCAGCCGATCCAGTCGTGCGCCTTTGCTGAAACAGGGACAGGTGCAGGGCAACAGCACGCGTTCGGCCGCTGCCCGAATCAGCCCGGGTTTGGTCCATTCGTCTACCACGGTCGGGTTATACAGGCGCTGGGTCCCCGAACACATCTCGTCGGCCACCACATCGGCCCCGGACTTAATCAGCAACTCGACCAGCTTGAAATCCGGCCACAAAACAGGCGAGCCGGTCAGCAGAATCCTGGCTAGCGGAAGGCTGCCGACCTTATCTGCTTGGCGCTTTTCAAGTTCCTCGACCAACTTTTCAGTTTTTTCAAGCCACCATTCGATATCGGCCACGAAACTGGTCTGCATGACCAACATGGCGTCTGCTCCGTTTATCGGAGGACGTTCGGATTTTCTGAGCTGATTGAGTTTGCGGGCCAGGCTCACTCTTTTATTGGTCAGTTCGATAGCCTCTTTTAAAGAACGCCTGGATATTTTTTTACCGGTCAACTTCTGCAGGCGCTCCACTAAACGTCGGATCTCACCAAGCCACCACTGGCGCGCACGTTCGCCCAGGTTCGACTGGGGCAAATCAAGTACAAATACGTCATGCTGATTGCTGAGAGTTTCGGCAAACTTCTTCTTCCCGTCACACGAAGTTACCGCAACAATCAGATCCAGCGCTGAAAAAGGCCAGTCCTCAGCGGCCGCCAGACCGGCCAGGGATCGGACCGCGCAACAGACATCGGCCTGGAGGCTTTTCGACCCCTGCCGGGCGGAATAGTGACAGCCCGAATCAATCCTGATCGGCTGTGCCCCGACCGCCAGGACCAATTCTTCGGGAACAAAATTGCAAAACTGGCCGACAACTGCTCGGTCGTCAGCGGCCAATTCCTTTTCACGCAGCCTGTCCCTGAACAATCGGTCGAAGGGTTCGATACAGGCGGGCCGATTAGGGAAAGCGGCCAGGCGATCCAGGGTTTGTATCTCAAGCTTATGAACTTCGTTTGCTTTTTCCATTGTGCTTTACCAGCAGATCCGGCTGAATCCTCGCATTTGTTTATGTTTTGCGCAAGTTCGAAAAATGAAATTCGGACTCAATTGACTGCAATACAAATGCGGATTAACATAGGACCCATGAAAAAGTTAACTATTATCTTATTGGTATTACTAGTCGGTCTTCCTGTTACGGCTGCCACAATCGAGGCTAGCTGGAATGCGGTAACCCAAGACGTCAACGATCAACCGGAAACGGTCAGTCACTACGTGCTCTACTACGGCGAGACCGCCCGGCCCGGAAACGTCACCCACCCTTCCGACGGCGCATTCAGCTACGACCAGAATGTCAATGTCGGCAATATTGTTCTAGTCGAAAGAAGCGACCTGATTGCCGGCCGAACATACTACTTTGCCGTCGCGGCGGTCGATGTTGGCGGCAACATCTCGGCCTATTCGAGCGAGGTAGACATTGATATCCCTGATGATCAAGACGGCGGTCCATCCGATGGGGGCACCGACGCCGGAACCGACGCCGGGACAGATGCCGGGTCCGATCCCGGCAGCGACGCCGGAGGCGCTGACAGTAGCCAACCCGCCGATCAAGGCGGCAACGGTAATGTCAAAGGTAGTTGCGGTTGTGCCGGCGGGAGCTCTCCCTCGGCCCTATGGCTTACAGCCCTTATGCTTCCACTGGTCGTGCGCAGACGACCGGAGTAATCATGAGATTTTCTCGCAGAGATCTTCTTCGGGCCGGCATAGCTGCAGGCGCAACCAGCTTGCTGGGCAAGTCAGCCGTTGCGGCAAGCAAACCGCTCCTGGCAGAGCTATCGAATAAAACCAAAAAGACATTGGCGGCCATCGAAGGCACCAATGCTGAGCGCATGGTCGCCAAGGCTTTTGATTTACTAGGCGGCATCGAACAGTTTCTTTCTCCGGGAGATCGAGTTGTAGTCAAACCCAACGCCTCTTTCGCCAATCCGGAAGACTGGGCCAATAACACCAATCCGGAACTGGTTCATGCAGTCTGCGCCTATCTCAAAAAGGCCGGGGCCCGCAAGGTTACCGTTGTGGACTATCCGCTCATGCGCGGCGCCGAAGCTCCCAAGATCAATGGTATCGCCGCTGCTTGCCAGGGAATCCGCGGCGTAAAACTTAGCGTGCTGGGCCAGCAGCACCAATTCCGCCTGATTGACATTCCCGGCGCGGTTACATTAAAAAAAACCGAACTGTCACGCGAAGTACTCGACGCCGATCTGGTGCTTAATCTGCCGGTTGCCAAGGCCCACGACGCGGTCGCTGCCAGCATCGGACTCAAAAATCTAATGGGTGTGATTTGGGATCGAACCGCATTTCATACCATGATGGACATTCACCAGGCCATAGCCGACCTTGGCCTGGCTATTCGTCCGGCCTTGACCCTGGTTGACATGAGCCGGGTTATGACGACCAACGGCCCCAAAGGTCCGGGCGAAATCGTCACCCCCAAGCTACTGGTGGCATCGCCCGATCCAGTTGCGGCCGACGCCTATTGTCTCAGCAAGGTCCGCTTCAACGGACGCAAGTTTCGTCCCCAACAGATTAAATATTTGAAATACGCTCACAAGGCCGGGCTCGGCGAAATCGACATGAAGAAGCTTACTATTCGCAAGGAGAGCGTGTGACCCATCGACCGACGGGTTTTGCAGTTATAGTTTTTCTCTTCATTTCTTTCCTTGGACTGCCGACCCTGGCCGGCACCCGCTATCCGCGTGTCGTCCGTGACAATCAAGGCACCTGGATCGCCACCGATGAGGCCCTGATTCAAATTGTCGGCGACTTGTTCACTTTCTACGGCTCGGTCGACGGTCTGCCCTCCGATCGGGTGCGCATGGTGGCCCCCGACGATCGCGAAGTCTGGGCGGCAACCCCACGCGGCCTGGGCCGCATGGATCGCAGTTCCCGCCGCTGGGAGGCCTTCAATGCGCCCGAGCCGCTGCCTTCCGACAATGTATTCGGTGTGGCCGTCGACGATCGCTACGTCTGGGTCGGCACCGCGGCGGGCGTGGTCCGCTACGACAAGAATAGCCGCGACTGGACCAAGCTGACCGGGTCGCGGGGCCCCGGGGCTCAACCGGTCTACGAAATCCTTTCACTCGGTCAAAATGTATGGTTCGCCGCCGAAAACGGCGCTTATCGCTATGATCGCCAGACCCAGGTCTGGCGCCATTTCGGCCCGTCCGAAGGCTTCGTGCTCGGCGAGATCTACGAAATCATCCAGGCCGGCGAGAGCTTGTGGTTTTTATGCAGAAAAGGATTGGCGCGCTTCGACTTGCGCACCGAAGCCGTCTCGACTTTCACCGAAAAAGACGGTCTGCCCAGTCCCCAAATAACCGCATTCTCGTCGGTCGAGGGCGACATCTGGATCGGAACAGAAAAGGGCCTGGTGGTCTACAACGAAGGCGCCGACGCGATCAGCCCCTTTATTTACAGCAAGGGTCTACCGCCAGGCGTGGTGACCGGCATTGAAGTCGCGATTCCCTGGGTATGGGTCAGCACCGATCAAGGCCTGGGCATGTTCAATACCATGCGCAAGGTCTGGGAGGAAAAACGCGCCGAGGACGGCCTGGCCGATCCCGAGATCGAAGGCATTACACTGGCGGGCTCGATGTTGGTGATAATGCAGCCGGTCACTTTACAGGGCTACTCGATTCAGCAAGACGATTGGGTCACTTTCGCGATCGATGACATCTGGTCCGGCCAGGCCGGCTCAAAGAGCGAACCTTCAAAATGGCGCTTTAACCTGGAACTAACCATGAGCGGAGAAGGCAACTTCGCGCGGACCACGACTCACCCGGTAGACGAATTCGGCCGGAGATTGGACGACGCGTTAGAACCATTCTGTTGGCAAAGCGGCGGGGGCGCCTGTAAAGATCAGATGCAACTCATTCCGGATCTGCGACTCGGGGTCGGGACCGAACTCGAAGGCGGCCGCACTCTGGATGCCTCGATTAGACTCGACGCCGGAGATGTGATGAGCAGCGGTGTTCGTGAATACGACGGCGAGCTGAGATTACACGGCAATGAGACCGACACGATTAAAGAACTTCTGATTTCCGACGAAATGCCGATGATCGGCCAGGAAAACGATCACGACCTGCTACAAGACGCCTGGCTTGAGGGCCTCGGGGTTTATCAGCGCATGGGCGACAACCAGGGCCGCAAAAAAGACCTGGTCACGGTCGAGGCCGAAGCCGGTTTGCGCCGGGGCGTACGCAGCCGGGAGTTTTTCCGCGGCACCCTCGAGCAGACTTTTCAACTGGCAAAACAGTACATCACGCCGGCTTCGGATGTGGTCAAGGTCGATGGAATGATTCTCGAACGCGGTATCGATTACATTATTACCCACACTACCGGGCAGTTGACCTTTTTGAATCCCGATCGAGTCAACGCGCTGAGCTTGATCGAAATCACTTACACCTACGAACAGATTCCGCGCAAGGCAACCAGCGGCCGATCGCTGCTGGAAATGCTGCCCTGGGACAATGAAATCGGCACCTTCTCACGCAGCGGCACACCAACCTACGTAACCGGAGAAGGCGGGCTCTACAAGAAAATAAACGGAGCGGCGCCGGTCTATATCGAACGCGGCTGGGTGGAGAGCGTTTTTATGAAATACGCCCAGGGTTCGACAACGGTCGATGTTCAGATCAATGACATGGGCACTCCCGAACAGGCCCGCGATATCTTCGATTTCAACCGACCAGTCTCATACGAGGCTGTCTGGGAAGAAGATGAAGACTCACTGGCCCTGCGTGACATGGCCCTGCCGTCCGGCTATGCGATCAAAATGTGGATGGGCCGGTTTTATGTGGAATTGAATATCGACGGAAAATCCCCATTGACCGAGACCCTGATCGACCTTTTCGCCCTGGCAATCAGGACCAAGGGAAATCTTTCCGGCACCCTGTACGACTCATTGCGGCCCCTGGTGGGGCGGCTGCATGTTGGAGTGAGCCCGAACGATCATTTCGGGATCGGGGCCGGTTATCTGGGCAGCCAGGACATTAAAGACGGCGAAGTCATGAACCGCATGAACCTGACCGCCGACCGTTATGACCTGGGAACCGTCGACCTGTGGACCGACCACCAATTGGGCAGCGGCGCCTACGGTGGCAGGCTGTATTCGTTCTTCCAGGGCGGCAAGGGACATTCGAGGATCGGCCAGGATCACAACGAGGGCTATGCCGCCTCGGGAAATATTTTATACAACGCCCAGGCTTTAAACTTGCGCGTCGACGGCGAAATCCACTCGGAGGATTTCGAAACTCTGGGGACGCGCAGCACCGTACTTGGCAAGTTTGCCTCCGACATCAGGGGCGACGCAACCTTCATGCCGCTGCGCTGGTTGTCGCTGCGAGTACTCTACGATCACCAACGTTCGTATCTGGCGCCCGACCTGGCCCTTGGTTCTTCGGGTCAAGGAATAAACGAAAACCTGCTCGGTAAACTTGCCTTCATGAAGGCCCGCTGGCCGACCGTCTGGTTTCTGGCCGGCCGCAGCGTCTTGTCGGGCGCCGGCCACCAGGATGAAAAGCTGCGTCTGGCCGGCTCGTTGGAATACGATCTGGCCAAGGGATTCCTGGATTTCTTGGGGTTCAGAAAGTTCGCCATCAAGGCCTATTTCGATCACTCCGAAAACGAGGTTTCCGGTCCGGCGATTTCAGAAGACGGGCGCTGGTCGAACCTGGGCAGCGCGCCCGGCACCGCCCAGAACATGCGCTTCGAACTCAAATTGGCGCCAACCAAAACCGAAGACGCCTACGCTCGTTTCGAGCGTAAAACCTTCGACCCGACAGAAAGCTCCGGCCCGATCGGCCAGCAACCGCTGGAAGCCTGGGAGTTGATTATGGGGGCGGCCAGCCGCTATGTCGAAGGCCTGGTGCCGACTTTCAACGGCAAGATTTCTCACTACAAAGGCGACAAAGACGTCGGTGATACGACCGAAACCGTCGAGACGGCGGCGGCCTTGCTTTCGGGTCAAATCGAAATGTTTCCGGGGCGCTGGATCGATGCGCTCGGCAGTTTGATGCTGGCGGTCGGCTATGGCTACACCAACTCCGAAGAGGCCAGCAACCAGGCGATGGACTTGCACCTGCAGAAACATCAAGTCGAGGGTCGCGTGTCTTACGGCAACTACGACGATCCTTTTCGGGTTGAGACTCGCGGCAAGTGGTGGACGATTAGCGAGGATGAGCTCCAACTGGAGACCGAGCACTACTACGAGGTCCTCAACCGGCTGACCTTCCGGCCGGTTTACACATCGCCGATAACGCTGCGCTTCGACGTCAGTGAACTCAAGCAGACCCCGCTTATCACCGGAGTGACGGGCACGACCAATCGCTACCTGCCCTCGCTCGAATGGGAAAAGCGCTGGTCTCAAGATCTGGTCACCAAGATTCGCTTGGAAACACCCCTGCGTAGGCTGAGTGATGTCTACGACGAAAACCTGACTATCAATATCAGCTATCGCGAGTGGGGCTTGAAGCCCTGGGCCGAAGTTCGTTGGCGTCTCAGAGATTTTCTGTGGGGCAGCCTGCTGCGCCTGACCGTCAGGGGCTCTTTCACCTGGATCGATTGGTTCAAAAGGGACGGAGACAATACTGGAGCTGAAAACGCCTGGGAAGTCTCTTCGTCGCTGTACCTGGATTGGGAAAAATCAGGCGCGTTCACCGTTCGCCTGGGGGTTGTCTACACCAAACACAAATGTATCAAGCGAGTTGAGGTTGCTTGCGCCAGTTACGACGCCATCCAGCCTTCACTCAAGGCGATTGCCAGGTTCTAAACCGACTGAGGTGCCTAAATGCCCAAATCAAAAAAAGAAAAACTCCTGCACCTGTTCAATAATGTCGCCCGAATCGCACAAACATTCGGCATGCGTCTGTCTTTCGATGACCAGGATCGGGCCACCATCAGTCTGCCTTATAACCCCGACCTGGATCATGGTCTGGGCTGCACTCACGGGGGCGCCATAGCTACCTTGCTCGATAACGCCGGCTGGTTCACTTGCGCCTTGGCCCATCGCGGCGATGGCTGGATCGCAACCAGCCAACTTTCTTTGCATTTGCTGTTACCGGCTGAGAAAACAGATCTGCGTGCCCGGGCTGAAATAATAAAAAGCGGCAAGCGTCAGGACGTAGCCGAAATGCGCTGCTGGGACGCTAATGATAATCTTGTGGCCCATGCCAGCGGCACCTTCATCTATCTCGAAAACCTGCCGTTCGAGAAACTCAAAGAATCATGACCGCCGCTGCCGACATTCAGATCGCCGCCAGCGGCCTGAGCAAGGTTTTCTCCGCCAGAAAGCGCGGCAAGTTCCGGGCAGTCGATAAGGTTTCCTTCGAAGCCCGCACCGGCGAGATTTTCGGTTTGCTGGGAGTAAACGGGGCCGGCAAAACCACCACGCTGCGCATGCTGGCAACCATGCTCAAACCAACCAGCGGAGACGCAACGGTTGCCGGGCATTCGATCACCAAGGCTGCAAAACTCGTCAGAAAGCATATCGGCTTCATGTCAACCGCCACCAGCCTTTACGGACGCCTGACTGCTCGGGAGATGGTTACCTACTTCGGACGCTTGAACAACCTGTCCGATCAGAATATAAAAACCAAAATCAACGAGTTATTCGAATTATTGGATATGCACGAATTCGCCGATCGGCGTTGCGACAAACTCTCGTCGGGCATGAAGCAGAAGGTCTCTATCGTGCGGACCGTGCTGCACGATCCGCAAGTCATGATTTTTGACGAGCCGACCACCGCCCTGGACGTTTTGACCTCACGCACAATCGTCGACTTCGTCAAGGACTGTCGTAAACGAAACAAGTGCGTCGTCCTGTCGACTCACATCATGGAAGAAGTCGAAAAACTTTGCGACTGGGTCGGGGTCATCCACAACGGCAAAATGCTATCTTGTGAGTCAATCGCCGACTTGAAAGCGCGGACCGACTCCGGGCGGGTCGAAGATGCATTTGTGAAACTAGTCGAGCAAGCAAAATGAAAGCGTTCACAATTTTCAAAAAAGAACTCGTCGATGTCATGCGCGATCGGCGCACGCTGATCTTCATGCTGATCATTCCAACCCTGTCGATACCGCTGCTGATGTGGATCACCACCGAGCTGATGGTTCATTTTTCTGAAAAACTGGCCAAGGAGCAATCCAACGTCCTGGTGCTCAACCCCCAAGTGGCCCCCGAACTGGTGGCTGGACTGAAGGAGCGTTCGAATATCGTCGGCCGGACTCAGCGAATTGCCAAGCTCCTCGAAGAAAAGGGAATCTCGGAACAAGAGCTGAGTATGCTCAAGGGTGAGCCGCAAGGCTTTTTGAAACTACTCAAAGAACGCGGAGTCGACCCGACCGAACTGGCCGAGCAGTTACAGATCGTGTCTCAGGACGCTGAGTTCGAGTTCTCACCCTCCAGCATTATGGCGTCCGCGTTTCCGCCGAATTTCAATTTTATCACCGCGCTGCCGGATCACTTCGGCGATTTCAACGATCCGGAGCTAAAAGAACAGATCTTGCTCGAGGCAGTCCGCCTGGAAGAAATAGCGGCAGCGATCGAATTCGACAAAGACACTCAAGCGCGCCTGGCCGCAGAAGACGACACCCTGGTGCGTGTCTTTTATCTGCAGACATCAGATCGCTCCTCGACCGCCCTGAGCGGACTGAAAACCATCTTCAGTTCACTGGGAAAGGATATCGCCGCCCAGAGAATCCGCCATAACAACCTGCCCGGTGGATTTGCCAAACCAATCAAGGTGCGCTCCGAACGACTGCCGGGCCCGAGCTTGATAGTCAAGATCCTCTCACAGATCCTGCCATATTTGATTTTGATCTTCGCCATGCTGGGAGCTCTATATCCGGCAATCGACTTAGGCGCTGGAGAAAAAGAACGCGGAACTTTAGAAACATTGCTGGTCGCACCGGTCAGCCGGCTTTCGATTGTGCTGGGCAAATTCGGCGTGATCCTGGTAGCCGCCCTGGTGTCGGCCGTCCTAGCTACGGTCAGCCTGGCGATTTCTTTACAGGTCGGCGTCTTCTCGACGCTTTCGATGTTCAGCGAGGGCTCCTTTTCTTTCAGCCTGACCGAGGCCCTGGCGGCAATCTTGATGGTGGTTCCGGTTGCCTGCATCTTTGCCTCGCTGCTGTTGGCTATTTCGATTTTCGCCAAGAGCTTCAAAGAAGCTCAGTCGTATGCCAGCCCGCTGCAAATGGTCATCGTCATGCCGGCCTTCGTGTCTTTTATTCCCGGAGTGAAACTCGATTGGCTGACTTCATCGATTCCAGTCGTCAATATTTCTTTAGCTTTAAAAGAAATCTTCACCGGCAATCTCGATCAGCACTGGGCCCACGTCGGCGTGATTTTCCTGTCGACCAGCGTCTATGCCGGCTTGCTGTTGTGGTTCGCCACCTGGTGGTTTCAGCGCGAACAGGTCTTGTTTAGAAGTTGAATACCTGAAGCCGGACACAACAAAGTGTATTTGGAAATAGACAAACTAACCGAGGGAGGCAATTCATGCGTTGTAGGCCACTTGGGCTCATACTGGCGGTTATTTTGATGACTCCATTCAATGAAGCCGGCGCCGGAGAGCTCGCCAAGCTCAAACCGTCAAAGACGGTCGAGCTTCTCAACGGACGGCTGTCGATTCGCGTACCAGACAAGACCAAGCTCGAGCCCCGCCGGGCCAGCATCATGGCCGCCGAGGAATCGTCCGCCGAAGAGTCCCGGCTGGTGCTGCAGCTCGGCAAAGAAAAATTGGTGCTGATGGTCTACGAGATGTTCGCTCTGCAGGGCAAGGACCTGGGCCAGACGGTCAACGCCTACGTCAAGAGCTGGAAATCCAAAGCCGGGGAGACCTTCAAGGTCACACGCACCAGCACACCTCTGGCTGACTCGTATAGCATCGTACCTTCTGCGCTGGACACCACCGGCGAGGCCATATTCGTCCAGGGGGTTTTTTGCGGGCATACCGACGGCACCACCCAGTACCTGGCCTTCTACCTGAACCCGACCGCCGCCAAGGACGTGGTTGAAATCCGTAAACTCATCCGCAGCATGAGCGACAGCCTGCGGATTGGAAAGACAAAGCTCAGCATCGCAGCCGGCGATCGCAAACTGGACATCATGCAGAAAGGGCGTCATTTGGTCATCAAGGTGCCTGACGGCTGGAGCAACACTCACCAGGAAGGGCCGGATTTTTTGCTTCACCGGCTTCACAAGCTGGCGCCGCTGGGCGCACCTGCGCCCGCCATCGGTGTATATGTCGGCGGACATCCCAGCTACTACCATCGCCGTATAGCAGCGGCCAAGAAGACTCTAAAGCAGATCAAGGGCAAACTGCTGGGGCAATCGGTCGAGTGGCAGGATTATTCCGTTCCTTCTCCGGATGGCAAGACAACGACTTTCTCCCGCGAGGTCTTCCTGCGACTACCGGACAGCGATCGCTTATTGCTGCACATTTCTGCCAGCGCGCAGACCAAAAAAGATCTGACAAACCTGATCGGCCTGCTCGAGAAGTTGAAGTTGGTCAAGGGGAAGTAGGATAAACTTCAGAGCCGGGCCTTGTGGAGATAATCCCAATCCGAGCTGTAGAATTTCTTGATGTTGGCATCCAGACCGGGCTTGAGGGCAAAGGGCAGTTGATCGTTGTAGTAGAGCTTAGCGCTCAACTCGCGTACGTGATCGTCTAAGAACTTGAGGATTGGTAAATCGGGTTTGCACAAGACTACCGGGGTACACTCCGCGACCTGCTTGGTTTTTATGTCTCTTGGGTCCAGGAGCAGGTAATCCGCCTGACAGGTGAGTGTCAACCCGGATTTCACAGTGTGCTCGGGCTTAACCCATAGATCATTGCTGATCTCCTTCTTAGAAAACCGCAGCACAAAACCATTCGGCGTTTTTTCGAGTTTGCCCTTCCAGGCAATCCGCACCCGCGAGTCGTTGTGGGAGAAATCACGCTTGCCCTGTTTGTACGACCCGAGAGAAGGCCCGAAAGTGTGCGAGTGAAACAAGTCGAGTTTTAAAGTGGCCTTGCCCCCGGCGGCAACCTTGATGTCCAGCGTGCCGACCTCGCCGAAACTCTCCATCGAGCGCGAACAGCCGTGCTCCCGGCCCACGTAGAAATGATAGCGCAGCTCGAAGGGGGTCTGGGGAATCACGGATCCGGACCCCTTACAGATGCGTCGCTTGGGCTCATCGTCCAAAGGACCCGCCCTGGCACCGCTTACCACCATTGTGACACACAGCAAAAACAGACCCGAGCGTAGCCTCATGAATCGATTGGGCATGCCTGGCCTTTCACTTCAGCAACTCTTTCGCCTTCTTCTTGTCGCCTTCGAATTCGAAGTGGTTGAGGATCTGATAGCTATTCCCTGGGTCAGACAGTTTCTTGGCTGTCAGTTCGACGACTTTGATCTTTCCCTCTGAGAAATCTAATGCATCAATCAACTTACCGACTTGTTTGACCGAGAAGTGTGTGCCCTTCACCGCCATTTCGAGTATTCGAATTTTTTCGTCTTCGAACGAGGCTTCTTTAACCGATTTGAGAAGCTGCTCGAAATCGCCACCAGATGTGACGACCTTGGTGGGAGCAGGAGACGACGCCTCGCCTGCTCCTATTTTAATGATGCTGGTGTAGTTCGCCTTTGGTTCCAGCTTCTTGCGCCAACGCAGCCCCGACGGCAAAAGGCAATCGAAGGTGTAGTAATATTTTGCTTGGGCCTTGAATTTGAAGGGTACCTCGAAATCCTTTTCCCCGAACCAGCTACTATCGCTTTTGACATTGCATTTAGCTCCTTCCGGGGAGACAACCTTGAAAATGGTGACATAACCCTCCATTTTGTGAGACCTCGTGAAGGACACATCTTCTGCCTGGGCGCCTACTGAAATTCCCAGCCCCAGTAGTAAAATAACGATGTTTCTCATTATCAAAACCTCCTTTTGATTATTCATGACGATTTACACTGGAAAAAATTCAAGATCTAAACAACCAAGATCACCAATCGAGGGCCAGCGAGAGCGTGCCGCCGTGGAAGACGGCTGTGCCGCTCGGGCTGACATCTCCAAAGCTGCGGCCCTGGGCGCCTTTTTGGGGCCACATCGGCCCGACCAGGTACATGGCCAGTAGCTGGATACCCAAATCGTGCCCGCCAAAGCGCCAGCCGACTCCAATTTCTCCCATGAAGCCGTGGGCATAGTCATCCTTAGCGTCGAAATTCTCGTAAGAGTCCGGCTGGTCGGCCACCCAGGTAGTCAAGATATAGCGCCCGCCCAGCTTGAGCATCAGTCCCGATTCGTCACGCCCGGCAAAAAAGACGTCGAAGCCGAAACGGACGCGCGGTGCAAAAACTCCCATGCCCAGACCGTAGTATGGGTTCCAGTACTTGAACAAAGGCCACATCAACAAGAAATCGATTTCGGCAAAGTGATTTATGTTGCCGCCGTCGGTCGAGCCGGTCAGAGTGAAGACGTCCAAGTTGATCGCGAAACGCAAGCCTCCCTCGAACGAGAAGAAACTGCCCGAGCTATTGTACGGAGATGAAAACTCGCAGGATGCAAGCATTTCGCCACTCCCGAGAGCGCTATCAGAGACGCCCTTGGGCATCGGCACCGCCTGCCTGACCGTGGTGCTTTTCGTGCCGTCGGCGCGCACCTCGGTATCGACCGCTACAAAAGAAGTGAACTTGGTCATCAGGTTGTACTTGAGCCCCAATTCGGTGACCTGGTCGATGATCGGTTGGTTTTGCGAACCGGGGGCCAGATTGTTCATATCAGCCAGGCGCATGATGCGCTGGCGGGCCCACAGATATCTCAGTGCCTCGTTCTGTTCGGATATGATCCCTTCCGAAACCGCCTGGCGGCCCTCGAGTTTCTGGCCCGGTACGTGTCCGCGGATGACAACCGAACCGCGCGGCTGGCCGCGATATTTACCGAAGACCACCACCGGGCGCTGGGCGAACAGATCCGGGACTGCAATCGGCTCCAGATCGTAAGCGTCAAACTCCTCGAATTCGACCGAGATGCCCTGCATTAGCGGGGCCGATATATACTCCTTGAATCGCGCGGCTTGCTTTTCTGCTTCTGCTCCGCCCAGCACGATAAAAGGCTCACCATGACCGGCCCGGGCCATGCCTTCGATCAGAAACCGGTTGACCGATGAGCCGATTCCAAATGCAAACAAGTTGGCCTTGCCCATATTCTCGCGAATCACATCGAAGCTTTCCTTCTCGACCCCCACATAGCCGTCGGTAATAACAACAATGATGCGGGCGGTACCTTCCCTGCGCCGCAGGGCTAAGGCCTTTCGCAGAGCAGGCAACAGGTTCGTCCCGCCCCCGCCGCTGCTTTCGCAGACAAATCGCAGGCCCTGGCGTATATTTCGCCTGGTTGCCAAAAGCGAACGTCGCGCAAGAACATCGCTGCCGCCGGCAAACAAAATCACGTTGAAAAATTCGTCGGCATTCAATCCCGACAACAGGTCATCCATTAACTGCTTGGAAACATCCAGGGGGAAACCGTCCATCGAACCCGAGACGTCGACGATGAAGATATACTCGCGCGGAACGATGTCTCCACTCCTGATTCTTTCCGGCGGCTCCATCATCAATAAGAAAAAGTTCTCGTCTTGGCCGGGATACAAGAGCATACCGCTGGCGATTTGCGGACCGCTGAATGAATAGCGCAAGACAAAATCGCGGTTGGCGGCTTGATTATCTTCGGCCAGATTGACTTTAACCTCGCCGTCACTGATGAACTCGGTTTCGATCTTGTGGCTGGGGCTGACGATTCCTTGGACCGGAACACCGGATCGCAGGCCGATATCCAGACCGAAAGAATAGGGCGCCGCTTGCCCGCCGTGTAGATAGGGAGTCTCGACCCACTTCTCGGTCTCCGGGGCGCCGTCTTTAACAACAGTTGAATAGCGCGGGCCGACCACGGTCGGGTAGACGAACTCGTAGATATTGTCTTCTGGAACCAGCAATTCGGTAAAGCTGAACTCAACCTTGATCTGATCGCCGGGCAATATGTTGGCCACGTTCATCTGAAACACATTCGGCCGCTGTTGTTCGAGCAGTGAGGCGGTGCGCCCTTCACGCTTGGCCTTTTCGTAGGTCTCGCGGGCCTGCTCGCGCTTCATGATCTGGGCCTCGATTATTCGCTCGCCGACCGTCATGCGCATGGCGTAAACGGCAGCTCGGGTCGAAGAGGGGAATATGTAGACGGCTTCAAGGATGTTATCGCCTTCGTTCTTGTATACCTGGGTTACTTTTACGTTAGCGATCACACCGGCAATTTGAATGTCGGCCCGGGTGCTCTTGAGCGGCAGGCGATCTGTCTCGGGGTCGTCGGAAAAGACGAAGAAGTACGGAGAAAGCGTCTTGTCACCTTGCTGCGGAACGCTTTGTATGGCGGCCTTGTAAAAACGCGCGCGCGGATTAGATTTTTCAACCAGGGCGGGCTGAACCTGCGTTTCTTGGTCGGCCAAAGTCAAAGGCGACACCTGAACAATAAAAACAGCCGCGATCAGGGCAAGGCAGTTGCGCCGTAAACTCGTGGTCATTACGCTCGAATCGGTGCTTGGCATACTCGGCCTCCCCTCCAAAAGACGGATAATAGGGCACTATTCAGCTTTTTTTAGTACCGCCAGATATTCGCGGAACTCTGTTTTCACCGAAGTGTACTCGTCCGTGGTCAGGTTTAGCTCTGAGGCAATCTGACTGATCTCATTGTCTTCAATCGTCGAGATAGACAAATCGGCAGCCGCCACGCCAAATAGACATTTCAGCAAGGCATGCTTTTGCTGGCGAGTCGCCATTTCACCGAATTCGCGGGTAACTAAGAAGTTCTCAGTGCCGCCGAACATCGTCTTTTGCGTTTTGGCCATTTGCACAACGATCAGCGCCTGGCTTTCTTCAAGACCCCCCTGCTGCATGACAATCCGCTCCATCTCGCGGGTTTCTTCGTCGCTGATATCCAAATCGGCATGCGCAACCCGGCTGAGCAAGTAGGCAAACGAAGCGACATATTTTGCCTTTGTGGGTTCCATCTGATCCAGCTCTTTGACTATCTTTCTGACTGTTTCGGTTTGAGAGCTGGTTTCATGATCGGACTGTTGATCTTTCTGGCTAGTATGGCCGGGCTTGCAGTGATTGACAAGCTCGTCAGGCAGTTTTATAAAGACGGATCGGAGGTCATCATCAACCATGAAAATTGGGATTCGAAGAGAAGACAAAAACATCTGGGAGCGCCGAGTACCGTTAACTCCCGAACATGTTAAAAAAATCATTGGCGCGGGTGTCGAGGTCGTGGTTCAGCCGTCCGGTATTCGGGCCCTTAAAGAAGCCGCCTATCGCGACGCCGGAGCGCAGATCGACGAGGATCTTTCGAGCTGCCGGGTGGTTTTCGCCGTCAAGGAGATCCCGGTCGAGCTATTTCGGAAAAACGGCGCCTATGTTTACTTCGCTCACGTCATCAAGGGCCAGCCACATAACATGCCCATGCTGAAAAAGCTGCTCGAGCTCGAATGCACCCTGATCGACTACGAAAAAGTTACTGACGACTCGGGCCGCCGCCTGGTGTTCTTTGGACGACATGCCGGCCTGGCCGGAATGATGGATTCTCTCTGGGCCCTGGGCCGCCGCCTTGAGTCCGAGGGCTTTCAAACCCCGTTTAGCTTGCTCAAGGCAACCCACGAATATGCAGACCTCGACGAAGTCAAACTGGCGGTGCGGGATGTCGGCCAGAAGATTCGCCTCGAAGACCTGCCCGATCTGTATAATCCGATGGTTTTCGGGTTCGCCGGATATGGCAATGTCTCCCAGGGGGCCCAGGAAATCTTCGACCTACTGCCTCACAAAGAAATTTCACCCGAACAGCTAGCCAAGCGCAGCTACGAACCTGACGCGCGGCACTTGTATAAAGTGGTCTTCAAAGAAGAACATATGGCAAAACCAAAAGACGCGGCCAAACAGTTCGAACTTCAGGAGTACTACGATCAACCCGAACTCTATCAGGCAAACTTTGCACAGTACGTGCCTCACCTAACCGCTTTGATTAATTGCATCTATTGGTCACCAAAATATCCGCGCCTGGTTACCAAAGAGCTGTTGCGCGCGATCTGGTCAGGTGCGACTCCCCCGCGCCTGAAGATTCTCGGCGATATCTCCTGTGATGTCGAGGGAGCCCTGGAGTGTACTCTCAAGAGCACCGAGCCGGACGATCCTGTCTTCGTCTACAAAGTGCAAGATGATTCGATTTTATCGGGAGTCGAAGGCGACGGGCCGGTTGTGCTGGCAGTCGACAATCTGCCCTGCGAATTGCCGGTCGAGAGCTCTTGGGATTTCGGTAACGCTCTGATAGGTTTCGTGCCCGAGATTGCCCGGGCCGATTATTTTGCGAAATTCGAAGATTTGGCTCTGCCGGCTCCGATCAAGCGAGCTGTTATCGCGCACCGCGGAAAGCTGGCGCCTAATTACGAATACTTGTACGCAAAACTCGACGGCTAATAAGGAGGTTTAAAGTGAAAAAAATATTGGTGTTGGGTGCCGGATTAGTCTCTCGTCCACTGGTTCGATATTTGCTGGATCACGGCTACCAAGTCACGGTTGCCAGCCGGACAGTATCTAAGGCCGAAAACCTAATCGATAATCACCCGGCTGGACAAGCGCTGGCCCTGAACGTCGACGATCAGCCGGCCATGCATCGCCTGATCGGCGAGTGCGATGTAGCCATAAGTTTGCTGCCGGCCGCGCGTCATATCGATGTCGCCCGGAGTTGCCTCGACCAGGGTAAGCACATGGCCACGACTTCTTATGTCAGCCCGCAGATGCGCGCGCTTGATTCTGAAGCCAGGCAGAAAGGCCTGTTGTTGCTCAATGAAATGGGGGTCGACCCCGGTATCGATCACATGTCGGCCATGAAAGTTATCCACACAGAAGAGCGGGCCGGGGGAACATTGATTGGCTTCTCCTCCTGGTGCGGAGGGCTGCCGGCCCCCGAAGCCAACGATAATCCTTTCGGCTACAAGTTCTCCTGGAGCCCCAAGGGAGTACTAATCGCCGCACGCAACAGCGCCCGCTACTTGAAAAACGGTGAAACTATCGAAGTATCTCCCGATCGACTTTTCAGCGATCCGGCCATGGTGGATATTCCAGGCGTCGGCAAGTTCGAAGGCTATCCCAACCGCGATTCGGTCGCCTATATTGACACCTACAAATTCTCAGATCAGGTCACGAACATGTTCCGCGGAACGCTGCGCAATCTGGGACACTGTGTGCTGTACACTCAGTTGATCAAACTGGGATTGATCGAGGATGAGCCCAAGCAGTCTTTTGCCGGCCTGACCTACCTGGGCCTGATGGAAAAACTTTTTTCAAAACCGATAAAAGAAACAATTCCTGCCAAACTAAATATCAGCGCAGATGAATCTCCGCTGGCTGCCATGGAATACATCGGTTTGCTTGAAGATCGGCAGATCGACATTGAGCAAGGCTCTTTGATGGATATCCTGGCCGATCGAATGAATAAGACCCTCACCTACAAGCCCGGCGAACGTGATATGCTGTTGATGCGTCACGACATCACGTTTACCTACGACAATAATCGGCGCAAGGAGTGCATTACTGCGACTATGATCGACTACGGCATCCCGAACGGCGACAGCTCGATGGCCCGAACGGTTTCACTTCCGGCCGCGATCGGAGTGCGCATGTTACTAGAAGACCGCATCAAGTTGAGCGGGGTCCACACCCCGGTAGTCGCAGAAGTCTACGATCCTGTGCTTGAAGAACTCGAACAAATGAATATTTGCTTTTCCGAAAGCCGGTCGACAGTCTAAACTGTCGCCGTTAGGGGGAGACTTTATTGGCTGGTTCTTGGAAAAAGTCCTGGGTAGTCAGATCGTACCCGGATGCTGTAATCCGGATGATTAAGTTCATGCCGCGCGTATATGTTGACGGCTCTGAGGCTGGAGTACTCGGTTGGGTCGGACGCACTTTCTCCCATCAACGCAGAGATTTCAAGCCCAAGCCTCCCGAGTTGACGGTCGACAAAGGCAATCGTCTCATTTTCCAGCATCCTTTACTGACACCCTTTACTTACACCGTCGAGGTCCAGGCCGAAGACGAAAACACTCGAGTTGAAGTGCAGGTAAAAGTATCCGGGACCACCCGGGACACCAGCGCCGGCGAGCAAGTGGTTGCGCTGTTCTTTGCACTGACAAAGGCTCTCGAACCGGACTAGGTCGCGCGGTTCACCCTTCCAAGAAACGCGCTGAGGGCCTCAAACACGTCGACATCTCTCTTCAACAGCGGTCGATAAATGACCTTACCGGCTCCGTGATGAATAGCTTCCACGGCACCACCAAGGCCGCGCTCTCCGGCTACGACCACAAAACGCACGCCCGGGTTGACAAGCAGAGTACCTCGTAAAAAACACGCCTCGGCATTGTCTCGCTCAAGAATTCCGAGGTCGCAGACCAGGGCTTCGGCCTGCTTATTGCGAATCATTTCGAGCACATCCGACACCTTGTCAACCTCGAACGCCAGGTGGCCAAGCAATCTGATCCCCGAAATTAGTTTATTACGAGTTGCTTCAATCGGCTCACATATTATTACCCGCAGGCGGCCTGTCTTGGACTTTGGCGGTGAACTTACCTGGCCAATTCGTTTTCGTCGGTTTTCGAGTACTTCGGAAACTTTATCTTCGAGATCGGAAGTCTCGAAAGGTTTGACTATGTAATCATCAACTCCGATGGCCATGGCCTCTTCGGCCGATTCTCTGGACGCATAAGCGGTTATCAACAGAGTGCCCATGGTTTCATCTTTGGCTTTGGCACTCCGAATTACATCCAGGCCGGTCACTCCCGGCAGATTCTTATCGGCAATTAACAGGTCAAATGGTTCTTTGAGCAATAAAGCAATAGCCTTTTCTCCGTCATCGGCATAAACGAGGAAGAACCCCGGCCGGTCAAGTACGTTGCGGATTACTTCCCAAACAACTAACTCGTCATCGACAACCAGAATCCGGCTAGGAAGTTTTTCGCTTGATGCATTCACGTTAATCCAAACCACCTCCCCGATAAGGTAAGCATCAACTATTTTAGTCATCAGCTTCAATTATCGCAAGATAGTTCTGAAACCATCAAATCTGTGAGTTTTCCAGGAACTATTGCGTAAGTTACAATCTGCGGCTATGCTCTGCTGACAATAACGGAAGGGTACCCGTGGCCGATTTTCCAAGAAAACAGGGACACCTTAATCAAGAACAGTTGCTCAAAGGATTTTTGAACATCATCAAGCGCTGTCAGTGCGAATTGATTGATCTTGATCGCAGTGAAATCCAGTTCTCTTGCCTTACAAACCTGGCTGGTGTTGTCAGCGGCTCCTCGGCGATATTGATGCTGGCTAGCGAGAACGGGAGTCAACTCGATCTGGAACTTGCCTCGAGCCCGCTGACTTGTGATCCAAACCTGTTACACTTACGGCTTTCTGTCGACGATCAAGAAAAGATATTCCTGAGCGCCTCACGCCTGGCAACTCTGAGCTGCTTTTCCAAGATGGCCGCGGCCGCCTTCGGGCGAGACGATCTTTTTGCTCGAGCCCTGGTTCAAGAAAACCGGATTGTCGGAGCTTTGCTGCTCGTGCCGCCCAAAGATCGCCCGCTGAGTGCCGAAGAAAACGAAATTCTGCACCCCCTGGCCGCCCAAATAGACACAATCCTGGAATCAGCTGAAGTTTTTGCAAGCATGCTTCAACAATCGATGATTGACGACCTGACCGGCATGTTCAATCACCGCTACTATCGTAATCGCATCCCGGCCGAGCTCTCGCGCGCCTCCCGGCACGGGCACCCATTGTCGCTGCTATTTTGTGAAGTCGATGACTTTGGGATCTATGTTCAGGAAAACGGTCGACTGGCGGCCAATCTACTGATTAGCGAGTTCGGCCAATACCTGAAGTCGCGTCCACATCGTGATGACATACTATTCTGTTTCAGGGCGTCAGATATCCCTGTTCGTTTTGGAGAAAATCAATTCATCGTTATTCTGCCCGAGACACCCAAGGACGGGGCAATTACAAAGGCCAAGCGCCTGGCTCAAGCCGTAGAGTCGACCCCGTTTATCGGTCGACAATCACAGCCATCCGGAAAAGTGACCGTCAGCGTCGGGATTGCCTCGTTTCCCGATAGCGCTTCGGACGCAGTTGCCATTTTAGAGGCTGCCGATCAGGCCTTGCTCCAGGCAAGTAAAAACGGCGGCAACCAGGTAGTGGCAGTCTGAAGTCGCTGACAGCCGAAAGAGACAAGGGGCCCGCCCAGGCGGGCCCCTTTTATTATTGAGCACTATGGGTAAATGAAGGTTACGCCGTTGGTGTCCGATATTTCGAGAGTCACACTACTGGGGTCGCAGGGCCCGATGGCATAATACATGGTGGCGTCGACTACGTCGGGGTGGTCTAGACCTAGCAAGTGCCCTTGTTCGTGGGTTGCAACTCCCTCGATATCAGTCACCGGATCAGACCAGCAACCGCCCGCGCCTGCCTCGGCGTTGGTCCCATAAGCAACGCCGTTATTTACGACGATATCGGCGTCGGTCATGCGATAAAAGGTAATTCCGTTGGTGTCCATTGTGTCAAAGGAGTCGTAGGCAGGTACACAGGCCGCCAGGGTCCCGGTGCCCAACTCGCCGTCGGGATCGTTGAAAGACATTGTATTATGACCATCCCAACTCCTGAATCCGCTGAGGCTTGTCTCGGCTTCCTCGGCGAATGTAATGCTGGCGGTCGGGACATCCTCCCAATGCTGGAAGCCATTGCGGAAGGCATTCCGCGCCTCGGCCTGAGTCAGCCCGGTCTGCGAGTTGCCGGTCACGAACCTGAATTCGACCGGATCACCCGGGAAATTGTTGAACCATTTTCGGGGAGGACTGAGCAACTCGAAGACATCGGTCGTGCCGATAGTAACCGTCGACGGTCCGTCGATGTTGTTGCCTTCACTAGACTCGCTGACGGCCTGCAGGGTATCCGCCTGAACGTAGGCCGAGTATTCGCCCGGACCGGCATCCGACAGCACCAGACTGACCGTAATGCTGTCCCCCATGGCCAACCCATCGTAGCTCTCGTTCCAGTCGCCGGCCTGACCGGTCGACGGCGTCGTTTCCTCGTCGATATAGAGATCGACCTGGAAAGAAGTGATGCAATCAACGTTGCCCTGATTGGAGACTTCGAAGTTGTAATGAATGTCGTTGCCGGCCGCAACCGTGTCGAACTCGGAGAAATACAAGTCGACTTGCCCGCCGGCCAGTCTCAGCGGCACAACATCGTTCCAGGTATTGACTCCGTCGGTGATCTCCAAATCGAGTAAATACTGGAACTCGTCGGCCCCAGCAGCAACAGTTATTTGATAACCGCTGGCCGAATCTGTCTGGCCGGCGTTGATCGTGCCGTAAGTCCCGCTAGCCTGGCCAACAGTCACGTCGGCATCGCTCGAAGACAAAGTAGCCACGACATTGGTAGCCGCCAGGGCCCCGTCATTGGCCAGGGTAATCGTCATGCTGGCGGCATCTCCCGGATCGACGCCGGCAGGATTGGTGGTGTGTGAATCGTAGCGCAGTTCAGTCGCCTGGCAGCCACGCGGTTGAATCATTGCCGCAACACCAATAACTACCCAGGTACCTTCACTTTGATCCCAGAGCAGCCCATTGCTCCATGAATCACCGCTCCCATCATCGGACAGCGGCGCAAAATGATCTTCTGGAAAGCCGGTCAAATCACTTTGCGATTCAACAAAAGCAAAGAAAGTGTCGTTTTCCTTGAAAGTCAAGGGAGTCGACAAGTTGAAAGTATGGTCAATCAGATCGGTGCCGGAAACGCTCGACCAGCTCGATGTTGCCAACAGCTGGTCGGGTGCGCCGGCGAGATACGAGTAGATCTTTACCCTGAAGTTACTCGAGCTGGGATTGGCAACAGTTTTGTGTATCTGGACCTGAACCGCGGTCATGGTAAACGAAGTCGAGTCAACCGCGAAATAGTTGCCAAACATATCATTGGCCGCCAGGGGTATAATATAATAAGGGGTACCGTTATCGACGACCAGGCCGTGATTGTCCTGCGTACAACCCGAACCCTGGACATACAAACCAAAGGCATGCGTCCATGAACCACCGGTCCCATCGCTGCTATCGACCCGCATACCATAAATTCCATACGCGTTGGCATCCGGCTGAACCGAGAAGCTGGGACTATTGGAAGCCGTGCCGCCTGTAGTAATGTTTCCATAAGAGGCAGTGTCTGTGACAATCACCATCTCGGGCTGATCGCAACTCAGCACCCCGCCAACCGAGGCGGCATCCGAGAACCCTCGATTGCGCAGGGTTGTGCTTATCGAGCTAGCCGTGCCGGGCTGGATTGTGGCTGGTGAGTGATCACTGAGTTCGAGCCAGGGGCCGTCGCCGCAACCCTCTACGCGCAATTGCCAGTTGCCGTTTATGTAGCCATAGCCGCTCTCACTGGAGTCATACAAGTAACCGCCCATGTATGGAATCAAGACCGGCAGCGAGTAGATCGGCAAGAAGGCGTCGCCTGCTCCCTCTGAATCGGTTTCCTGCTGGTGGGAACGAACCGCTGCAAAGAAGAGCTGCCCTTGAGTAAGGGAAACCGGTGTGGTCAGGACAAAAGTCTGCCAGGCGATCTCTTGCGGGTCGGTCTCCGGATCACAGCCACCCTGACGATCAATTGTAACGGGATCGCTCGAAGCCAATTCGGCTCCGACCGAACCTTCGTCGTCGGCGTAGATATGCAGCGAATACTGTCCCTGGTCGCCGCCGTTACCGCAATCGAAATCATAAAAGGCCGCCTTGGCCTGAATAACCGTGTAAGAAGTCGATTCGACAAAGAAAACATTCAGGGCTTCGTCGTTCATATCAATCAGATAGGCCCCGCCGAATTCATCGTTGTCGATCACCAGCTCGGCGTTCGGATCTACCCCGGAGCAACTTCCGCAGCCTTCGTCGGTCAGGTAGTTGCAGTTATTATCCTTGTCATCGCCGCAGATCTCGGGTGCGCCCGGGTAAGTCTGATCGTCATCGTCGTCGCAGTCGTCCCCGCCGCAGGCTTCATCACCGTAACCATCGTCGTCCTGGTCGCGCGGATCGCCAATGCAAAAACCATTCTCACAATGATCGTTGACGATGCACTCGTTTCCATGAACGCAGGAATTGCCATCGTTGGGCGGATATTCACAGCCAGTCTGCGCATCGCACTCGTTGTCGGTGCACGGATTGGTATCGTCGCAAACCATCCCAGTGCCTACACATAACCCGTCGTCGCAGTGATCGTTTTCGGTGCAGGCATTGCCGTCGGCACAGCTGTTGTTGTCATCCGCGATAAATACGCAGCCCTGGCCGGCCACACAGGTGTCGTTAGTGCAGTCGTTTTCGTCGTCGCAGTCGGGGGCGCCGGTGCCGCTTATGCACTCGCCCGAGCTGCAATAGTCGCCGCCGGTACAAGGATCGTCGTCAGTGCAACTGTTGTTGTTGTCGTTGGTGAAGATACAACCCTGACCGGCGACACAACTGTCATCGGTGCAGTCTTCGCCGTCATCGCAAACCAGGCTCTCGCTTCCCGGCTGGCAACTGCCGCCGGAACACTGATCGCCGATGGTGCAGGGGTCTTGATCGTCGCAGAAAAGATCGTTGGGATCGTGCTGGCAACCATCAACCGGATGGCATGAATCGGTGGTGCAAATCTCGGGATCATCGCATTCAAGCGGGGTTCCCGGTTGACACTCGCTGCCGACACAAGTTTCTAAGCCGTCACAGACGTCATCGTTGTCGCAATCTTCGTTGCCTGAGCAAGCCTGACAACCAGGATCGTTGGCGTCGAGCAAACCGTCGCAATCGTTATCGAGCCCATCCGTGCAAGTCCCGGCGGCCGAGAGCCCTTCGAAGGTAGTCGGATTAATCTGGCCGGCAGTGGCCACTGTGCAACCGGCGATGGCTTCGCTGCCGGAATCACAGCAATCATCACCGGCGAAGCAACCTTCGGCCACATGACCATCTGCATCAGCGTCCAGGGGAACACCCTGGCAGTTGCCGCCCCCGCAGATGTCGTCCATGGTGCAGGGGTCGGCATCGTTACAGCTAGCGGTGTTATGCGTATTGGTGCAACCGATGTCCGGGTCGCAGTCGTCGTCTGTGCATACATTGTCGTCGTCGCAATCGAAGGCACTCGCGCCCGCCTGGCATTCACCGCCGCTGCAAAAATCGTCCTCGCTGCACGGATCGCCGTCATCACAGGGTCCGCTGTTTTCGGCGTTGACGCAGCCCAGCGAAATATTGCATGAGTCGTCGGTACATACGTTGTTGTCCTCACAATCGCGGGCGGAACCCGGCACGCAGCCGCCGTCCAAGCAGGTGTCGTTGACCGTACAGGCATTGCCGTCGTCGCAAGGATCTGTATTGTTGTTGTTTACGCAGCCGGTCTGCTCGTTACAGAAATCCGTGGTGCACTCGTTGTCATCATCACAGTCTAACATCGACCCGCCCATGCAGCTGCCCTGACTGCAAGCGTCATTCTCGGTGCACTGGTTGCCGTCGTCGCAGGGCGCTACATTGAAGGAGTTGACGCAACCCAGGGCATCGTCGCAGCGATCGGTCGTACAGAGATTGTTATCGTCGCAATCCCTGACCGAATCACCGGCGCAGACACCGTTCTGGCAGTGGTCATTGGTCGAACACTCCTGGCCGTCATCGCAAGTGTCTGAGTTGTTGGTAAAGACGCACCCACTGGACGGATCGCAACTATCATCGGTACACAGGTTGGAGTCGTCGCACGTTATCGGTGTGCCACCCTGGCAGGCGCCGGCGGAACAAGTTTCCCCGACAGTACAGGCGCTGTTGTCGTCGCAACTGGCAGTGTTGGGGATATGCGTACAGCCCTGAACATCGTCACAACGATCTTCAGTACATTCATTGTCATCGTCGCAATCCTGGGTCGACTGCCCGACACAAACGCCATTGTTACAGCGATCGTTGATCGAACACTGCTGGCCGTCATCGCAGGCCGCCAGGTTATTGTTGTGGATACACTTGCCCCAGTCGCAGAAGTCATCGGTGCAAATATTGTCGTCGTCGCATTCGGTGTTATTGGTGCACTCTTCCTGGCCGCCATCAACATCGCCGTCGCTGCCGCCGTCTACCGGAACGTTAGTGCCGCTCGAGCAGCCGAAACCGCCCAGCCCTATCAGGCAAACCGCCAGGCAGCAAAATAAAAAACCTTTGGATTCGATCAGGCGGATCATTTCGCACCTCCCAGCTTGCGAATCACAGCCCGTACTTCATCCAGGCTTCTGGCGCTTTCGAACTTATGACTGCCCTGGCCACCTAACAGCTTGACAGCCTGGCCGGGCTCATCGCGCAGTAACATATCGCGACCGGTTTTGGGATCTTTGAATACCGTGTACTTACCCTGAAAGAAACCGAGGGTCAGGTATCCGTCACCGTCTTCACGCGGTTCCAAGAAAACTAAGACCTTTTCCCCGACCTCGAATTTCGGGGCGCCAGGCAAAGTGGCAACTTTGCCATCGACTTGTCCGCCAATTATTTTTACCGTAACGGTCCCCAGATCGGCCGGGCCCTTGAGGATCTCGATCGGCGAGATCACAGCCCGGGTGTGGATCTTGGTTTTATCGGCATTGAAACTGGAATAAACCTGATTGACTTCTCCAATTATAACGATCGGAGCCAATTTGGCCATGTCCTCGATTTGAAACGACAGCATGGTTGTCGCTTTTGCCGCTGGGACAGTCAGCCAAGCCAAAAAGCACAAGCCGACCATAAAATTCTTTATCTTCATGACACTCCTCCTGAAATTGAAATGTACGACAAGTTCACACATTCTACGGAAATGTAGCCAATTTTCAACCCATGCGATAACCCACCTGAGAGTATTTGGCTGTGATCACGATCAACCTCTTAACTACCTGATTAATTGAGAGATAACTATGTTCGAGAACTGTTTCTCAGTTTCTGAGCCCCTGATTATGGTCAGTATTGAAACCAGCTCGTCTACGCTCAGCGCCTGGTAAGGCAGTAAAATGATTGTCTGACTACCGGTCTGTTTTATTTTGGCCTCGCCTAAAACGTCGCTAAGCCCTTCTAAGTCCCTGACCCCAAACCTGTTGGGTAAAACCTTCCCCAAAGAATCCAGAAACTCGACCGGGTGCCCGAAGCCGCCGAAAGTTACTTCCATCCGATCGGGTTCGACAATCAAGTTGGCGGTCAAAGTTTTACCGGGCTTACGATCATCTCCCAGCCCGTAAACATTTTGTCCCAGACAGGGGACCTCAAATGGAAGTTCTCCAAATCTGCTCTGCAGACAAACTCCGAACAAGCGTTGCTCAATCAGGCAGGGATCTTGTCGGTCGAAATCCTTTCGGGCAATCAACCGAAACCGGCACCAGCCGGAACGTGCTGCGCTCATGATGAAAGAATAGAGCCTGTCGAAGTTCAACTGTTTCTCGACGGCCAGACGCAGGACAGCATTTTTGGAATCAGTCGGCTTGGGAAACTCGATTTTTGTATCCTTGGAAATGTCTAGAAGCTCGGAGTTCAACCAGGCCTTAGCGCCCGTCAAGGCAAGGATTGGGTCTTGACTGGACTCTTCGAGAGCTTTTCCAACCGGCAAATCTAAAGCGCGCGGAAATTTAATATGGCAGCTGTCTTGATGTCCGCTGCGAAAACCGACTTCATAACCCAGCCGCAGCCCGATCAGAACCAGTAAAGAGAGCCCCAGGGCCATAATCCGCCTTCTTTGGTTCGAGTCGGCTCCTCTTACGGCAATCACAAACGTCACCAAAAGCGCGCCGGCCAGAAACGGGCCCGCTCGAACCAATGCCGTGGCGGCTACCAGTCCCGTTTGAAAACGAACATCCATATTCAGATTTGTCGAATCATATGCCAGGCCATAAAAGCCGACCAGGCGATGGTAGCTGACCAATGCCAGCCCCAGTACAATCAGGCCCATGGCCGCCGTGACTACCCGCGCTATTTTTAGTTCGGCCGGCTTTATGCGTTGTACGCCCTCGGCCCAGAAACCCAAAACGAAAACAGAGCCAAAAAGTATCCAGAGTCCCTTGACTGCAGATCCACCTACTTCTGCCCGAGCAGGCTGGAGCGGATCGAGAAAAGTCCAGGCCAGGGTCGCGACGATCATGAAAGCAGCCATCCAGTAGGCCAACCAGGGACGTCTCTCTGAGCGTTGGCCACTTGATACGGAGATCTTGCCCAGGCCTGCCAGGGCCCCCAGCCAAATGCTTCCCGCGCCCAACAGGCCGACCATACTCGTGCGCTCGGCCAAAAACGCTATCAGCATCAGTAGATCGCAGTTTTCTTTTAGATCAGGCCCGAGGGGCAGCTGACCGATTGTCAAACAGGAGAAAAAGAGCCCGACTATAACCGGCGGCAGACCGAACCAGACAGCCATCAGCGGCCTGGCAGACATGCGGGCAGGCAGGCGCCAGACTAACAGAATGATCGACCCCAGCCAGACTGCCAGAACCGAAAACATTGGCGCGTCGAGATCGGCAATCAGTTCTTTGAAATCTCCGTCAGAGTGAAGCCAGGTAAGCCCGAGCGCACAAACTAAACCGGCGAACTGGCCGAGCAGGCAGACCAATCTCAAGTGATTGGGTTGATTGTGTAGTTGTGTCGGTTCGGGAGTCATTAATGGGGACAACCAGGGGCACGCCGGAAGAGCAGCTTGTCCGGTCGGGCCCCGGCTCAGCTAGAATCCCCAGCCGGTGTTCCACCAATCGCCGCGGAACTTGGGATAGGCGCCCGTGCCCTGGAACAGTTCGGCCGAGCCCTGGATGGCAAGCAAGCGCCCGGTGAAAGCATCGTAGTCGGTGAACTCGAGCACGTAGACGATGGCTCCCGGCGCAATGGTGGGTGACGAGGTTATCCAGGTCATGTGGGTGTCGCCGAGAATCGCATACCACTCCATGTCGCCCATCAGGTTGAAGCCCTGCAGCTCCTGGCCGGTGTGCACCAGCCAGAAAGCGTCGGCCGCAACGGTGATGCTAGAGTTGGCGGGAAGCAGGGTAAGCTCCACGTTTTCATGCAGGGTACCGTCGCTGCGGTAGATGTAGGCGTTGCCAGCGTCGGCGCGGGAGGTCATGAAAATAAAGTCCATC
>JAFDKH010000426.1 GCA_019307065.1 Deltaproteobacteria bacterium
GCTCTACAAGTTCTTTTTGGAGGCAGTCTATTTGCTCTGCTAGTTGATGCAGTTTGCCAGACAACAAATTGCCCCCGCTCTTTACTTTATCTTCCATTCGAACCTTGATGACCTGATCAACACCCCACCTGTCTATCATCCATCTCTTGTTGCGATCAACGAAGCTGTAGCAAATAATGTAAAAGGCAGAATAAAGTCTGACTCGGTATTTATGACAAGACCCTGAACGGACGGATACGTCTCGACCCTGTCAGAACTAAAGGCAGCTATCGTTGGTACTCGGTAAGTATTAACGTGCTAAATCGGTTGAGTAGTCAGAGATAACCAATTTTTTTCCGAGTATGATTGCTAGGGACGCGAACATGGAACATTTGCTATTTCAAAAGGTTGTAATACAAAATACACCATATTGCTTCTAGCCCATCCATGACCCCTATCTTCTTGCCTTCTTGATAGGTCCTGCCTTGGTAGCCAATACCCACTTCGTAGATACGGCAACGGCCTGCTTTTGACAGCTTGGCGCACCGGGCAGTCACCTCAGGCTCGAATCCGAAACGTTCGGAACTTAGCTTCGGCAACATGTCACGCAAGATCTCTGCCCTGAAAACCTTGTAGCATGTCTCCATGTCCGTAAGATTAAGATCTGTGAACATGTTAGACAAAAAGGTCAGGAAACGGTTGCCCAGGTAGTGCCAGAAGTACAGAACCCTGTGTGGCCCGGAGCCTTTAAAGCGGGAGCCAAAAACCACGTCAGCTGATCCATTGATAATGGGCTCCAATAGCTTGGGATATTCATCTGGATTATATTCAAGATCCGCATCCTGGATGATGATTACGTCTCCAGTGCACGCAGAGAATCCCGTACGCAACGCAGCGCCCTTGCCCCGGTTCTTGTCGTGGCTAATGACCTTCTCTCCTGGCTGAGTCACTTTCTCCAGAATTGCAGCAGTGTCATCTGTACTGCAGTCATTAACAAGTATGATCTCCCTCTCGATGTCGAAGATCGGCGCTTTTCGAATCCTATTCAGGATTTCTTCCAGGGTTGGTCCCTCGTTGAAAACAGGAACCACAATCGATATTTTTTCAATATTTTTCAAGGCAGTTTGTTGAGCTCCTCGCTGATGTATGGGCCCATTTTGAAATCCTCTTACTTCAACCACCTCGTTGGCATGAACAGATTCGCGCACGACGAATGGATCATAGTCATCGGGGTAGCCTTTCTGCAACAAACTTTCAGACTGGTTGGTGCAATACTCAGTTCTCCTAGTCCGCTTCGGCGTTCAGATTCAGAACCATAATATGCTCGAGGTCATGGGCCAGCACGCCGTCGTTAGTTCACTGTAGAATATTGAGCCCGGGATGCAGCGTGAACTCCTGGCTGGTCAGCCCCGAGGGATCCCCCTCTAAAAACACAAACAGATACTCTTCTCTTGGGCCGATCAGTTGGTCCGTGAACTCCATGGCTTGTCCGTCAATAACATCCAGCTTGCCATTCTCATTGGTATCGTCGTAGAGCATGATTTTGCCAGTCGCTATCTGGAAACCGCTGCCCGCCAGATCGCCGGTCAATTCAATGGCTTGCTGAAGACAATTATCATGCGGGAACTCGTTCAAATTGAAATAAAATTCTACCGGCACTTCAGGCGTGACTGAAACATCGTCGACGATAACCGGATCACCTAAATCCTGATTGCTTGTAAATTCCACAAACCATGCAAAGGCTGCCCGCGGAGTGCCGGGAATCACTCCGTCGGGGGCTTCTTTGATCTTGGCAGTCAAGGTCCAAAACACTTCACCTGACTTGTCAGGAGCATCAATCGGACCACAGGCAGCAACTATGCAAACCATCAACAACAATCCGAATGCGAGAATATTCCTGATCATAATCCCACCTAGAACCGGAACCCGAAACCGCCCGATGCTCCCAGAACCGGCACCGCTTGCCAAACAGTACCATCTGTCTCGGCTACCTTCATGGCGAATATCGAAACCCAACCGGCCAGCCGCAAAACGATTCGATCTCCCAGAAAAAGACTCCAGCTGACCTCGGTATTGCCGCCCGGGAATAGCGCTACAGTTTTGCTCGAAGTCGCGATGGCGAGCCCTGCCTGGCTCAGCCTGTCTTGATCGGTTCTTTCCCTGTTTTGAATAAACAAACGCAAGACCGGTCCAAAGCAAATCCCAAACGCGGTTGGGCCTAGCTCTAAACGCCAACCGACTCGAGTGCGAAGATCGACTATTGCCTCCTTTGTTTCAAAAGAGGCCTTTTTATACGAAGCCCAACCGAAACCAAGTTCGATATCAGCGTCAATATCATCGAAGAATCGACGATAT
>JAFDKH010000427.1 GCA_019307065.1 Deltaproteobacteria bacterium
GCTGATCGCCGCTCTCAGCCTTGCCTTCGCATTCTCATTTCCCGTCAACGCCAAGTCTACCATACTCATCACCCACATGGGCGTCTGGCGGTGGAACCAGGTGGTGGTATGCATGCGGGCGCGGATGTCGTTGTCCTCGGCGAAATCGAGGAACTGATCGACCCATTCCATCGCGACGTGGCCCTGGCCGCCGAGCCAGTCAGGCTCGTTGTTGGCCCACTTGCCGCCGCTGGACGGGACGATCATGTTGAAGTTTTCCCTCAGCTTCTGCTGATAGATGTAGGCGTCGCTCTCCGGCTCGGGGTTGGGGCGCAGATAGTTTTTGGGATCGGTGGAGTAGACGCCGGAGACCGCCGTGCCGAAGTTGAAGGCGTGGCTGGTCAACTTGACGCGGATGGCCATACCTTCCGGGGCCGGCGAACCGTTGATCCGGATCCCCACTTTGGCATCGCCCTTGCGATAGTTCTCGATGTACGTGTCGGTGGCGGCGTTGACATGGGCGCGGTCCGCCACGTTCTGTATCTCCACACCTCCTCCGGTGAGGCTCAGGGTGCCCAAATACAACGTGTGATTTCCAGTGATCCCGCCCTCCCCGCACTCGGTGTCGTTGATGTACTCCGTGCGGACCAGGTGTGTACCCGCCCCAAGGGAAACCTGGCCGGTGTAGTCGGTCGGGTATTCGGTGTTGACCGTCCAATTGAGTTTCCGGTCGCCTATGTGGAGGTCCATCTCCGGCCAGACGCCGTCCGTCTGCTCGGCCTTGGCGTCTATGTTGATGTTTACGGTAGCGGGGTTGTTCAGGTTAATGAAGGTTCCCACGTAGCCGTTTTGGCCCAACCGCCACCAATAGTCGTCACGATCGTTCCCGGCCGACTGGAATATCGCGTCCATCGCTCTGAGGCCGGCCGCTTCAGCAGTTTGACACGAGACGGCCACAAACAGCAATCCCAGAACAAAACACCTTACTAGATTCTTCATCGCTCTGCTCCTTATCTCTGCTATTGACGATTATCTCAGATAAAGATTCACTACGGCGTGTTTGCTTTTCTTGCTCACAGACAAAAACGACACACGGCTTCTCTCTACTCCACGTGCCGATAGTGTCTACGATCAGCACAGTTCGCTACACAGGCCGGGCGACGAAAATGAAAAAAGCCGGAGACATTTCCCTCCGGCTACAACCTCTGTTTTCATTTTAGCAAAAACTGGACCGTCAACCCAGGAGAATTCTTGGCCTGACAGGGTTTTTTAGCCAGAACCAGCCTGAACTGGGTAAGTTTCGGGGCATGGTGATACGACTCAGACTAAAGGGGCCGACCGTCAAGCCAGCTCCGTTTGTTGCCGTTTTCTTGCTTATCCTAATGCCATTAGGCCAAGTCCGCGATTCGTCCAGTACTTGCTTGGCCTCTTCGGCTAGATCGATGTGGCTGAGTACTTACTGGTCGCCCTGAAGTATGATTCTGAGGAAATAGGCGGCACTTACAGGATAGCGGTGTTCGAAGCCTTGGGAAAGACCCGGGACAAACGAGCCGTGTCGCATCTTCTCGATGAACTCAGGAAGGGTCCGCCTCTTCTATCATATCATCAGGACATCTTGCTGAAAGCGTTGGCCGCAATTGGCGACACTTCGGTAGCCGGGGAGTTGATGAGGCTTGGGGAAGAAAGTCGGATCGATGATGACGAAGTTCTAAAGAAGACTCTGGAATCGCTAGGTCGAGCTGAGTGAAATTGTCAGAATTGGTCAAGTTCCTGCGGTACTTCAAGTATGTGCTAGCTTCGATTCAAACCTGGGTCCAACGGCTTTGTTATTTGCCATCAAAGTTTCGCAGACTGATTTGCACTCCTTCGCAGGCGATGTCGAATTTTGCCGTTTATAGGGTCCACTTCGAACGAGTGCGTTAACCGGAAGCCCGGAAGAGGGCAGAGAGTCTGAGAGCGAGAGGCGATCGGGCGTTGGGGATGTGGATTGTCCTACGGTCGCCGAGTCAAAAAAATACCCCAGTTGCTCGTTTGTAACTGGGGTAAGCTCGCCACAGAAAAAAACCGCCGATTATTTGTCCGGGGGATAGTGAATCGTAGTGTTCCTACAGAGGGCTTTATGAAGCCCTGATCCGAGTCTTGCTCGAAGCCGGTGGCATGGCAGCCATGCCGACCCGCGGCAGTGAGACCGGGTCATGTTTGGAGACAAAACCATGTTTCGTAACTTTCTGATTATGACACTAGTTACACTCGCCTCCCTGGGTGCGATGGCATCCGCGGAGGTTGTTACTATGCAGCCGGGACAATTTGCAGTCTTTGCCGGACAGAAGCTAGGAACCGGTTCAAACGT